>DATJHN010000454.1:0-19878 GCA_035493915.1 Bordetella sp.
AGGCGAACCGCGCCGCATCGAGCGCGATATGCGTTCCGGCGGCATCACCGGCATACATCCCACCGGCGAAGACTATTTGTATATCTCGGCCAACACGCCGCATTTCTGGCGCGCGCTGTGCGAACACCTGGATCTGGCTCAGCTCGCGGATGATCCCGAGTATGACTCGGTCAAGAAGCGAGCAGCCCGCGCCGATGAACTGATACCCCGCGTGCGTGCCGCCCTGGCGCGCGACAGCGCGGCTGCGTGGGCGGAACGCTTCGGACTGAGCGTGCCCTGCGCGGTGGTCAATCGTGTCGAGGACATGTTCGATCACCCCCAGGTGCAGGCCATGGGATTCATGCGCGAGTATCGCAATCCGCAAGCCGGCACCTATCAAGGACTGCGGCGCTGGGCGGTATTCGGCGACAACGCGGATGCCTCGCCCGAAGCGGCCATCGATGGCGCGCCTGCGCTTGGCCAGCACACGCGGGAAATCCTGCAAGACCTGGGCTATACGGAAGCCGACATCGCGAGCCTGCTGGCTAATGCAGCAGCGGCAGCAGCGCGCTGAACCGGGCTTGTACCGGCCGGCTTCGATTCGAACGGCGGGAGGGAAAGACTGCGATCGCGAAGGGAATGGAGTGGTGGGTGCTGAGGGGTTCGAACCCCCGACCTACGCCTTGTAAGGGCGCCGCTCTACCAGCTGAGCTAAGCACCCCATTTCGAGTGGGGCCACTCTTCAAGCAAACCGCAAGACGCGGATTATAGCGAGCGCCCGGCAAGGCCGCAAACGAAGGGGAACCAAACCACCTGGAACCGGCGCGATATGCCGCGCGCATCGTCCCCCGTCCTGCCGGGCGATCATGACCGACGCATCGATCAGTTGACTGCATCCTTCAGGGCCTTGCCCGCGCGGAACTTGGGCACCTTGGCCTTTTTGATTTTGATGCTTTCGCCGGTACGAGGATTGCGACCGGTACGTGCTGCACGGGAAGACACGGCGAACGTGCCGAAACCGACCAGCGTTACCGTGCCGCCCTTTTTCAGCGTCGACTTCACAGCACCGATCAAGGCATCGAGGGAACGGCCGGCGGCCGCTTTCGAAATGTCCGCCTTGCTGGCAATGTGGTCGATGAGTTCAGTTTTATTCATGCAGGATTACCCCTCACAGGTATGGTGTCCCGGCGGCCGGGGCGGCCGGCAAGACATTCGAACGACTTCTTCTTGGACGGTTTGCATGAGACAAACCGCGACGCTTAAATTGCTACGCCGCCCATGATTCCGCCGGAAACAGCACGGGCAAACCAGGAGCGACGCAGAGGCGTATTAGGCCCCGAGAGCACAAAGGCTGTCAAGAAAAAAACCGCCGAAAACCCGCGCCGTTGCTAGCTTTCCGCCATGAAAGCATCAGCGCCGATCGCGGGTTCCATTGCATGGAATGGCATCGGGTTCCGAGGCCGGCCGGCGTTACACGTCGACCCAGCGGCGCAGCAGGTTGTGATAAACGCCGGTCAGCTGAACCAGCGCGGGATGTTCTTTTACATCCTGCGTCAGTCTTTGAATGGCAACATCCAATTCCAGCAGCAAGGCACGCTGCGCGTCCTCACGCACCAGACTCTGCAGCCAGAAGAATGCACCGATGCGCGTGCCGCGCGTGACGGGGCCGACACGGTGCAGGCTGGTTCCCGGATAAAGCACCATGTGGCCGGCCGGCAACTTGATGCTGCGCGGGCCATACAGGTCATCCACTACGAGTTCGCCGCCGTCGTAGGTATCGGGTTCGGAAAGGAAGAGTGTGGCCGACATATCGGTACGCACGCGGTCCAGCGAACCGGGGATGGGCCGTACCGCGTTATCGACGTGGTAGCCGAAATTCTCCCCGCCTTCGTAGCGGTTGAAAAGCGGCGGAAATATCTTGCGCGGCAATGCGGCGGCCATGAAAAGCGGATTGCGCGTCAGCCGCTGCATGATCAGGTTGCCCATTTCCTGTGCCAGCGGATTGTTTTCCGCCAACTGGCGATTCTGCTTGACCTGCGCTGACTGATGACCCGCGGTCACCTTGCCGTCGACCCACTCGGCTGTGTCGAGCCGGCGCCGGATCTCGGCGGCTTCGGCGGATGTGAATACTTCGGCGATCTGGATCAACATGGCGGAGCTCCCGGCTCAGGTGTTCATACAGGCCCGAAACGCCTGATCGAAGTCGCCCAGCAGATCTTCTTCGTCCTCGATGCCCACCGATACGCGGATGAAGCTATCGGCAATACCCATCTGCGCGCGGCGCTGCGCGCCCATCTCGTAATAGATGGTGTGCGCGGCCGGCAGTGCCAGGGTACGCGTATCGCCCAGGTGCGTGGCCAGGATGACGACCCGCAGGCGATTCAGGAATTCAAAACAATCGATGCTATCGACCAGTTCCACGCCCACCAGGGCACCGAAGTGACCATCGAACAACTCCGCCGCGCGGGCATGCTGGGGATGCGATGCCAGGCCGGGGTAATAGACCTTGGACACCCCGGCGTGGCCGTCCAGCATGCGCGCCAGCGCCAGCGCATTGTCACAATGCCTGCGCATGCGCAGGGCCAGTGTTTCCGCCCCGACCGAAATGCGGTGCGCCGCGTCGGCCGACAACGTGGCGCCCATATCGCGCAGGCCTTTCTTCTTGATCTGCAGGATTCCCCAACCGGTCGCGGGCCCCTTCCGATAGGAATCGAAAATATTCTTGTAGCCCGACCAGTCGAACAGGCCGGTGTCGGTGATGGTGCCGCCCAGGGCATTGCCATGGCCACCGATGTACTTGGACAACGAATTCATGACCAGCGACGCATGCACATCGATCCCGCGCAACATCCAGGGCGAAGTCAGCGTGTTGTCGAGCAGATAGACCAGATTGCGGTCGCGGCACAGTGCGCCGATACCGGCCAGATCCGCCACTTGCGTCCCGGGATTGGCGATGGTTTCAACAAACACCATGCGGGTATTCGGACGCAGCGCGGCCTTGACCTGTTCCGCATCGGTGGCGTCGACGAAGGTAATCTCCACGCCCAGTTCCGCCAGCGTGCTGAACAGGCTGTTGGTATTGCCGAAGATGAACTGGCTGGACACCAGGTGATCGCCGGCGCGCAACAGCGTGGTGAAGACCGCCGCCAGGGCCGCCATGCCGGTCGCGAAACTGACCGTCGAAACCCCCTTTTCCATCAGCGTCACCCGTTTTTCCAGCGCGGCGGTCGTCGGCGTGCCCTGCCGGGCATAGGTATAACCTGCCTTGCCCTGGAACACCGCGGCGAGTTCGCGCGCGTCGGCGTAGCCGTATTCCGACGACACGTGTATGGGCTTGTGGACGGCACCGTGCTCGGCGCCATCGCGCCGATCGGAATGAACGATGGTGGTGGTAAAGCCGGATTTATCCATGATTTCGCGCCGGTGATACGGGAGTGAGCCGGGGATTTTACCCCTGGCGCTGACGCACGGTCTCGTACAGGCAGACGGCACTGGCAACGCTGACGTTCAGGCTTTCCACCGAACCCAGCATCGGAATATTCACCAGTTCGTCGCAGGTTTCGCGCGTCAGCCTGCGCATGCCTTCACCTTCCGCGCCCATGACCCATCCCATGGGCCGCCGCGCGTCCACGCCGTGCATCGGCGTGGTCGCCTGGTCATCCGTGCCGACCAGCCACACGTCGCGCTCCTTGAGCTCGCGCATGGTCCGCGCAAGATTGGTGACCATGATGTACGGAACGGTATCGGCGGCTCCGCAGGCGACCCGCTGCACCGTGGCGTTCAGGCCGACGGCACGGTCGCGAGGGGCGATCACGGCATGCACGCCGGCCGCATCCGCCGTGCGCAGGCAGGCGCCAAGGTTATGGGGATCGGTCACGCCATCCAGGATCAGCAGGAAAGCCGGCCCATCGATGACATCCAGCACTTCGTCGATATCGACCGCGAGCTGGGCCGGGTCGGCCAGGGCAACGACGCCCTGATGACGCGTGCCGCGCGCCAGTCCGTCCAACCGCTCGGCCGCTACCGGATGCACTTTGCAACCGGCCTGCGCCGCCTGCTCGACCAGGGATGCCATGCGTTTGTCGTGCCGCGAGGCCTCGACGTAAATTTCCTTGATGGAAGACGGCGCATGGCGCAGGCGCGCCACGACCGCGTGAAACCCTGCGAGAACCTGGGTTGACGCCATAAAAACCATACCTCTCTTGTATGCCCCCGCCCCTACCGGGGCGGGGCCGTGCTCAGCGGCGCTTGCGCGCGGCGGACTTTGTGGCAGCCCCCTGGCGCGCGACGCGGTCGGCTTTCTTCGCCTCGGCGCGCCGCACCTTGGCCGTCTGGCCCTTCAATACCGGCGGCTTGGTGCCCGCGGCCTTCTTGACCCGCCGGGGCGGATCTTCCGGTCCCCGTTGCGCGGCTTTGCGCAGCGAGTCGAAACTGGTGCCCTTGACCAGGCGGAATTCAATGCGCCGCGCTTCCAGATCGACACGCGCAACTTGCACCTGAACCTTATCGGTCAGACGATAACGCATACCGGTACGTTCACCGCGCAGCTCATGTAGCGCGTCGTTGAACTGGAAGTATTCGCCACCGAGCTCGGATACATGCACCAGGCCTTCGACGTGCAGCGTATCCAGCGTAACGAAGATGCCGAAGCTTGCAACGCCGGTTACCGTGCCACTGAAATCCTCGCCGACGCGCTCCTTGACGAACCAGCACTTCAGCCAGGCTTCCACGTCGCGGGACGCATCGTCGGCACGACGCTCGCTGGACGAAAGCAACAGGCCCAGCTTTTCCCAGATGGCGTGCTCGTGCTCCTTGTGCGAACGACCGATCACCACCGGTTCGTCCTGCAGCGAAGGCACATAGCGCTGCCCCTGCAGCAGGGCCTTGATGACGCGGTGCGTGAGCAAATCCGGATAGCGCCGGATGGGCGACGTGAAATGCGTATAAGCGGGATACGCCAGGCCGAAATGGCCGACGTTCTCCGGGCTGTACATGGCCTGCTGCATGGAGCGCAGGCACATGGTCTGCAACAGGGGATAGTCGGGACGTCCACGCACACCGTCGAGAAATTCGCCGTAATCCTTGGCGGTGGGCGAGTCGCCTCCACCCAGCGACAGGCCCATCGTGCGCAGGAATTCGCGCAGCGATTGCAGGCGGTCCGGCGTCGGCCCTTCGTGGATACGGTACAGGCCGGGATGCTTGCTGCGCGCCATGAAATCGGCGGCGCAGGTATTCGCCGCCAGCATGCATTCCTCGATCAGCTTGTGCGCATCGTTGCGCACCACACCCACGATCTGTTCGATACGGCCGAGCTCGTTGCAGACGATCTTGGTTTCCACCGTATCGAAATCGATCGCTCCGCGCTTGCGGCGCGCTTGCAACAACAGCTGGAACAGCTCGTACAGATCGCGCACCTGCGGCATCACGCCGGCCATGGCCTGGGCCGCCGGACCACCCGGCTGCTGCAACGCGCCCCAGATGTTGGTGTAGGTGGTGCGCGCATGCGAATGCATGACGGCGTTATAGAACTGATATGCCGTGACGGTGCCTGCCTTGGCGCCACTGGCGGGAATCACCATATCGCAGACCAGCACCAGCCTGTCGACGTTGGGATTCAGCGAGCACAGCCCATTCGACAGCGTTTCCGGCAGCATGGGAATGACCCGCCGCGGGAAATACACGCTGGTGCCGCGTTCGACGGCATCGTCGTCCAGGGCATCGTGCGGCTGCACGTAATGGCTGACATCGGCAATGGCGACCAGCAGACGCCACGCCGGCCGCTTGCGCTGGCCGGTACCCAGTTCGACGGCTTCGCAATACACGGCATCGTCGAAATCCCGCGCGTCCTCGCCGTCGATCGTGATGAGCGGTACGTCGCGCAGATCGACGCGGTCTTTCAGGTCGGTCTTGCGCACCGCATCCGGCAGACGGGCGGCCTGTTTGCGCGCGGCGTCGGAAAAATCGACCGGCACGTCGAACTTGCGCACGGCGATCTCGATTTCCATACCGGGATCATCGATTTCGCCTAGCACCTCGGCCACGCGCCCCAAAGGCTGCGTATGCCGTGTGGGCTGTTCCATGATTTCCACGGAGACCACCTGGCCATGCTGCGCGCCATTGGTATCGCTGGGGGGAATCAGAATGTCGTGCTTGATGCGCTGGTCTTCGGGCACGACGATGGACAGGCCATGCTCATGCAGGAAGCGCCCCACCAGCTTATTGGTGCGGCGTTCGATGACCTCGACGATATTGCCTTCAGGCTTGCCACGGTATTCGCCGCCGGGCTTGACCAGCACGCGATCGCCGTGCAGCACCTTTAGCATTTCGCGGGGCGAAAGAAAGATGTCCGGCCCACCGTCGTCGCGGACCAGGAAACCGAATCCGTCGCGATGGCCTTGCACCCTGCCGGCAACGAAGTCCAGCTTGGTGGCCAACAGCAGCACGCCCTTGCGGTTGGGCAGCAGTTGGCCGTCCCTTTCCATCGCGGCGAGGCGGCGTTCGAATCCCACCGACGTTTCCGGACTAGCGAATCCCATGCGCTCGGCCAGCTCCGCTGGCGACAAGGGGGAACCGGCGGCCCGCAATGCGCGAAGAATGGCCTCGCGACTGGGAACGTCTGGATCGAAATCGGGAGGCGCCTCGGGCACGACCGTGGGTCTATTCTTGTTAGCGGCGTCGTCGCTCGATCGTTTTGCCAAAGTCGAAATTCCTGTTTATAATGCGCAGCTTCTGTGCTTTCGCAGGAAATCGCCGCGGATGAACTATAAATCAACTGCAAAGGCGGTATTCTAACGAAATTACAGTGCCCAGGTGGCGGAATTGGTAGACGCGCATGGTTCAGGTCCATGTGCCGCAAGGTGTGGAGGTTCGAGTCCTCTCCTGGGCACCATGAATTCGCAAACCCCCGGTGTGGAAACGCACCGGGGGTTTTGCTTTATGGGCTTTACCGGCGGGCTTTACCGGTAGGTTTTATTGGCGACTCTCCCAACGAAAATCCGCCATGCACTGCGTCGACTTGCGGCCGCCGAAAAAAATGTGCATAATCGCGCCTCTTCGCTGCTGCGGCATCAAATGCGGCAACGAAGCGGGCCCAGGTGGCGGAATTGGTAGACGCGCATGGTTCAGGTCCATGTGCCGCAAGGTGTGGAGGTTCGAGTCCTCTCCTGGGCACCACCCGATCGCGACTTCACGGCGGCAACGCCGCGAATGAAAGGCAAAGACCCCGCAAGACGTCGTCTCGCGGGGTTTTTTGTTTTTGCTGGATCGGACAAATACATTCAGGCGGGAAATACCCGTGTCATGGCAACGTGCGGAATACCGGCGTCCATGAATTCGTCGCCTTCCACGACGAAACCCTGCCCTTCATAGAAACCGCGGGCATGGGTTTGCGCGTTGAGCATCAACGTACGATGGCCCGCCGCCCGGCCGGCCTCTACCAGGGCTTGCAACAGACGCGCGCCTATGCCCAGTCCGCGCGCCGCGCGATGCACCGCCATGCGGCCGATGTGGCCATCGGGCAGCAGCCTGCCCGTTCCCAATACCTGTCCGTCCGCAGCATAGGCGACCGCGTGCACGCAAACCGCATCGAACTCGTCCATTTCGATTTCCGGCGGCACTTTCTGCTCGATGACGAAAACGGCATGCCGGACCGCGCTGGCATCGTTGCGCAAACGCGACCAGTCGCCGACGACGACCGTAATGGATGGCTGGCTCATGCTGCTTTTCCTTTCAGACAAAACCGACAAATCGCGATTTTCGCCAGCGCCGGCCGGCCAGGCAAATCGCGTCAGGCGTGACGGAGCGGCAGGAAGCCGGCACACAGTTAGAATGGGCTCCTTTTTTTCGCTCACCTTTACATGCATGCCGTCTTTACCGCCGCCCTGCCCGTGTTCGCCCTGATTCTGGTGGGGTGGCTGGCGGCACGCAAGCGCCTGCTGGGTCCGGCCGCCAGCGACGTACTCAATCGCTTCGTCGTCTATCTGTCGCTGCCGGCGCTGCTGTTTCGCGCCATGTCGCAAGTGACCTGGGAACAGTTGGCGCACGCGGGCTACGTCCTGTCGTTTATCGGCGGCATCGCCGCCGCCTTCGCGGTGGCCCTGGCCGCGCACCGCGGCAAATCGACGCCGCTGACCGATGTCAGCATCGAAGCCCTGAGCAATTCGTATGCGAACGTCGGCTTCATGGGCATTCCGCTGTGCCTGGTCGTATTCGGCCAGCAGAGCCTGGCGCCCGCGGTGGTGGCGACGCTGATGACCGCCTGCGTGCTGTTCGGCGTGTCGATCGCCCTGATCGAAGCCGATCAGCACCAGGGACAGGATCTCCGTAAAACCGCCGCAAAGGTCGGCGGCGCACTGATACGCAACCCTTTGCTGATATCGCCCCTGCTGGGTTTCGCCTGGGCCGCGACCGGCGTGCCGCTGCCGGAATCCATCGACCGCTTCATGATCCTGCTGGGCAACGCGGCCAGTCCGTGCGCCCTGATCGCCATCGGCCTGTTCCTTGCGCAGACCCAGGCTGCGGGCGATGACGCCGTCGTCGCCCGCGTGGTGACGGCCAAGCTGCTGGTGCAGCCCGGCGTCACCGCCCTGCTTGCCTTCGGTGTCTTTTCCATGCCCCCGGTCTGGTCGTGGACCGCGGTACTGTTAAGCGCCTTGCCGATAGGCACCGGCCCTTTCATCCTGGCGCAGCTGTACGGACGCGACGCACGCGTAGCCTCGCGAACCATTCTGCTGTCCACGCTTGCCTCGGTCGTAACCATCTCGGCGCTGGTCGCCTGGATAGAGGAGCACGGCATACGCTAGCGCATGCCGGCTTCCCCCAACAACCACGTTATTCGCCAACCATCCAATCCATGCTTGCCGCCTGCATCTTCATATTGACCCTAGCCATGGTCATCATCCAGCCGCGCGGGCTGGGCGTGGGCTGGAGCGCGGCGGGCGGCGCCTTGCTGGCGCTGGCCCTGGGTGTGGTGCATATCGGCGACATCGCGGCGGTGTGGCACATCGTGTGGAATGCGACGGCCACCTTCATCGCCATCATCATCACCAGTTTGATCCTGGACGAAGCGGGCTTTTTCAAATGGTGCGCCCTTCATGTGGCACGGTGGGGCCGCGGCCACGGCCGTCGCCTGTTCGCCCTGATCGTACTGCTGGGCGCCATGGTCACCGCCCTGTTCGCGAACGATGGCGCGGCGCTGATCTTGACGCCCATCGTCATGGAAGTGCTGCTGGCCCTGGGCTTCGGGACGGCCGCTGCGCTGGCTTTCGTCATGGCTGCCGGCTTCATCGCCGATACCGGCAGTCTGCCGCTCATCGTGTCCAATCTGGTCAATATCGTATCGGCCGATTTCTTCCACGTCAGTTTCTCGCGCTACGCCGCCGTCATGGTTCCCGTGAACTTCGCCGCCGTGGCCGCGTCGCTGGGCATGCTCCTGCTCGTATTCAGGCGGGCCATACCCGGCCGCTATGACGATAGCCAATTGCCAGAACCACGCAGCGCGATACGTGATCCCGCGACCTTTCGCGCCGGCTGGATCGTACTGGCCCTGCTGCTGGCGGGCTTTTTCGTTCTCGAACCGATGGGCATACCCGTCAGCGCGATCGCCGCGGCCGGAGCACTGGGTTTGCTGACCGTGGCGGGACGGATGCATATCGTCGGCACCCGCCGCATTATGCGCAATGCGCCCTGGCATATCGTCGTGTTTTCGCTGGGGATGTACCTGGTGGTCTATGGCCTGCGCAATGCCGGCCTGACGGCGTATCTCAGCGCCTTTCTGTCATGGTGCGCCCAAGGCGGCGTTTGGGGCAGCGCGTTCGGCGCCGGCATCGCCGCCGCCACGCTGTCTTCCGTCATGAACAATTTGCCTGCCGTGCTGGTGGGCGCCCTGTCAATCGCCGACACCGCCGTCACGGGCGCGGTGCGCGATGCCATGATCTACGCCAACGTCATCGGCAGCGATCTGGGTCCGAAGATCACGCCGATCGGCAGCCTGGCGACGCTGTTGTGGCTGCACGTGCTGGAACGCAAGGGAATGCGCATCGGCTGGGGCTATTACTTCCGCATCGGCATCGTACTGACGGTACCGGTCCTGCTCGCGACGCTGGCTGCCCTGGCGTGGCGTTTGAGCTGAATACCCGGATTGAAAGCCTGAGTAGGGCCTGAATTCAAATTACCTATTGATATAAACGACTGATGATCAATTGCTTGATGAAATAAAAAAGCGACGATCCGCCGGGCAAACATTCCACGCTATTTATTTCGGCGACGCATAGGCTTTAACGCATCGCGGACGCAGCTTTCTGTTATGGTGTGCCGCGTTCCGATTCAGCGGCGGCTCCCGCCCATCAGGAAGGAAAGACATATGTCCTGGTTCGCCATACGGTTTTCAACCTTAGCGCTGGTGTTGGTGGGCACGATCTGCACGGTGCTATTGACCGTCATGTCGTCGCTGGCGTGGTTATGGGCCGCGATCCCCCTGACAGCGCTGGCGCTGCTCGGCATCTACGACGTGTGCCAGACGCACCACGCGATCCGCCGCAACTATCCCATCCTGGGCAATCTGCGCTTCCTGTTCGAAGCCATACGCCCGGAGATCCGCCAGTATTTCCTGGAAGACGATACAAACGCCACGCCGTTTTCGCGGGCGCAGCGTTCCATCGTTTACCAGCGCGCCAAAAAGCAGGTGGACAAACGCCCGTTCGGTACCCAGGAAGAGGTCTATAACGACCGCTATGAATGGATGAACCACTCGATGGCGCCGACCCACGTTGCCGACAGCGATTTCCGTGTGACCATTGGCGGACCGGACTGCAAGCAACCCTATTCGATGTCGGCGCTGAATGTCTCCGCCATGAGCTTCGGCGCCCTGTCGGGCAATGCCATCACCGCATTGAACGAAGGCGCGCGCATCGGCAATTTCGCCCACGATACGGGTGAAGGTGGCATCAGCCCGTATCACCGCAAACCGGGCGGCGCGCTGGTCTGGAACATCGGCTCGGGCTACTTCGGTTGCCGCGACGAACAAGGCAATTTTTCACCTGAGGCGTTTATCCGCAACGCGCGCACGCCTCAGGTCAAGATGATCGAAATCAAGCTGTCGCAAGGCGCCAAGCCTGGCCACGGCGGAATCCTGCCCGGCGCCAAGGTCACGCTGGAAATAGCTGAAACGCGCGGCGTGGCGCCCTGGAAGGATTGCAATTCACCCGCCGGGCACGGCGCCTTCAATTCCCCCATCGGCTTGATGCGTTTCGTGGCGCAACTGCGCGAACTATCCGAAGGCAAGCCCGTAGGGTTCAAATTGTGCGTCGGCCATCCCTGGGAATGGTTCGCCATCGTCAAGGCGATGCTGGAAACCGGCATCACCCCGGACTTCATCGTCGTCGATGGCGCGGAAGGCGGCACCGGCGCGGCGCCGCCGGAATTCGTCGATCATGTCGGCACGCCCTTGAGGGAAGGCCTGCGCCTGGTGCACAACACGCTGGTCGGGGTCAATTTGCGCGAACGCATTCGCATCGGCGCGTCCGGCAAAATCGTCACGGCCTTCGACATGGCGCGCACCCTGGCGCTGGGCGCGGACTGGTGCAATGCCGCGCGGGGTTTCATGTTCGCGATCGGCTGTATCCAGGCGCAGTCCTGCCACACCGATAAATGTCCCACCGGCGTCGCCACACAGGACCCCGTGCGCCAGCGCGCCCTGGTGGTACCCGACAAGGCGCAACGCGTGGCGAACTTCCACGCGAATACCCTGCACGCGCTGGCAGAACTGCTGGGCGAGGCGGGTTTGACCCATCCTGCGGCGCTGCGGCCGCATCACATCGCGCGGCGCATTTCCCCATCGGAAGTCCGCCTGTTGTCCGCGATCTTTCCCGAGCTCGCGCCCGGCGAATTGCTGGAAGGCAAATTCAGGCACCGTGTGTTCGAAACCGGCTGGGGAATGGCGCGCGCGGACTCGTTCCAACCCGCGGAGGACATCACATCCGTGGAAGCCCTTGCCGATAGCCCGCCGGAACCCGTGCCGGCCTGAACACTTGGGGGAGCGGCACAGGGCTTGCGTGACCATGGCCCACCGCGTGCGGCGACTCAATGCCGTTCGTGGTTCGATGTATCAGGAGGCTTCCATGGCACCACGCTATAACCCCGACGCCGATCTCGAAAGCGGCGTGCTTCCCGGCCACGGCAATCGCGCGCTCGGCCCTAGCGACTCATCGGATTCCGCCAGCGATCTGGGTCCCGGCACACCGGACACCGATAGCGATGCCGCCGGCACCGGCGAACGCGCGGATGTGGAAGGCGAACCGGACGGCCCCGCCACCGACGATATTGCAGCGGATCGTATCGTGGGCGAAGACGAGGCCGGCCTATCACACAGCCGCCCCGACCCCACCCGCAACGGCGGTTGAATCCTATTTGCTGGCCCGGCCAGCGGACTCCGCCTTGGCGGTGGCATCCCCGTTGACCTTGGGGAAATGGCCCGCGGCCGCGTATTCTTCCAGGCGGTTGTAGAGCGTCTTCAGGCTGATGCCGAGTATTTCAGCGGCATGTTTCTTGACGCCACCACACTGCTCGAGTGTCGCGAAAATAAGGCGCCGGTCGGCATCAGCCAACGGCACCCCGACCGGAACGGTAATTTGCGATCCGCTGGCGGTCTTTTCCGGCGACATCTGCAAGGGCACGACGCCAGCCCGGATTTCGTTGTCATCCGCCAGGATGAAAGCGCGATGCACGTAGTTCTTCAATTCGCGCACATTACCCGGCCAGTTGTGGCTACGTAGGCTTTCCAGGGTATCGACCGCGAATTTCTTGTCCGCGCCACGCTCTTTGTTCAGCATCTCCAGATAACGCTGCGCGATCAGGATCACGTCATCGCCGCGTTCCCGCAGCGGCGGCAATTCCAACGGAAACACGTTCAGCCGGTGATAAAGGTCTTCGCGCAGTTTCCCTTCGGCCACGGCTTCTTCCGGACTGCGGTTGGTCGCGGCCACGACGCGCACATCGCTGGCGATTTCGCGATTCGTCCCCACCCGCATGAATAAACCCGTCTCCAGCACCCGCAGCAGCTTGACCTGCAGATCGACAGGCATTTCGGTGATTTCATCCAGGAACAGTGTGCCGCCCGCCGCACGCTCGAAATAGCCTTTGTGCTGCCGATCCGCGCCGGTAAAGCTGCCACGCTCGTGGCCGAACATCTCGCTTTCGATCAGATTGGGCGAGATGGCGCCACAATTGACCGGCAAAAAGGGACCCTTGCGCCGCCCGCTCAGTTCATGAATGGCCTGAGCGGCCAATTCCTTGCCCGTCCCGCTGTCGCCCATGAGAAACACCGTGGCTTCCGTTGGCGCGACCTTGGCGATCTGGCGATACAGCTGCTTCATGGGCTGCGAACGCCCGAGCATTTTCCCGAAACGGTCCTCGTCCTCGAAAGGCCCGCCCCAGGGGGACAAGTCGGCATTGCGCGGCATGCGGCCCAGCACCATTTTCAGTCGCTGGATGTTGACCGGCTTCAGCAGATAATCGATCGCCCCCAGGCGCAAGGCATCCACCGCGCTTTCGACGCTGGCGTGACCGGTAATGAAAACGACGTCGACGTTCGGTGAACTCAATGCCTGGAAAATATCCAGGCCGCTGCCGTCAGGCAGTTGCAGATCCGACAAAACCAGATCGGGCGATTGCCGCAGGATCTGGATCTTCGCCTCGCGCAAGTCGCTGGCCTGGGCAACGGTAAACCCTTCGTCCTTGACGATCTCAGCCAGCGCGGTTCGCACCGGAGATTCGTCATCGACGATCAAAACATGTGGCATGCGCAGTTCCGTGAAGTTCGCGGTTTCTTTCGGGATTTCGAAAAGCGGTGGCGCATCGCACCCCGCTCATCTTTCATTCTAGCCTTCGCCGGGCATGACCCGCATCGCGTTAAAGACGGAGGTCGGTGCATAATGCGGATCATTCGAGGCAGCGAAGCTTATCGTGCCGCCCCTGGCGCAAACGTAATCAATTCGTACAGTTAGATAAGATTTTCATCTACTTTCATGTGCTTGCAATGGCAAGTATTCTGGATAAGTACGATCTATAAGTATGCAGCCCAACCATGTAGCGGGCGCCACTTCACGGCGCCCCGCAGTCAAACGAGCAACCAAGGAAATGGCAACCCCCAACGCATCTACGGCCACTCGCCCCGGCGGGCGTGCCGATCCGGCCGCTTTTCCCGCCCCCTCATCCATGGGAAAGTGCGAAGCCATGCGCAAGTTGGCGGAGCAGATCGATAAGGTGGCCGGCACCGAGGCCAGCGTCCTGATCGTGGGCGAAAGCGGCACCGGCAAAGAGCTGGTGGCACGCGCCATACATGGCGGCAGCAATCGGGCGGATCAACCTTTTGTGCCCGTCAATTGCGGAGCCATACCCGCGACCTTGATCGAGGCCGAACTTTTCGGCCATGAAAAGGGAAGCTTTACGGGCGCTATCGCGCAGAACATCGGCTATTTTGAACACGCCAGCGGCGGTACGCTGTTCCTGGACGAGGTCACGGAAATGCCCCTGGATATGCAGGTGCAGTTGCTGCGCGTCCTGGAAACCGGCACATTCCATCGGGTCGGCGGATTACAGCCCGTGCGCGTCAATGTGCGCATCGTGGCGGCCACCAACCGGGATCCGTATACCGCTGTAAACGAAGGCCGCTTTCGCGAGGATTTGCTGTACCGGCTGGCTGTTGTACCGCTGCGCGTGCCGCCTTTGCGCGAACGCCTGGAAGATGTGCCCTACCTGGCGCAGCGCTTCCTGGACAGCTTCAATGCGGCCGAAGGGACCAGCAAGGTCTTCTCCAAGCGGGCCATGGAGACGCTGTCCGGCTACGACTGGCCGGGAAATGTCCGTGAACTCAAGAACACCATCAACCGCGCCTACATTCTGGCCGATAACGTGGTGGAGATTGCCGGCCCCGCATTGACGCGCCGCCAGCCCAAGACACAGGTGGCACAAGGCACGCTGCAAATGTCCGTGGGGACCTCCCTGTTGCAGGCGCAACGCGAACTGATCCTGGCGACCCTGGCCCACCACCAGGGCGACAAGCGGCTGACGGCCCGTACCCTGGGCATCAGCCTGAAAACCCTGTACAACCGGCTCGGGACCTACGACGCCTCGGCGACGTCGCACACGGGTTGACACCCGATCAGGACTGGTACGGCGGCTGCCCGTAGTATTCGTGGATCTCGGCCACCCAGGCGGGATCCGCCATGCGCGGCCAGTTTTCCTTGTCGAAGCCGGCGGCATTGCGCAAGCGTTCCAGATCGATATCCAACAGGAAGCATTTGCGGTCGGTGTCCAACGTCAGCGCGCTCCAGGGTATGGCAAACAGCTTATCGCCTATCCCCATTACGCCTCCCCGGGCCAGCACGGCGTAGGCCACGCGTCCCGCGGCAACGTCGATCATGATGTCCTGCAGCGTGCCGAGCTTCTCCCCCGCCAGGTTCAGCACGTCGTTACCTTCGAGGGTGGCGGCCGCCATGATCTCCGGGCCCGGACCGGTACCCGATTTCTTCGCCGAGCCCACGATACGGGTCTCGGCGGGCGAGCCGGAGGCAGCGACGCGAGCGGGCGTGGCGGTATCACGGCCATGATCCATATCGTTCTCCTGCGCTGGGATATTCGGTCGTTCGACTGAAAGGAGTACGCCAGAGACCAGCCCCGTGTCCTGGAATTTATTACATGAGCTGGTAATTCCGTCTGGCACAGATCGACGTCGGGCGGCCCCGACGGGAGCGCCACCCATTTCGCCAGCATGCGGCGTGCCCCGAAAATCCAATAAATACACGGGCTTGCGGAAAGGCCATAGAAAGATTGTCGATCCAAAAAAGTTGGCATGCACTTTGCGTATATCTGTGTTGAATGCGATGGACGTTTTCCTCCCCGCAGTCAAACGGAGACAGCAATTGGCACATCAAGCCACGTACGAACTCAGGGCTCGTCAGCAGACCAGCCTGACGCCGCGGCTCCAGCAATCGGTAAAACTGCTGCAGATGTCCGC
This sequence comes from Bordetella sp., assembly GCA_035493915.1. GTDB lineage: Bacteria > Pseudomonadota > Gammaproteobacteria > Burkholderiales > Burkholderiaceae_B > Bordetella_C. The sequence continues at coordinate 15,992 of DATJHN010000454.1, forward strand.
GCTGGAATTCACCCGCGAAATCGAGCAGGCGCTGGCGACCAACCCCTTCCTGGACGAAGGCGAGGAAGACTCCACGCCGGCCGACATCGGGGCATCCGCGACGGCCAACGCAGACGCCGCGATGAATGAAAGCCTGGCCGCCCCCCAGGATTTGCAGGCCCCGGCCATCACCGAGGCGCCGCCGGAAGTGGTGACCGAACTGCCCGAGCTGCCGGACGGTCAATCGGAATACTCCGGCGACTATCCCGCCGCCCGTGCCACCGGCGATGGCGACAGCGACGTCGGGCAATGGGCGCGCAGCACCGAAGACCTGCGCGACCGCTTGTGCAGCGAGCTGTCCAGCTACCGGCTTGCGCCGCGCGATCGCCTGATGGCCGAGTACATCATCGAAGGACTGGACGAAGAAGGCTACCTGCGCACGGAACTGACGGAACTCGCCGGCGATGGCGTCTTCGATCCGCTACCCGAACGGGAAGAATGGGAAGTCGCTCTAAAGCTGGTCCAGCAGATGGATACTCCCGGTCTTGCCGCGCGCAATCTGGCGGAATGCCTGAAGCTTCAACTCGTGGCGATGGACGAGGAAGTTCCAGCGCGCGATCTGGCAATCCATATCGTCGAACACGAATTGGAACGCCTGGGCAAGCACGACTTTTCCGGCCTGGTCCGCGCATGCCAATGCAGCGACGATGCAATGCGGGAAGCTTGCGCGCTGATCCGCCGGCTCGATCCGCGTCCCGGGCTGCGCTACGCCCAGGCGGATTCCAGCTATGTCGTGCCCGACGTCGTGGTGCAGAAATTCAATAGCCAATGGATCGTCACGCCCAATCGAGCGGCCATGCCGCGGGCCCGCCTGCATCGCGCCTACGCGGATCTGTTCCGCAACGCGCGCTACAGCGATCGTTCGCCCATGGCGCAGGAACTGCAGGAGGCGCGCTGGCTGATCCGCAACGTCGAACAGCGCTACAGCACCATCCAGCGGGTCGCGGAAGCCATCGTGCTGCGCCAGCAGACGTTCTTCGAATATGGCGAGATAGCCTTGCGTCCGCTCATGCTGCGCGAAATCGCCGACGAATTGGAAATCCATGAATCCACCGTATCGCGCGCGACCAGCAATAAGTACATGGCAACACCGCGCGGTATCTACGAATTCAAGCACTTTTTCTCGCGCGAACTGTATACCGATACCGGCGGCAGTTGTTCCGCTGCCGCGGTGCGTGCATTGATAAAGGAAATGATCGACGGCGAAGATGCATCGACACCATTGTCAGACGTGGACCTGGCACATATGCTGGGCAAACAGGGCGTGATGGTGGCACGGCGTACCGTATCGAAGTATCGCGGCCAGTTGAAGTATCCGCCGGCGGATATGCGACGCCAGTATTGATAGGCGGTGCATGGAGGCAAAAAAACGGGGCGCCCCAAGCGCCCCGTTTTTTTGCTTGGATAAATTACTTCTTGCCCGTATCCGTATAAGGCGGGTTGCCGCCTTGAGTGGGCGAAACATTGGTGTTCTTCATGTCCGAAGGCATCCTCGGGTCTTTTTCCTGTCTGGTGTCACTGCCGGAGGAATCGCGCATGACCGGCGCGGTACCTGAAGGCTGCGCCGCATAAGGAGCGGGTGCAGGTGTGCCGGGTGGCACCTTGCTATTGTTCGGTGGCGTCGCGGTGGAATCGTTTGGCGTGGTGGACGGCGTGGTCGGCGCGTTCTGCTGTGCCAGCGCGGCACCTGATCCGCAAGCAGCGGCCAGAATCAGCATGGATGTAAGGCGGCTCAGCTTCATTCTGTTCTCCTTTCGCATTGTGAGTTGGGACTAAAAGCACAGCAAACCCTGTGCCCATTCCCCATATATCCAACGCGCAATGCGGCGGGTACACCGCTTGCTTCACCGGAGACAGGCCCATCGGGGGCCAGGCCGATCGGCCTGCAGACAACAAAGGAGTAGCTTCATGAATATCATCAAACTTTCCCTGAGCGCCATTGCACTGAGCATTCCGGCAGTGAGTTTCACCGCGTATGCGCAGACGCAGACACCAATGACCAACAAGGAAATCGACGCGCAATACAACGCCGATCAAAAGAAGTGCGACGGCCTGAAGGGCAATGACAAGGACGTCTGCCAGAAGCAGGCCAAGGCCACGCGCGATAGCGCCAAGGCCGATGCGAAGCAGGCAAAGCAGCAGGCCGAGTCGCGGCATGACGCCACCAAGACCAAGCGCGATTCCGCCTACGATGTCGCGAAGGAGAAGTGCGATTCGATGTCGGGCAATGCCAAGGATGCCTGCATGGCCGACGCGAAGACGCGCTACGGCAAATAAGGCGGGTGAGTTATAGGGAACAGCCGGCCCATGCGCCGGCTGTCTCTTTCCTGCACGCGGTCCGCACCCACGCGATTCAATCAGCCCGCGACCCTGGCGGCGGACATCGTCAGAGCCAACGTTCGAACATCCGTCCTATCGATTCCATGAATCTATCCTCGATGCCGCGATCCGACCATGCTTGAGGATCGATGCGCTGCGCGTGCGCGACATCCGCCGCGAATAGTGTTTCCATTTGTGCGGCGAATCGAGGTCCGATGATTACCGCATTCAATTCGTAATTCAGGGCAAAGCTGCGCCAGTCCATATTGCTCGATCCCACCGTCGACCACACGCCGTCGATCACAGCAGTTTTCGCATGCAGCAGCGCATCGCGCCGTTCATAGATTTTCACCCCCGCTTCGAGCAGTTCCGTGTAATAGGATCGCCCCGCGTGAAACACCAGCGAAGAATCGCTGAATCCCGGCAGTACCAGCACGACATCCACGTTGCGCCGCGCTGCATCCGCCAGCGCCCTCACGAAGGCAGGGTCCGGAACGAAATAGGCCATGGTGATATGGATGGACCGTTGCGCGCTCTGAATGGCCGACATAAAAGTCAGATACAGCGTATAGCCGTCACTGTCTCCCGGCCGGTTCGCAATGATGCGCACAAGCAGGTCACCCTGGCGCGTGGCGACCGGATAGAACTCGCGCGGATCCAGGGGCGGTCCATGCTGCGCCTGCCACCCTTCCTGCATGACGCGCTCGATCTCGGCCACCGCCGGCCCCTGCACGCGTATTTGCGTATCCCGCCAGGGCGCCTCCCGCGGATCCGGCGGCTTATCCGCGTCCGCTGAACTTCCGCGCAGTATGGAAGCCGATGAACCGCGGGACGGCGAGGACTCGTATACCGCGCTGATATTGATGCCGCCCAAAAATCCGGTCTTGCCATCGACCACCAGCAGTTTTCGATGATCGCGGTTATTGGGCGACCACCCCGCACGTGCCTGCGCCGGATTGATGGGATTGAAGACCACCACCTGCACGCCCGCATCACGCATGCGATCGAAGAATTCCTTGGGCGTATTCAGCGTGCCGACGCCATCGACCATCAACGCGACGGACACCCCTTCGCGTCGCTTGGCGATAAGAGCATCCGCGAATGTGCGGCCCGCATCATCGTCGTCGAAAATGTAGCTTTCCATATGCACGTACTGCCGCGCGCCACGGATGGCATCCAGCATGGCGCGATAGGTGCTGGGTCCATCCGCCAGCAGCTCGACGCGATTGCCCGCCACCATCGGCGACCCGCTGATGGCCTCTTCCACCTGCAGATGGCGCTGCAAAAAGCCCGCCGTGGCGGCGTCGATATCATCGGATGCGGCCGGCGCGGGAGCGCCGTCAAGTTTCTTGACGATATCCTGACTGCGCTGGTAACTCAGCCAACCCGAATCCGTGGCGATGCGTATCTGGCTGCGCGGCATCGTCCCTTGCCCGGTATCGGGTACCGTGGCGCAGGAAGCAAGCAGGCAAGTGAATACCGCAAGCCAGCAGGCCCGCAATAGGCGTTTCATCGTTCTTCTTTTTAAA
>DATJHN010000455.1:0-5565 GCA_035493915.1 Bordetella sp.
CGGCTTTTTTGCCCGGCCGTCCTTCCTACGGATTCCCTCGCGCGGCTCCTATGGGCTGGCCCCGACAGGCATCACCCCCGCCGGACTCCGGTTTGCCTTAATCACTGATGCTGGCACGAGCAGGGTTCTTGCGCTTCGTGGCTGCGGCTCTTGGGCAGAGAGATTTGGTGGTGCCCGTGAATTTCGGGCCCGCGGGGGCCCGAAATTCGCTTACGCGGTTGTGTTGGGTTGCGGTTGTGTTTCGGGGCTAGGGTTGTATTTTTCGCGTGTTCTTTGATGCGGCTTTTTTCGCCGCTGTCTTTCGAACTGCCTTTGACGTGGCCTTCTTCGCTGGAGACTTTCTCGCGGTCTTTGTCGTGGCCGTCTTGGCTGGCGATGTTTTTCGCGCCGTCTTCGTCGCGGCTTTCTTTGGCGACGTTGCTTGCGTTGGCGCTTGTGTGGTCGTCGGCTCCTCCGACGTCGGCTGATCGGGCGTTTGATCTTGCGTCGATACGGTTCTGAAGGCCGGTTTAATTGCCTTTAGTTTTTTGGCCTTGGCCTTCTTCGATTTTCCTTTGCCGGTTTTCTCGATTGGCTCTTCGCCGCGGTTGCCGCGGATGGTGTAGCAGGCGTTGCCTACGCCTGTGCCTACGGTCAGGACTGCCCATCGACGGATGTCGTCCAGGTAGGGGAGTTCGGAGAGGCCTTGGACGACTGCGTCGTTGTGCAGCATTACTTGCGTTTGCTGGCCGTCGATGCGCGGCAGGCGCTTGCATAGGGCGCGAGGCAGGTGGAAGTCGGGGTGGGCCCAGTCGCCGGGCAGGTTCTGGGTTCCGCGGCTGATGGAGCCGTCCTGGCGGATGCGTCCGGGGCAGGCGACTCCGACCCAGGGGGCGAGTTTGATTCCCTTTTTTTTGGCGTAGGCGATTTGCTTTTTGAGCATGTCGGCGATGCCCTGGACCACGTGTTCCTTGCGAGTGGCGTCGTCGTCGCGGGCGTGGCTCCATTTTTCGGCGATGACGACTTTTGCCTTGCGGGGGTTGCGATTCTTGGGGACGCGGACTATGCCGCAGCGGATGTTGGTGCCGCCTATGTCGACCGCGAGCATGGCGCGGTAGCGTTGGGCGAGGTCGGGCGGCATAAGGTGCAGCCAGCCGATCAGGCCGCCTTCGTCGGCGTGGTGGTGCAGCAGGCGTAGTTGTATGTGGACGTCGTCCTGGAACAGGCGTTTGGCGACGGCTTCGATGGCGAGGGCGCCGATGTCGCTTTGCTTGAGGCCGCCTCCGATGATGACGCGCTGGACGCCTTTCCAGGATTCCTGGTTAAGGAAGCGGCGTATGACTCGGCCCAGCTGTTCGGCATAGTCTTCGAGGGCGCCTTGTATGGCGGCTGCCGCCGGGCCTTCTTTTTGCATGAGTTCGTCGAGGCGCCACTTGGGGATTTCTTCGCTGGGTTTGTCGCCCAGGGGATCCTTGCCGTGCAGGGTTTCGAACAGGGTGCGCCAGGCTTGCAGGATGGACTGGAAGGCGGGGCGGCTGGCGTTGTCGCCGACGAAGCCGTTGTCGTCGCGCACCGCCAGGCTGTAGGTTTCGATCTTGAAGGTGGGAAATTCCAGGGCGCCGTGCTGCAAGTGACTATCAGGATCGGGCATGCTCGCTCCAGTAATCGATGGGTTGGCCGGGCTGGCGTTCAGTTCATCCTATCCCGATTCGCCAGGAGGCGCCGTCCTGCATGTGGCGGGTAAGGGTGCTGTTCCCCGCAAGCCGCATGCCGGCCATGGAGTTTTGGGCATATGCCGTCGGGCGGCCAGGAACGGATCAAGGCGGCTGCGCGGTATCGATGACCGCTGCGCGATATAGGCCGTCGCCGCACGGTCGACGACAGGCGCTCGGTATCGACGGCGGCTGCGTGATGCCGGCGGTTTGTTATGCGGTGTGGACGGCGCGGATGCCGGAGGCAGCTTCTGGCGGGGTGGTCAGGGATAGGGCCTGGCGTTCGAAAAGTCGGCGGTAGATGCCGTCGGGGCGCGCGACCAGGGCGTCGTGGGTGCCTTCTTCGATGATGCGGCCTTTTTCCATGACGATCAGGCGGTCGAGCGCGCGTACGGTGGATAGGCGGTGGGCGACGACGAGGGTGGTGCGGCCAACCATGAGGCGTTCCATGGCTTGCTGGATGAGCATTTCGCTTTCGCTGTCCAGGCTGGATGTGGCTTCGTCCAGGATCAGGATGGGGGCGTCGGCCAGGAAGGCGCGGGCGATCGCGACGCGTTGGCGTTCGCCGCCGGAGAGTTTGACGCCGCGTTCGCCTACCAGCGTTTCGTAGCCGCGCGGCAGGGTGATGATGAAGTCGTGGGCGTTGGCCAGGCGCGCGGCGGATTCGATTTCGGCTTGCGATGCGCCGGGACGGCCGTAGGCGATGTTTTCCGCCAGGGTGCGGTGAAACAGGATGGGCTCCTGCTGGACGATCGCGATTTGCGCGCGCAGCGAGGCCTGTTGGACGGCGGCGATATTCTGGCCGTCGATAAGGATGGCGCCCGCGTTGACGTCGTGCATGCGCTGGATCAGTTTGACGAAGGTGGTCTTGCCGGAGCCGGAATGGCCGCCCAGGCCGACGCGCTCGCCGGGCGCGATGCGCACGGAGAAGTCCTGGTATAGCGGCGTGGTGTGTCCGCCATACTGGAAGGTGACATGGTCGAAGCGGATTTCTCCGGCGGCGATGGCGATGGGCGCGGCGCCTGGGCGGTCGGCGATGCCCAGGGGCTGGCGTTCCAGGGCGACAAGTTCTTCCATATCGTTGACCGAACGCTGCAGGTTGCGCACGTGCATGCCCAGGTCGCGCATATAGCCCTGCAGGATGAAGAACATGGTCAGGGCGAAGGCGATGTCGCCGGCGCCCGCGCGCTGCTCGGCCCACAGCAGCAGGGCCGCGCCGACGATGGCCAGGCGCATTACGACCAGCATGCTGCCTTGGATGCCGCCATTCAATGTGCCGCGTATCCAGGCGCGGTAGGTGCGGCCGCTCCATTTGCGCACCACGCGCCCAAGGCGCTCTTCTTCGCGCGATTCCGCGCCGAAGGCCTTGACCACGGCGTTGCAGCTGATGGCATCCGCCAGGGCGCCGCCCATCTTGGTGTCCCAGGCGTTGCCCAGGCGCGCGGCGGGGGCCACGAAACCCAGCGAGGTGATGACGGTGACTATAAGGTAGATCAATGCACCGCCGCCGACGATGGCGCCCATGACCGGCCAGTGCAGGCCGAGCAGTATGGTGGCGCCTACCAGCATGACCAGCGATGGAAACAGCGATACCAGCAGGGTGTCGTTGAGCAGGTCCAGCGCCCAGATGCCGCGCGTGATCTTGCGGACGGTGGAGCCGGCGAAGGTGTTGGCGTGCCAGTCGCTGGAAAAGCGTTGCACGCGATGGAAGGCGTCGGTGCAGATGCGGCTCATCATCTTGACCGTCATGGCGGAAATCGTGCCGTATGCGAACTGGCGCAGCACCATGCCGGCGAAGCCCAGCAGGATCAGCAGGACGAATGCCTTGACGGCCGCATGCCAGGTGGCGGACTCGGATGCGTGGCCCGTGGTCACCGCGTCGATCAGGCGGCCGGCGTACATGGGCGTGACGATGTCGGCGATGGCGGAAAACAGCACCAGGCCGGTGATCAGGCCAATGCGGCCGGGCTGCCGGCGCCAGTGGCGGAAGGTGAATCCGAGGGCGTCCTTGAAGACGTGTCCTCGCAGGTCTAGGCGGAAACGTGGCATGGGAGAAGCGGAAGGGGAAGGCCGGCTGCCGCGGGCTTGGGCGGCGGCACGCGAATGTCACATTATCGCCGACTCCTTCAGTGCTTTTCAGCGGAGGGCGGGCGGTGTGCGGCGGCCAGCGCGCAGCAGGCAGGAGGCAGCGGATGAGAGGCTGCGGAAGCAGGCGGCAAGCGGCAGGCGGTGGCTATTCCGGGCCGCGGAAATCGTGTAATTCGCGCAGGATGGACAGGAATAGTTCAGCGCGGTGGGTCAAGGGCCTGGCGGCCTCGGTGACGGCGCAGCCGGGGTGCTGGAAGACCGGGCTGCCGCGCTGCAGTTTCAGCGCGAAGCGCTTTTCCAGCAATTGGCCATAGTGGGTCGGCAGAATGCCCTGGTAATAGCCGGTCGCGACCAATGCACCGACGGAATCCAGGCCGCCGGCATCCGGCCCGCGTGTGTAGCGGCCCGAGCGCAAGGCCTGTTCGACGTAGGGGTGGGCGCGGTAGACCAGGGGCAGGGCGCGGCCCGCCTTGGCGTCGGCGATGCGGCCCGAGACGTAGACGCGATGGGTTTCCGTATACAGCGGCAGATAATTGAATTCCGGATCGTCGCGATAGCGGCCGCGGATGGCGATGTCGACGCGCTGTTCGTGCAGCGCATGGTTCAAGTCGGTGAAGGCCATGACGATGATTTCGGGCTGGACATTGGGCGCGTGCTGCCGCAGGCGGGCCAGGGCCTCGGGCAGCTTGCACTGCGGATGCGTCAGCGTGTGTTCGCCTATTCCTATCGTCAGCGGGCCGGACAGGACGCCGTGCACGGCATCGATTTCGGGGCGAATGCGCGACAGGGCGCGCAGGGCGCCGGACGCCAGGTTCAGCGCGACGATGCCTTCCGGCGTGAGCTTGAAACCGGCGGGACCGCGTTCACAGAGTTTGACGCCCAGGCGGTCCTCGACCTCGCGCACGTGGCGGCTGATGGATGCCTTGGTCATGTGCAGCTGTTTTTCGGCGGCGGCGAAACCGCCTGCCTGGGCGGCGCTGCAAAACACCCGCAGCGACTTCAGGTCGCGTTCGTCGAAATCCAGTCTGGCCATGTGCCGCTCCGAAAAAGCGATTAATTTCCGAGCCCGAAAAAGGTATCGGATTTCGAAACTATCCCGACAAAAAAATCATTTTTTACCAATAAGGGCGGCTCGTAAAGTGCTCGTCATCTTCTCCACGGTGCCGCTGCGCGGCGCCGCGACCCGAGGCCCCGCTTCCTCTTTTTCGTCGTGAAGGTGTCGTCTACATGGAAACCCTAACTGTCCCGCCGCGTACCGGACACAAGAGCCTGCTGTATTCGGAGCTGGTCACTGATCTGGATAACCTGCGCGCCGATATCGCCATCCTGGGCATGCCGTTTGGATCTGCCTACAGCCCCCATTCGTTCACCAACGACCAGACCCGCGCGCCGCAGGTGATACGCGACCTGACCGACCGCCTGGTGCGCGCGCCTGAACACTACGACTTCGACATCGACGGTCCACTGCTGCAGGGCCGCAAGGATATCCGCTTTGTCGATTGCGGCGATGTGCTGCCCGACCTGTCCAAGCCGGGCGACCATTACCGGCGCTGCGAGCTGGCGGTGCGGCGCATCCTGCAAGGCGGCGGCCTGCCCATCGTGCTGGGTGGCGACCATGGCATCACCACGCCGGTGCTGCGTGGCTATGACGCGCACGGCCCGATCACGCTGGTGCACGTGGATGCCCACCTGGACTGGCGCGAAGAGGTCAACGGCGTGCGCGACGGGCTGTCCAGCCCGATCCGCCGCGCGTCGGAATTGCCATATGTGAAGCACATCGTGCAGA
>DATJHN010000456.1:0-21327 GCA_035493915.1 Bordetella sp.
GTTCCAGATGATGTCGGGTGTGCAAATGACGCATGTGCCGTGTAGCGGCGGCGCGCCCGCGCTTGTCGCCACCTTGGGTGGCCAAGTACAGGTCAACTTCTCGGGTATCAACCTTGCGCGTCCGTATGTCGCGCAAGGCAAGCTCAGGGCGCTGGCGGTCACTTCCGCCACACGCTCCAAGTTCCTGCCCGAGGTGCCCACGGTGGCTGAGACACCCGGCTTCGAGGGCTATGAGGCCAGCGTGCCCTTCGCTGTGTGGGGGCCAGCGGGTCTTCCAACGGATATCGTCACGCGGCTCAATGCGGCAATCGCGAAGGTGATAGGCGCGCAACAGTTCAAGCAGCGGTTGGAGGCCATGGGAACTTCGCCTGACACCATAGGCAACTCACCCGCGGAAATGGCCGCGGCGGTGAATGGCTACGTCGATCGTCTCTCGCGTGTCGTGCAGGCCGCGCACCTGAAGGCGGAGTGAGATGCCCTGTATCCCTGGTCTCGGGCACCTGTGCTGCCAGCGACGGACGCCTGACATCGCTGGCTTCACGCAGTTGGCGCGCTGGGACGGTCTCGCTGAGGTACCCCGCTGATGAATCATGCAGAAGTTGTGGTCGCAGCCATCCGCCTGGAATCGGATGGCGTGCAATCGTTCGAGCTCAGATCCGTGGACAGGTCCGCGCTGCCGGTGTTCACGGCCGGATCACATATCGAGGTGCAAATGAGCCCGCATCTCGCCAGGAGTTATTCACTGGCCAACGACCCGGATGAGACGCACCGATATGTGATCGCGGTGCATAAGGATCCCGCCGGACGGGGAGGTTCGCTCTTCATGCAGGAGAAGGTGCGCGTCGGCCAGCGCTTGCGCATCAGCGAACCCAGGAACAATTTCGAGTTGAACGAGGCCGCGCCACACAGCGTGCTGATTGCCGGCGGGATCGGCATCACCCCATTGCGCGCGATGATCGCCAGACTTCAACGGCTTCGCCGGCCGTGGACGCTCTACTACTGTGGCCGGCAACGCGGTGCGATGGCATACCTTGATGAGTTCGATGAGATGCGGCGCGCGGGCTGCGATGTCAGGCTCCACGTGGACCGCGAGCACGACGGGGCGGTACTGGATCTTGCCGCGGTTGTCCGTTCCGCGCCAGCCGGCGCCCACATGTACTGCTGCGGTCCCAAGCCGATGCTGGCGGCGTTCGAGAGCGCCACATCGGGGCTGCCTTCAGAGCAGGTCCATGTGGAGTACTTCTCGGCCAAGGAAGCGGTGGCGGCGGAGGGAGGGTTTCGCGTCGAACTCGCGCGCAGCGGGCGTGTACTCCTGGTCGAGCCAGGCAAGACCATCCTGGACGCCGTGCTCGATGCCGGGCTCGACGTCGACTACTCGTGCAAGGAGGGAATCTGCGGTTCGTGCGAAGTGCGCCTCCTGGCAGGCGTCCCGGACCATCGAGACGCCATCCTTTCCAAGGAAGAGCGGGATGCCAATGACCGGCTGATCATCTGTTGCTCGGGCGCCAAGAGCGCGAGCCTGACGTTGGACTTGTGACGACAGGCATAGTCCGAAATCAATTTCGCGTCACTCCGCCGGCAACGCGCTGGCGGACTGCTCTTTCGGCACTTCCGTGTTCTCAATGAAGTATGCCGGGACGGCGGGGCCCCATAAATAGAGGGAGTCTTCGGGGTTGTGATCCTGTCCCAGCCACTCGACGCCTGCGTCGATGTAGTCGATCTGCGCGGAGTACTCGGCAAAAGATCCCCACGGGTCGCGTACGTAATGGAAGTAATTCGAACCCAGAACGTGCCGGCCGGTGCCCCAGCCTTCGACGTATCCGGCGGCCGCCATTTGGGCTGCCCCCAAGCCCACTTGATCGACGTCAGCTACATCCCAAGAGGAATGATGCCAACCGCGCCCGCTGCTTCCGGCGAAGGCGAGAAGATGGTGGTCGCAGCCATGCGGCGCATGCATGAACGCCACGATATTGCCTGAACGGTCGGAAACACGAAGTCCGAGCGCGCGCGAATAGAATTCGACACTGCGGCTCACGGATGGTGTGAAGAGCAAGACATGAGACATCCGGTTTGGCCGTATCGCTGTGACGGCGCGCCGGTTCAATGCCCCGCGCGTATTGGGCGGGATGTCGGTTCGCGGATTCTGCGATTTGGAGCCAGGCATGGTGCGCCTGGCGGCCTGAACGCCGATCAAGTTGCCGTCCGGGTCATGGAACCAATATCCGGTACCTTCCCGGCCTGGCGGCGGAGATTTTTTCTCGCCGCCTGCCGCCGCGATCTGTTCGGTCAGGCCTCGCAAGTCGCTTTCATAACAGTTGAACAGCAAATAGGAGAGTGCCTTCCTGGGCCCAGGAAAGATACGACCCCAGCAATGCTGGTCCAGTGCATGAATTGCCAGTCCTTCCTGGTCGCGGCGGACGTCCAGGCCGAAGGCTTCGAAAAAGTGCTTTGCAGCCTCGATATCCGGGACAGTCAGGGCGAAATGATCGATGGAATGAACGCCTGCTTCGTCGGCCTGTAAGTACGTGGTCGCCATGGTCTCCTCCTCTGCAGGGTGGACCGGTGCTCGTCCACTTTGATTTCCCGCAGTGTAAGCGGCACTCGGCACACCCCGCGATGAACCTTGATACCCGTGATGCCACAAACACCGCCTCGATCTTGATGCGCATCATCTATCGGTACCGCCATTTCTGGAATCCGGTCTGGACCTCGGTTTCGGCCCTGAGTGTGTATGTGGGCAACCGGGGCCTCCTGAATTTGTTTTTGATATTTTTATCTGTTTTTGCGATAATCTGCCATGCACATCATCTCCAAGCGCATCCTGCGGGATTTCTGGGCCACTCACCCGCGATCCACCAATTCGCTATTGCACTGGCATACCGCCTTGTTACACGCTAAAGCAGCAAGCTTCGCGGAGCTGACGACCGTGTTCAACACGGTGGACTGGGTTGAAGGCTACGTGGTGTTTGATGTGGGCGGGAACAACTATCGCATCGTGGCCGATGTAGTGTTTCGATCACAGACGGTGTTTATCAAGCATGTTTTTACGCACAAGGAGTACGACATATGGAAGCCGTAATTCCTGATCTGGCTCAGGTAGCCCGCAGCTATGGCGAGTTTCGTACCGTGGCGGGCGTGGGCGCGATTCGTACCGAAGCCGATTATGATCGTGCCCTGTTGTTGATCGCGGCCATTCTTGGCGAAACCCGGAATACTCCTGCACGGGAAGATGTCGATCACCCTTTGGCCGATTTGCTCGACTTGCTGACTGCAGCGGTGCACGAGTACGAGGCCGACCACCATGCCATTCCTGCATCATCTCCGCGAGACGTGCTGCGCTTTTTGATGGATCAGCATGGGCTGACCCAATCTGAGCTGCCGGAAGTAGGTAGCCAGAGCGTGGTCTCCGAAATCCTTGCGGGGCGCCGTATGCTCAATATCCGTCAAATCGCTGCGTTGACCAAGCGGTTCAACGTGGGGGCCGCGGCGTTTATCGAGAAAGGCGAAGACGACTGACATAGATCAGGCACATGTCCGAATTCAGCCAGTTTTCCAAGCGAGCCTGGCCTAACATCTTGGCATGAATCTCGATCCCGCTATCTGCTACCAGGCCTTCGTGGCGCGTGACCGGCGCTTCGACGGCTGGTTTTTCATGGGTGTTTCGTCCACCGGCATCTATTGCCGGCCGGTCTGCCCGGTGAAGGCGCCGCAGGCCAGGAACTGCAGCTTCTACGCCAATGCCGCGGCGGCGGAACGGGCGGGGTTCCGGCCTTGTCTGCGCTGCCGTCCTGAGCTCGCCCCCGGCCACGGGCTGCTCGACTTGTCTAGCCAGCTGGCGCGGGCCGCGGTGCGGTTGATCGAAGATGGTTTCCTGGACGGCAGGAATCTCACGGACCTGGCTGACCGCGTCGGCATCACCGAGCGCCACCTGCGCCGCATCTTCGAGGCCGAATTCGGCGTCTCGTTGACCGAGTTCACGCAAACGCAGCGGCTGCTGACCGCCAAGCGCCTGCTGACGGAAACCAGCATGCCCATGGCCGAACTGGCGCTGGCCGCAGGCTTCGGCAGCGTCAGGCGCTTCAATGATGTGTTCCGTGAGCGCTACGGACTGAATCCGTTGCGGTTGCGCAAGGCCGCCGGCATCGCGCAGCCGGACACGATGCGCTTCGAACTGGCCTACCGTCCACCCTATGCCTGGCGCGGCGTGCTGGATTTCCTGGCGCATCGGCGTATCGAGGGCGTCGAACATATCAGCGACGACACCTACGCGCGCGCCATCGATGTCGTGCAGGGCGGGCGCCGCCTGTCCGGCTGGATGAGCGTCACGCACGAGCCGCGGCGCCACGCGCTGCGCGTCACGGTGCCTGCCGGCATGCAGTCCGCCGTTGCGCAGATCCTGAGCCGCGCGCGCCATATCTTCGACACCAACTGCCGCCCGGATCTGGTCGACGCCCACCTGGGCGAATTGGCCGCGGACCTGCCGGGTTTGCGCGTGCCGGGCGCTTTCGACGGTTTCGAGATCGCCGTGCGCGCCATCGCCGGCCAGCAGATCAGCGTGCGCAATGCCCGGGCAATCCTGGGGCGGCTGTCGGAGCGCTTCGGCACGAAGCTTGAATCCGCGCCGTACGGATTGGCCTATACCTTTCCGGCAGCGGACCGCATCGCGCAGGCCCACATCGAAGACGTGATCACCACGGGCCTGATCCGTATACGCGCCGAGGCGATCGTCGCCATCGCGCGCGAAATCGCGCAGGGCCGGTTGTCGCTCGAGCCGTTCTCGCCGCTGGACGAGACGCTGGCGGCGCTGCGCAAGGTGCGCGGCGTGGGCGAATGGACGGTGCAGTACATCGCCATGCGTGCGCTGGCCTGGCCCAACGCCTTTCCCGAGGGCGACGCCGTACTGAAGAAACACCTGGGCTGTACCAGCGCGGCGCAGCTGAACGAATATGCCGAGCGCTGGGCGCCGTGGCGCGCCTATGCGACGGTACATCTGTGGCGGCGACACGAAGCCGGAGCAAAGTCATGAACAACGGATACCTGGTTACCAGTCCGCTCGGCGATATCGCCCTGCGCATACACGATGATGCGTTGACGGGTCTGTTCTTCGTCGGGCAGAAGTATTTTCCCGAACTTGCTTATAGCGCCGACGAACGCCTGGTGCCTCGCGTGGTGCGGCAGGCGCGCGAGCAATTGGCGGAATTCTTCGATGGCGGGCGCCGCGGTTTCGATGTGCCGCTTGCGTTCCGCGGCACGCCGTTCCAATGCCGGGTATGGCAGGAACTGGCCAGGATCCCATATGGCACGGTGGTGTCGTATGGAGCGCTGGCCCGCAAGATGGGCCTGGGTAGCGGGCACGCGCGTGCGGTAGGGGCGGCCAACGGCAGGAATCCGATATCCATCATCGTGCCGTGCCATCGCGTGATCGGCGACAACGGCGCGCTGACCGGCTATGCGGGCGGCATCGAACGCAAGCAGGCGCTGCTATCGCTGGAGAACGCGGCCGGTATGCCTGGCCGGCTGGCCTTGGGCTAAGAGCTGTCGGGCCGGCCAGGACACGATCAGCGCCTCGTCTTTCAACCGCTATCGGCCACGGTCTGCACATCGGGTTGCGTGGCCAATCCCAGCTTGGTTCCACGAAGCGCCGGATGATCGGGGCATCGATCTGGTCGCCCGCTACCGGCCGGCGGCCATTGCTTCGGCGCTTACCTTCGCGCGCTCGTGCAAGCCGCGGCTGACCACCACCTTGCCGCTGCGTCCCTCGACCCGGAATACCAGGCGCTTGCCGCGTATCGAGACCAGTTCAGCGACCACGTCGATCTGGTCGCCGGTATATGCCGCCGCGAGATGATCGATGAACACGCCGGTGCCGACGGTGACCTCGCCCGGTTCCAGAAGATTCGCCACGGCCATCGCGCAAGTGTCTTCCAGCATGAAGATCAGGTGCGGCGTGGCGAGCACCGGCAGCGGGATCGTGCCATGGGCGCCGACGGTGATTGCTTCGTGCACCGGAAAGGAATGGCGATGGGATACGCCGATCTGCAAACCTTCGTTCATGGTCATAGCTCCGTGGCTTGGATTGTGCCGCCCAGAATCTGCAGGCATTCGAACAAGTAGTACGAGCCGAAGATCAGCTCGGCGTTGGTTACAGAGTCACGCGCCCGCGAATCGGCGCGCTTGTTGAAGCAGCCGCCGATAAGCATGCCGGCTGGCGGCGATGATGAGTTGCCGGCCTGGCCGCGGGTGAGATACTGCTCCACAAGCGTGCGCAACGTGTCCTCGGCCGCTTCACGATAGCGTTGCCGGTCGGCCTGGTCAGGCGCGAGTTCGGCCAGCCGCAGCAGCGTGGCGCAGGCGATAGCGGTAGCCGCCGTATCGCGCGGTACCGCCGGGATGTCCGGATCGTCGAAATCCCAGTATGCGACGCCGTCGGCGGGGACCCGGCCGAGCCACCAGTCGGCCGCCGCCATGCTTTGCTCCAGCCAATCCGCCCGGGTTCGATCCTGCGCGTAAGCCATGGCCGAATACAGCATGCCCCAGCCTTGAGCCCGGCCCCAGACGCTCGTGTCGCTATATCCCTTGTGGGTGAAATTGCGGATCACCTGGCCGCTTTTCCCGTCCAGCTCGGTGGATTGCACGATGGACCCATCGGCGCGGCAGTGAATCCGCAGTACCTGTGTCGTGTGGCGCGCGGCGCACTCGGCGAAGTCCTGCCGGCCGGATTTGCGGGCCGCCCAAAAGAGCAGGGGCGTCGCCTGCAGCGAATCGATGCTGCTGTAGGCGCTGCCGACTTCGCCGGCTTCTTCCGCATCGCGTCCCAGGGGAATCAGCCCGAGCACCGGGTCGTACTGCCGCGCCAGCGATGTAGCCGCTTCCAGCGCGGTGGCGGCCGCTTCCTTGTCGTGCGCCAGCAGGTCTCCGAGCGCGGCGCCGTAGTAAAAGCCGAACCCCT
The DNA here is from genome assembly GCA_035493915.1 of Bordetella sp. GTDB lineage: Bacteria > Pseudomonadota > Gammaproteobacteria > Burkholderiales > Burkholderiaceae_B > Bordetella_C. The sequence continues at coordinate 6,950 of DATJHN010000456.1, forward strand.
TGAATGCTGTTTCCAGATTCGCGCGAGGGCGCAGCTTGGCGCTCCAGGTCTGTGCCAGTTTCAGTACGCGGGCTTCGCCGGTCATCTTGTGGCCCAGCCAGAAAATCCCCGGGAACGCGCCGCCGGTCCAGTCGCCATCGGGCGTCGTGGTCCAGGCCCCGGTCCGCGGATCGGCCCAATGCGGAAATCCGTTCGCACCGATCGCCGCCGCGCTTTGTTCGGCCCGTTGCAGCATTGCCTGGGCGGCATCGCGCCAGACCGCGCGCGACGATTCGTTCGCAAGCATGCTATTCCCCCTTGAAGTCTGGTTTCCTGCGTTCGAAGAATGCCGCGACGCCTTCCTGGAAATCGCGCGTCGCCCACAGCGACGTCACGACATCCTCGTTCGGGTCTTGCGCGTGTTCCACCGAGCCGTCCTGCACCTGCGCCATCACTTGCTTGAAGGCCTTCATTCCCAGGGGTGATTTCTCGCTGACGGTACGAGCGATGGAGTAGGTGAACGCCTCCAGCGCGGAATCCGGCACCACCCAGTTGAAGAAGCCCATACGCAAGCCGTCGTCGGCGTCGTAGAGGGTGTCGGTCATGATCATCGCGTTGAGGTGCGCGGGCGATATCAGCCGCAGCATGCGCCGCACGTTGACACGGTCCGGGCAATGGCCGAAGCGGCCGATCGGAACGCCGATGCGCGCGCTGCTGCCGGCGATGCGCAGATCGCAGGCGGCGGCCAGCTCGCTGCCCCCGCCCAGCGCATAGCCCTGGACCATCGCGATCACGGGGAACGGCGCCCGTTCGATCGCGTACAGCATGCCGTTCAGCTCGTCGAAATGCTGCTGCGTGCCGGCGGGATCGTAGGTCTTCAGGACTTTCAGATCCATGCCGGAAGCGAAGGCGCGCCGGCCGGCGCCACGCAGTACGGCCACCCGCACGGCCGGGTTCTCGCCCAGTCGCGCCATGGCGTCCGTGACGCCGAACAGTACGTCGTCGGTCAGGGCATTGAGTGTTTCGCCGCGGTCGATGGTGACCGTTGCAATCGCTTCCTTGATCTCCACGCGCACCGGATCGGTTTGGCCGCCCTGCGTCTGTTTAGAATCGTCTGGCATTGCGGATCTCTTCCGTGTGTTCGCCCAGCGCCGGTGGGTGGCGGCGGATGTCGTGCGGGGTGCGTTCGAACTTTGCCGGGAAGCCCAGCGTGGGGATGGAGCCCAGCGTCGGATGCTGCATTTGCACGACCAGGTTGTTGGCGCGTACCTGCGGGTCTTCCAGCGCTTCGCCGACATTGTTGACGGAGCCCGACGGCACGCGGGCGGCGCGCAGCAGCGCGATACATTCGGCGCGGGTGCGTTCCTTCAGCTTGCTCTCGAGCAGCGCGTTCATCGCCGGACGGTTGGCCACGCGCGCGTCGTTGGTCGAGAAGCGCGGATCGTCGGCCATTTCCGGCAGTCCGATTGCCTTGGACAGGCGCACGAATTCCCGGTCGCTCGATACCTGGATGATCACGTTGCCGTCCTTGGCGGGGTAGAGGCCCGCCGGCGCCATGATGGGATGATTGTTGCCGATCAGGTCGGGGACCTTGCCATTCAGCAGATAGATCTGGCCATAGAAGCTGAGCAGGCTGACCAGGCTCTGCAGCAGCGATGCCTGTACGTGCTGTCCGAGACCGGATTGGCTGCGCTCGTACAGCGCCGCGAGAATCGCGTGCGAGGCGAATACGCCGGTCAGCAGATCCGCCAGCGGCAGGCCGGAGCGTACCGGCACGTCGATGCCGGTAATGCTCATCAGGCCCGAGTACGCCTGGATCACGTTGTCGTAGGCGGGCTCCATGGCCAGCGCGCCGTCCGGACCGTAGCCGTTGATGGAGCAGTAGATCAGCTTCGGGTGCTGGGCTCGCAGCGTCTCCGCATCCAGGCCGAACGAGGCCATCACGCCCGGGCGCAGATTCTGCACAACGACGTCGGCATCGGCGACCAGGTCCTTGATCAAGGCCAGGTCGTCCTCATTGGTGAAATCCAGTTCGATGCCGCGCTTGTTGCGATTGACCGACATGAAGTCGATGCGCTCGCCCTCGTACAAGGGCCCCCACTGGCGGCCGATCTCGCCGCCTGGACGCTCGATCTTGATCACGTCGGCGCCCAGGTCGCCAAGCATCATGGCGCATTGCGGACCCGCTCTGGCGTGCGTGAAGTCGAGTACTTTGATGCCTTGCAGTGGTCCGGGCATTGATGCTCCTTTCAGTGATCGCCGAACAAAATAGCAATCGATTAACTTTTTGGCCGATTTAAAGGCGCTTTATGAGGCGCCTGGGCTGATTTGATATACGTAATCGTTTGCGTAATCGATTTCCGCGTAGTGTAGGGAGCTGTTTTTGCCTTGTCAATATGAAGTCGCCATGGGAGTTCGCGCCAGTCGGCCGGTGCTCGGCCGGCCCTGGTCGGTCAGGCTTTTTCTTCCTGCGCCCGCGGATCGGCGGCGCGCCTTGCCCGTCCGGCGGCGGTACTTGGCGAGGCGTGCAGGGGAGCGGACGATTCTCCCGCGGTAAATGCGGGGGGAAGCATTACCGAGGCCGTATGGTCGGCCTTCTCTATCTGGCTCAGGCAAAGGTCCACGGCGGCGTGCGCCATCTGGCCCACCGGCAGCTCCACCATGGAAATCGACGCCGAGGGCATCCAGTACGGGCTGGTCACCCCATAGCCCACCAGGGAGATGTCCTCGGGGCAACGGAGCCGGCTGGCGTGCAGGCCACGTATCGCCGAAAGCAATGCCCAGTTGCCCAGCGCCAGAATCGCGGTCGGCTTCCTGGTCTTGCGCGAGAGCAGCTTGACCAGCGCGGCCTCGCCCTGATTGGAGGACGGGCCGGCATCGATCGACAGCGTCTCGTCGAAGGCCATGCCGCGCCGGGCGTACGAAGCGCGCACACCTTCGATCCGCTCTACCGTGGTACTGCGGTTTATGCCGTTGTGCACCACGACAATGACGCGGTGCCCCAGGTCCCACAGATGATCGAAGCCCAGGCTGGCGCCCAACTGGTCGTCGGCGACCACATACGGCGTGGGGACGGAGGGGACGCGCCGGTTCACCAGCACCATCGGGGTGCGGCGCGTGGACAGCAGTTCGACGTTCTGTGGCGCGACCGGCGCCAGGATGATGCCGTCGACGCGCTGGGAACTTAGCGCGTCGACGATCTCCCGTTCGCGCTCGGGGCTTTCCTTGCTGTCGCTGAAAATGACCTGGTAACCCTGGCTGGATGCGGCGCGCTGCACGTGGCTGGCCAGCGAGGCGAAGAAGGGGTTTTCGATATCCGATACGACCAACCCCAATATCGCCGTGCGGCCACGGCGCAGGCTGCGCGCGATGCTGTGCCCGGCGTAACCCAGCTCGTTGACCGCCGCCAACACGCGTTCGCGCGTCTCTTTTTTTACATGGCGCGTTCCATTGAGCACATGCGAAACGGTGGCTACCGAAATGCCGGCTCGATTTGCCACGTGTTTGAGCGTAACCGCACCATCTACCATTGTTTGGACCTTGAGAATTTGGGTCTGTAAAGAGCATCGTCCTCTCGGCGGGACGTGAACGCGAATCCCGGCGTTGACCTGATGCGTCCGTCCATCAGTTTATTCGAGGTGCCCGTTGCGCGGCGCCGAAGGTCGCCGCGCGAGGGTCGAAAGGGCGTGCGCGGACAGGTGCGCGCGCCTGCGTGAAAATCGAAAAAAGGCCGTTTACTCCCGAAACGAAATCGATTAACATAAATCGCACTGACCGGAAGCGCATGCCTATGACGTCCTCTCCTGACACTGTCGCAGCCTTTGCCGACCTGAGTCTTATCAGGCTGGAGCAGCCGGCACCGTTCGTCTGGCTGATCACGATGAACCATCGCGCCAAGCGCAATGCCCTGAGCCTGCCGCTGCTCGGCGAGATCGAGCAGGTGCTGCTGGCCGCGCGCGATAGCGATGCGGTGCGCGCGGTGGTGCTGACCGGCGGCAACGACTTCTTCAGCGCCGGCGCCGACATCGCCGACATGGCCGCGCGCGGCGTCGATGCCTATGCCGATCCGCTCAGGCTGGCCCGCTGGAAAACAATCGAGACTTTTCCCAAGCCGCTCATCGCCGCGGTCAACGGTTTCGCCATTGGCGGCGGCAGCGAGCTCATGATGCTGGCCGACATCATCATCGCCGCGCGCGACGCCTCCATCTCTCAACGTGAAATCGCCATTGGCGGGTTGCCTGGAGACGGCGCCACGCAGCGGTTGCCGCGATTGCTTGGAAAGGCGCTGGCCATGAAGATGATCCTGACCGGCGAACCGTTGCCGGCGGTCGACGCCGAACGCTTTGGCCTGGTAAGCGAACTGGCGGAGCCCGCCCGCACGATCCCGCGCGCCATAGAGATCGCCGCCCAGATAGCGGCCCATGCGCCGCTGTCCGTGAAGCTTGCCAAGCGCGCGGTGCTGGCCTCGTTCGAAACAGGGCTGCAGGAAGGCCTGTCGCGGGAGATCGACATCAACCGCGAAGGATTCGCCACCGAAGACCGCGCCGAAGGCATGCGGGCGTTCATGGAGAAACGTACGCCGCGTTTCACCGGCCGCTGAGCCGGCGCTTCGCCGCAACCGCATCGGCGCGGCCTTGCCGGCCGCCGCATGCCACGATCCCTTGTGTATGGAGAGCACGATGACGACAGTCAACCCGGGCGCGCCGGCGCGCGATCTCGGTATTTCGGCCGAACAGGCGGCCCTGTTCCGCGAGATTCTGGACCGCTCGGCCGCCAAGATCGACGCCGATGAGCCGTCCTTGGGCGTCGAGTTCCCGTATGTCACCAGCGAAAATGGCCAGTGGAAGCTCTTGCCGGCATCCCTTTCGGCCGGCTACTCGGAGAAGGGCTGGAGCCACGGCAACTGGTTTTGCGGCTTTTGGGTGGGGCTGCTGTGGGTCGCTTATCTGCATACCGGAGAATCGCGGTTCGCCACCTGGGCGCGCGAGCGCATGCGGCTGGTCGGGCAGCGCGCGGATGACGGCAACACGCACGATATCGGCTTCATTTTCGATAGCAGCGCGATTCCCGGGTTTCACATCACCGGCGACGACTGGTACGCGCGCTTCGCCCTGGAGGCCGCCGACAAGCTGCGTGCGCGTCTGATCACGACGCGGCGTGGCGCCTACCTTGCATCCTGGGGGCCGCTGTCCGACCCGCGCGGGCGCAGCGCGTCGGCCATCGACACGATGGCGAACTTGCCCCTGCTGTACTGGGCCGCCAACCATAGCGACGACGGCAGCTACCGGCTGTGCGCTGAAGCGCATGCGCGCATGACGGCCGACAATTTCGTCCGTGCCGATCATTCCACGTATCACGCCGTCGAATACGACGCGGTCTCCGGCGAGCGCCGGCGCGGTTATACCTTCCAGGGCGCGTTCGACGAATCGACATGGAGCCGTGGCCAGGCCTGGGCCATCTACGGCTATGTGCAGTCCGCGCGCGAGACCGGCAAGCTTGCCTATCTGACACTGGCCGAACAGTGCGCGGACTACTACCTGCACCGGCTCGGCGACCGCCAGGTGCCTCCGTGGGATTTCGACGCGAATGGCGATGATGCCGGGATCAAGGATACCGCCGCGGCCGCGGTGGTCTCTTCCGCATTGCTGGAACTGGGGCGCCTGCATCCGGACCCGGCTCGGGCCGGGCAGTGGTGGCAGCGCGGCGTGACGATGCTCGAAGCCCTGTGCCGCGACGAGTTCGCCCGCCCCCCCTTGCAGCACGGATTGCTGGTGAATTCCTGCTACTCGAAACCGCACAACGAAGGCGTACGCGGCGCCACGATGTTCGGCGACTTTTACTTTGCCGAAGCCTTGTGCGCGGTGATGCTGCCGGGAAAACTGCGGCCGCTCGCGGCCGCGCCGGTCGCTTTGTCCTGACCCGGTATCCGGCCACAGGCCCGCTCCGATCCATGCAGTCAAGGAATTCCCGTCCCGTTGTCCATTCCTGCCCGAGATCATGCCTACATCGACCATTCCGTCGCCCAACGACGAACTGCGCGCCATCAGCGCGCCTATCCATGAAAGCTTCCGCGCGTTGCGCGAGGCGGTGCGTACGTCCGGACCGATCGACGAAGCCACGCGCGAATTGATCCTGATCGGCGCGCTGGCCACGGCAGGTGAAGAGGCCGCGGTGAAACTCCATGCCGAGCGCGCGCTGGGCATGGGCATGGCGAAAGAGGCCCTGGTCCAGTCGGTGCTCTTGACGTTCGGCATCACGACGACGCTGCTCGGCACCACGCGCGCCGTCGGGTGGATCGAGGAAACCGCCGCCGGGCTGGCGCGGCAGCGCGCGCGATAGAGGGTATCCGCTGTGTATCCCGCTCCACCAGACATCGCTACCGCCGTATGGGCGCGTATGCCGCGGTCCCTGCGCGTCACGAACCCGCGCTCGCCATGGACGGCCACGCGCTTCGCGCATCGGCCCGACTGCTTTCTCGAAGGCCCGTCATTCGACAGCCAGGGCAACCTCTACGTGGTCGACATTCCTCACGGCCGTGTGTTCAAGGTCGCGCCGGACGCCGCGTTCTCGCTGGTGGCCGAATACGATGGCGAGCCGAATGGGCTGAAGATCCGGCAGGATGGCGCGATCTTCATTGCCGACTTCCGGCGCGGCATCCTGCGCCTGGACCCGGCCACGGGCGCCGTGGAAACGGTGGTCGGCGAATTGCCCGGCGGTCCGCTGAAAGGACCGAACGACCTTTATTTCGCGGACAACGGCGATCTGTATTTCACCGACCAGGGCGACAGCGGCCTGACCGACGCAACGGGCCGGCTGGTCTGCCTGCGCGCCGACGGGGCGGTCGAGGTGCTGCTGGATACGCTGCCTTCGCCGAACGGCCTGGTGATGAACCGCGCGCAGACCGTGCTGTTCCTGGCCATGACGCGCGACAACGCCGTCTGGCGCGTGCCGCTGCCACCGCGCGGAGAGCCGGTGCGACGCGTCGGCGTGGCCATCCAGCTGAGCGGAGGCAACGGGCCCGACGGGCTGGCAATGGACGAGGATGACACCTTGTTCGTTGCGCACAATGGGCTGGGCAGCATCTGGGCCTTCGACCGCTGGGGCGAGCCGGTGTGGCGCATCCGTTCCTGCGAAGGGCGCAACACCACCAATCTGGCGTTTGGCGGCGCCGACCGGCGCAGCCTGTTCATTACCGAATCGCAGTCCGGGACCATATTGCGCGCCGAGCTGCCCACCCCGGGACAACGCATGCACTCGGGCTGTTGAATGTATCGACGGGTTCGCGCATCCCGGCCAGGGGTGTGCGAACCCGGCAGTAGCAGGCGCGTGGCCGCATGGCTATCGGGCCACAAGAAGAGCAGGGCGATTCCGCCCGCCAGCCTCGCAAGGGGAGAAGATGGAGACGACAAAATGAAGATTTCAATACAGCAGTTGATGGTGTCCGGGCTGGCAGCCGCCGGTGTGGGGTTGAGCGCCGGCGCGAGTGCTGGCGCCTATCCCGATCATGCCGTGCGCGTGATCGTGCCGTATTCGGTTGGTGGCGGGGCCGACATCGCGGCGCGCCTGATATCGCAGAAACTGAGCGTCATCCTGCATCAGTCGTTCGTCGTCGAGAACCGCACCGGCGGCGGGGGCATGATCGGGGCGGGTGCGGCCGCGAATTCGCCGGCCGATGGCTACACCTTGCTGCTGGGCGACAGCTCCGAGATGACGATTTCCCCGCCGCTTTACGGCAACGCGCAATACGATCCGGTAACGTCATTCGATCCGATTGCCGTGCTTGGCACGTCGCCGTCGATCGTCGTGGCCAACAAGGCGTTCGAGGCCAATACGGTTTCGGAGTTCTTCAAGATGGTAAAAGCCAGTCCCGACAAATATATGTTCGGGTCGGGTGGTCCGGAGACGCCGCCCCATCTGGCCGTGGAACGCTTCAAGATCCTGCATAAACTGCAGCTGCCGGCCGTGCCGTACAAGGGCGGCGGCCCAATGATGACGGCCGTGATGGGCGCCCAGATTCCGGTGGGTTTCACCACCACGGCGTCGGCAATCAATTTCGTCAAGAATGGGCAGGTGAAGGCCTTGGCGGTGATGTCCAAGCAGCGCACGCCGTTGCTGCCCGACGTGCCTTCGGTCGCGGAGCAGGGCTTGCCCGATCTGGAGGCGGCCACCTGGTACGCCCTGCTCGCGCCGGCCGGTACGCCGCCGGCGATACTCCAGACTCTGAACGATGCTATCCAGGTTTCGCTGAAGGATCCCGCGGTGAGAGAGCGCCTGGGCACGCTGGGCCTCGACCCGGGCACGCCGGACCAGACCGGCGAAGCAATGCGGCAACGGATCAAAACCGAGACGGACGCATATCGGCAGGTCATCAAGGACGCCAACATCAAGCCTTTCTGAGACAGCCATGCAACCCGTCTACACGCCTCACCTGGGCATCCGCCCCGATTGGCTGGCGCGGCATCGCGAAGAAATCCTCGATCCCCAGCTGCCCATCATCGACCCGCATCATCATTTGTGGGATCGCCTGGGCAGCCGCTATCTGATGCATGAATTCCTGGAAGACATCGGCCAGGGACACGACATCCGCGCGAGCGTGTACATCCAATGCCGCTCGATGCTACGCGCGCACGGTCCGCGCGAGATGGCGCCGCTGGGGGAAGTAGCCTTCGCCTGCGGCGTCGCGGCCATGAGCGAGAGCGGAGAATATGGCGACGCGCAGCTCTGCAAGGGCATCGTCGCGGGCGCCGACCTGTTGCTGGGCGACGACGTCGTGCCGGTGCTGGAAGCCATGCTGCGCATTGCTGGCGGCCGCCTGCGGGGAATGCGCAATACCGTGGTCTGGCATGCCGATCCGCAGGTCCGTTCCAGCACCCTGGCGCCGCCGGCCGGGCTGTTGGGCGACCCGCGGTTCCGCCGCGGCGTCGCGGCGCTGGGCCGCTATGGCCTGGCGCTGGACGCGTGGATCTACCACACTCAGCACGACGAACTGTATGCGCTAGCGCGCGCGCTGCCCGACGTGACGGTGGTGATCGATCATTTCGGCGGCCCGATCGGTATCGGTCCCTATGCCGGTCAGCGCGATGCCGCGTTCGCCGACTGGCGGCGCGGACTGGCTCAACTGGCGCGGTTGCCAAACGTGATGATCAAGCTCGGAGGCGCCGGGATGCCGATCTTCGGCATTCGCTTCGATCACCAGGAAACGCCGCCCAGCTCCGCGCAGCTGGCCGATGCCTGGCGGCCCTATGCGGAGACCTGCATTGAACTGTTCGGCGTCAAGCGCTGCATGTTCGAGAGCAACTTCGCGGTCGACAAGGGCATGTTCAGCTACCACGTGCTGTGGAATGCGTTCAAGCGCCTGGCCGCGAAAGCCACGGCGGCGGAAAAGGCCGCGCTGTTCCACGACACGGCCAACGTTGTGTACAGGCTGGGTCTGCCGCCGCTTGCGGAGTAGGGCGCCGCGAGCGACGGCTGGCGCGAGGGCGGACTTCAAGGGAAGACCGGCGCAATGGAAGGCAGGTGCAATGGAAGGGGCCGGCGCGTATATCGCCGGCCCCTGCTTCATTGGGTCGATTTCAGGTGGTTGCGCCGTTTGCCGAATACCTGGTGGACCAGCGTCACCACGCCGAGAATGATGACCATCATGGTCACGCCCAGCGTGCAGACCTGCTCATAGTTGCCCGATGACGAGAAGTCGAAAATCGTGGTGGTGATCACCGCGGTGCTGCCCACGAACAGGAAGATGGCGGTCGACAGTTCCCGGAATGCCGAGATGAAGATCAGCATCCAGCTCGATAGCAGAGCGTTGCCCAGCAGCGGCGCGGTGATCCGCGTCAGGACATGCATGCGGCTGGCGCCCAATATGCGCCCGGCATTTTCCAGGTCGACCGCCAGGGCGCCGATCATCGACATGCCGTTGCTGTAGGCGATGGGCAGGAACTGGGTGGCGAACGCGACGATCAATATCCATGGCGTGCCAATCAGCCGGATGGGTGGGTGGGCATAGGCCGCGTAGAAACCGATGCCCAGCACGATGCCCGGCACGGCGAAGGGGGCCATGGCCAGGAATCCCAGGGCGGCGCTGCCCGGGATCAGGCGGCGCGAGCGTATATAGGCTGCCAGCGAGGCCACCGCGACTGCCAGGGTGGCGGCTGCCGCGCAATAGGCCAGGCTGTTTTGCAGGGCCGATTGCGTCGCGCTGCTTTCGATGAACGTGGCGTGGTACCAGTGCAGCGTAAGATTACCCGGCGCCAGCGGCCCCTTGCCCCACGCACGGCAAAGCGAAACCAGCACCATCACCGTATAGGGCAGCACCACCGACAACAGCGGGACTGCCAGCGCCAGGACAAGCGCGGGCCAGCGCCACAGCCCGAGCGTCGCGCGCCGGTAGGTGCCGCCCTTGCCGGTGATCAACGTGTAGCTGCGGCGGTGCAGGATGCGCCGCTGGATCAGGATCAGGGCCAGGGTCACCAGCAGCAGGGGCATGCCGTACGCCGCCGCCACGCCGAGCCGGGGGGGGAATTCGGAGAACAGGGAGAATATCTGGATGGTCATCACCGGCGTGCGCGCCGGGATCAGGATGAAGGCCGGCACGCCAAAGGCCGCGATCGTTTCCAGGAACGCCAGGATGAAACCCGACAGTATGGCCGGCATGGTCAAGGGCAGCATGATCGACCGCATGATGCGGATGACGCCGGCGCCGAGCGTGCGCGCGGCATTTTCGTACTCGCTGGGTGCCTGCTGCAGCGCCGAGCACACCAGGCTGAAAGGGTAGGACACGGCATAGATCGCCATGATGAACATTGCCCCGCCCAGCGAGAAAATGTTGAACAGCGGCTTGTCCGATCCCGTCAGTTCGGTCCACAGCAGATTGATCCAGCCGGCGTTCGGGCCGGCCAGCAGTATCCAGGCCAGCGCGCCCAGAAAGGACGGCGTAACGAATGAAGCCGTCACCAGCGCGCGCACCGTGCGGGCCAGCGGCATGTCGGTGCGTGTGACCAGCCAGGCGAGCAGCGTGCCCAGGACCGTCGCGCCGGCGGCTACCGCGCCGGCCAGTATCAGTGAATTGACGACGGCCTGGCGGCTGAAGCCGGACCCGAAGGCATCGATATAGTTCTGCAGTGTCCAGGCGCCGGTGTCGTCCGTCTGCAGGCTGATCACGACCAGCCATAGCAGCGGCAGCAGCACCATGCCTGTCAGGACAATGCTGACGAGCGGCCATGTCAGGACGCCGGCCTGCAGGCCGCGCCGCGGCCCGGGGCTGGCGGCATATTTCGGGGAAACGATGACTGACATGGACCGCATCTCGTCAGACTCCCATGGCCGAACGCCACGCGGCGACGGCCTCGGCCGTTCCCTTGGTCAGTCGCTCGATGGTGGGCTGATAGGTCTTGAGCTCATCCAGTTTCAGGCCACTGAACGAAGGCACGTCCGAGCGGATCGGGAATCGGCAAGCACTGGCCATGGCCTTCGAATATTCAATGGAGTCGTTGAATTCGATGAAGAGCTTGGCCGCATTCGGGTGCGGGCAGTCCTTCAGGATGCCTGTGTAACCCACGGCGAGAATGGCATCGTCTTCCGGGAATTTCACGTCGATCGGATTGCCGTTGCGTTTGAGCAGGAAGGTATTGGCATCCACGCCGTGGCCCACCAGCCGTTCTCCGGAGTTGATGTCGGTTCCCGTGCCCAGGATGGAGCGGCCGATCTTGGGGTTGCGCTTGGCCAGGTCGGTGAAGAAAGACTGGCCGTACTTGTCCAGCATCGAGACCGTCCAGCATGCGGCGTCGCCGGAGAAAGCCGGGTTGCCGAAAGTCAGCTTGTTATCCCAGGCGGGATCGAGCATCTCGGTCCACCGCTTGGGAGGAGCACTGACCTTGTCGCTGCGATAGTTGATGATTACCACCTCCACGCCGGCGGCGTGGAACATGCCATCGGGATCGATAGTCCGGAATGTCTTGCCCAGCTTGTCGGCGCCGGAGGTATGGAACGGGACCAATACCCCCTGCTTTTTGAGCCCGGGCCAGTGGCCGGCATTGGATGTGCCGAACACATCTATCTCGTTCACGCCTGCCTTCAGGTTCTGCTGTACGCGGGTGTAGACGACTTCACCGCTTTGCCACAGCGCGTCCACGTCGATGCCCGGGTAGGTTTTCATGAAAGCATCGGCCACCGCGCGCATGGCCGGCTGGTCCAGGTGGCCGCAGCGCCATACCAGTTTGCCTTCCTTGCGGGCCGCCGCGTACAGGGCGTCATTGCTTTCCTGTGCGTGGGCGATGCCGGCCGGCGTAAGCACGCCGGTGCCGGCCGCCGCCAGCGCGGCAGCGCTGCCGATCAGGAATTCGCGACGCCGGCGGTCCTCCAATCCATTGCCGTATTTCATTGGCTTGTCTCCTTTATGTTTTTTGGGGAAGTACAGGTAATCGACTGCTTCTGATTCGTCCTTCGAGGTCTCGACGCGGTTCTTGTGGTCTTTGGCGGCAAGACTTGATTGGCAACCCTTAGTTGGCAACCCTCAGTTGGCAACCACCCGGCAATCCGCTTGGGGCAAATACACATCCACATGCCCGCCCACGGAGTGGTACGGCTGTACCGGCGCCAGGGCGCGCACCTGGTTGCCGTCGGCCAGCGATACGAGATAGTCGGATACCTCGCCGAGATAGGCGCTGCGTTCGATTTTTCCGCGCAGCTTGTTGGTCGCGGTCGCGGGCGGCGGGCTGTCCAGCAGCACCCGCTGCGGCCGCACGCAGATCGATACCGCTTCTCCCGGCTGTTTGCCGGAATCATCCGCCGCCTGCAATAGCGTGCCGCTGGCAAGTTCGACCACGCCGGGCTTTACCAGTTTGCCGCGCAGCGTGTTGGCACGGCCTATGAAGGACGCGACGAATTCCGTACGAGGTTTTTCGTAGATGTCGAAGGCCGTGCCGATCTGTTCGAGGCGACCCTTGTTCATCACCGCGATGCGGTCGGCGCACACCATGGCCTCGGTCTGGTCGTGCGTGACGTAGACCATCGTCACGCCCGTCGTCTCGTGCAGCCGCCGGATCTCGAAACGCATCTCTTCGCGCAGGTTGACGTCCAGGTTGGACAAGGGCTCGTCCAGCAGCAGTATCTCCGGGTCCACGATCAAGGCGCGCGCCAGCGCGATGCGCTGCTGCTGCCCGCCCGACAGCTCGGATGGGTAGCGATCGGCCAGATGTTCCAGCTGCACGACTTTCAGGTTCTGCCGTACCCGGCTGGCGATCTCCGCGCGCGGCACGTTGCGTACCTGCAGGCCGAACGCCACGTTTTCGCCGACAGTTTTGTGCGGCCAGATCGCGTAGCTCTGGAAGATCAGCGACATGCCGCGCTGTTCCGGCGGCACCACCATGCCAGGCCGGGAAAGCACGCGATTGCCGACCTGGATCTCGCCGCCGCTGGGTGTGATGAAACCTGCGATCAACTGCAGCGTGGTGCTTTTGCCGCAGCCGGAGGGTCCCAACAGCGCCACGACTTCGCCCGCGGCTATGTCCAGGTCCAGCGTCTCCAGCGCCGTGACCTCTCCATAGCGCTTCTGCAGGTTTCGTATGGCGATCATGTTGGGCCTCGATAAGTGAAAGTTAATCGATTGCGTTTTAGTGTCAAAAAAAAGGGCAAAAAAAAGAAATCGATTACGTTTTTATTCTGGGTCTGCCGGTGTGAAAACCATATAAGAGGTTTCCCTAGGCGCTCCAGCGCAATACCAGCGGGTCGAGCCGTTTTGCCGTCTCGATAAGTCCCGCGCGCGTCTCGGGCGTCAGCGCGGGCCAGGGGTGGCGCGGGGCTTCGCAGGAAATGATGCCGCCTTCCTTCATCAGGGCTTTGCAGGCCAGCAGGCCGGCCTGGCGGTTTTCGTAGTTGATCAGCGGCAGCCAGCGCTGGTAGTGCTCATAAGCCAGGTCCCGATCGCCGGCGCGGTATGCCTCCAGGATGGGGCGCAGGCCATCCACGTACGCGCCGCCGGTCATCGCGCCGGTCGCGCCCGCATCAAGGTCCGCCATCAGGGTGATGGCTTCTTCCCCATCCCACGGGCCCACGACGGCATCGCCACCCAGGCGTATCAGTTCGCGTAATTTACCCGCGGCGCCAGGCGTCTCGATCTTGAAGTACGAGACATGCTCGATTTCCCTTGCCATGTTCGCCAGGAAGGCCGCCGACAACGGCGTGCCCGCCGCGGGCGCGTCCTGGATCATGATGGGGATATCAATGGCGTCGGAGACGCGCGCGTAGAACTCGCGTATCCGCGGTTCGGGCACGCGGAAGGTGGCGCCATGGTACGGCGGCATGGCCATCACCATGGCCGCTCCCAGTTCCTGGGCGTGCCGGCTGCGTTGCATGCATACCGCCGTGCTGAAATGGCTGGTCGTGACGATGACGGGTACGCGGCC
>DATJHN010000457.1:0-6245 GCA_035493915.1 Bordetella sp.
AGGAATACGCCATGAAACTGCAACGCCCCTCGCTGCTGCGCCAGCAGTGCCACATCGACGGAAACTGGGTCGACGCTTCCGACGGCCAGACCATCCCCGTAACCAACCCCGCCACCGGTGCCACGCTGGGCACCGTACCCAAACTGACCGCGCAGGACGTGCGCTCGGCGATCCAGGCGGCCGAACGTGCCTTGCCGGCCTGGCGCGCGCTCAGCGCCAAGGACCGTTCGCGTCTGATCCGCCGCTGGTTCGACCTGTGCATGGCCCACCAGGAAGACCTGGCCGTCATCCTTACATGCGAGCAAGGCAAGCCGCTGAAGGAATCGCGCGGCGAGATCGCCTACGGTTCGTCGTTCCTGGAGTGGTTCGCCGAAGAGGCCAAGCGTGTCTACGGCGACGTGATCCCCGCCGCATCGAACGACCGCCGCATCGTGGTCATCAAGCAACCGGTGGGCGTGGTCGCCGCGATTACGCCGTGGAATTTCCCCAACGCGATGATTACCCGCAAGGCAGGCGCCGCTCTGGCCGCCGGCTGCACCATCGTGATCAAGCCCGCCACCGCCACGCCCTATTCCGCGCTGGCGCTGGCCGAACTGGCCATCGAAGCGGGCATCCCGCCGGGCGTGCTCAACGTCGTCACCGGTGCCTCCGGCGTGGTCGGCGGCGAGCTGACCTCCAACCCCACGGTGCGCAAGCTGTCGTTCACCGGGTCCACCGAGGTCGGCAAGCTGCTGCTGGCGCAGTGCGCGGACACGGTCAAGAAAGTATCGATGGAGCTGGGCGGCAATGCGCCCTTCATCGTCTTCGACGACGCCGATCTGGATGCCGCGGTGGCCGGGGCCATGGCTTCGAAGTTCCGCAACGCAGGCCAGACCTGCGTGTGCGCCAACCGCATCTTCGTGCAGGACAAGGTCTACGACGCGTTCGCCGCCAAGCTCAAGGTGGCCGTGGAGGCACAGAAGATCGGTGACGGCCTGGAGCCTGACGTCGACCTTGGCCCGCTGATCGACCAGCCGGCGGTGGATAAGGTCAAGGAGCACATCGAGAACGCCCTGTCGCTGGGCGCGAAAGTGTTGACCGGTGGTCAAGCGCACGCGCGCGGCGGCCTGTTCTTCCAGCCCACCATCCTTGCCGACGTCTCGGCCGATGCCAAGCTGATGAGCGAGGAAACCTTTGGCCCGGTGGCACCGCTGATCCGCTTCACGACCGACCAGGAAGTAGTCTCGATGGCCAACGACACGCCTTTCGGCCTGGCGTCGTATTTCTATACCCGCAGCTACGAGCGCGCCTGGCGCGTGGCGGAAGCGCTGGAGACCGGCATTGTCGGCTTGAACGAGGGCATCATCTCGACCGAGCTGGCACCCTTCGGCGGCGTGAAAGAATCCGGCATGGGCCGCGAAGGTTCCAAGTACGGCATCGAGGACTATCTCGAAGTCAAATACATCTGCGCCGGGGGCCTGAAGAGCCCCCTGTCCGCCTGATCCCTTATCCACGCATCCAGAGCAAAGGCAAAGAATATGACGACAGCACTCCCCCGCATCGGGATCATCGGCGTTGGCATGATGGGCCACGGCATCGCCATCAACATCGTAAAAAAAGGCGGCTATCCGCTGGCGATGCTGGACCACCCCGGCAACCAGCCGATCGACGATCTGCTCGCGGCCGGCGCGCGCAAATTCGGCAGCGCCGCGGATGTCGCGCGTGAATCGGACATCGTGATCCTGTGCGTGACGGGCACGCCCCAAGTCGAGGACGTATTGTTCCAAACCGGCGGCGTGCTGGCCGGCATCAAGCCGGGCACCATCGTGATCGACTGCTCCACCGCAATCCCCTCGTCCACCCTGAAAGTGGCGCAGGCGGTGGAGAAAGCCGGCGGCCTGTTCCTGGACGCGCCCATGACGCGCACGCCCAAGGAAGCGGCCGAAGGCCGGCTGAACCTTATCGTTGGCGGCGACCGGGCACTCTTCGAACGCTGCAAGCCGCTGCTGCAGTGCTATGCGGAGAACATCACCTACGCCGGCCCCACCGGTTCGGGCCACCGGCTGAAGCTGCTGCACAACTTCGTGTCGCTGGGTTTCTCGGCGGTACTGGCCGAGGCGGCCGCCTGCTCCGAGCGCGCCGGTGTCGACCCGGCCGTGCTGATCGAGATCCTGTCCAAGGGCGGCGGCGACGGCGTGGTGCTGGGGCGGCTGCGGCCCTACATCGAATCGCACGACGTCTCGGGCTTCCGCTTTTCCATCGCCAACGCACTCAAGGACATGGGCTACTACACCACCATGGCCCAGGAAACCGGCGCGTCGTATGGCGCCGCCGAAGCCGTGCGCCGCGCCTACCAGAGCGCCAGTGACGCGGGACTGGCGGAGTCGCCGGTGCCCGAGCTCGTCAAGTTTCTGGCTGAATCCCGCTAAGGCACCGTCATGACCAAGACCTATACACTGGCCGTCATTCCTGGCGACGGCATCGGCAATGAAGTGGTGCCCGAGGGACTGCGAGTGCTGGACGCGACCAGCGCGCGCTTCGGCTTCAAGCTGAAGACCACTTCGTACGACTGGAGCTGCGAACTCTACAAGACTACCGGCAAGATGATGCCGGACGATGGCATCGAACGCATGCGCGACGCCGACGCCATCTTCCTGGGCGCGGTGGGTTTTCCCGGCGTGCCCGACCACATCTCGCTATGGAATCTTCTGATCCCCATCCGGCGCGAGTTCGATCAATACGTCAATCTGCGGCCGGTGCGCTTGCTGCCCGGCATCCCCTGCCCCCTGGCCGGCAAGAAGCCGGGGGACATCGACTTCTGGATCGTGCGCGAGAACACGGAAGGCGAATACTCGCAGGTGGGCGGGCGCATGTTCGCCGGCACCGAACACGAGTTCGTAACCCAGGAAGCCATCTTCACGCGGCGCGGCACCGACCGCATCCTGCGCTATGCCTTCGAGCTGGCTCAGCGCATCGGGCGGCCCCATGTCACATCGGCCACCAAGTCCAATGGCATTTTCCATTCGATGCCATTCTGGGACGAGCGCTTCGCCGCCGTCGGCGCCGACTATCCGGGTGTGCGCGTCGATCAGTACCATATCGACATCCTGGCCGCCCGCTTCGCCATGTCGCCTGAGCGCTTCGACGTAGTGGTGGGCTCCAATCTGTTCGGCGACATCTTGTCGGACCTGGGACCAGGGGTGACCGGCACCATCGCCGTGGCGCCCAGCGCCAACATCAACCCCGAACGGCGCCATCCGTCGATGTTCGAACCTGTGCACGGCTCCGCGCCGGACATCGCCGGCCAGGGCATCGCCAACCCCATAGGCCAGATCTGGTCGGCATCCATGATGCTGGATCATCTGGGCGAGCCCGAGGCGGCCGCTGCTATCCTGCGCGCCATCGAGGAAACCCTGTCCGACCCTGACTGCCCGCGCACGCCCGACATGGGCGGCAAGGCTCGCACGTCGGACCTGGGCACGGCGATCGCGCGTCGCGTCGCGGCGGCCTGAAACAAGCGACACGCAGGAGCTTCACCCATGCCGTCCCCGGCAAAGCTGCAAGTAGCGGTACTCGACGATTACCAGAACGTCGCCCTGGACTATGCCGATTGGCGCACGATCGAAGACCGCTGCCAGGTCACGGTGTTTCGCGACACCGTGGCTTACAGCGAGGAACTGGTCGAACGCCTGCGTCCTTTCGACGTGCTGTGCCTGATGCGCGAGCGCACACCCCTGCCACGCGCGTTGATCGACAGGCTGCCGGCGCTGAAGCTGGTGGTGACGACCGCGGGACACAACCACGCCATCGACGGCGCGGCCCTGCGCGAGCGCGGCATCCCCCTGTGCGGCACCACCGCGGCTACCAATCCGACCGTGGAACTGACCTGGACCCTGATCCTGGCGCTGGCGCGCAACCTGGTCGACGAGAGCCTGAACATGCGCGAAGGCCGCTGGCAAACCACCGTGGGCACCGATCTGCGGGGAGCCACGCTAGGCATTGCCGGGTTGGGCAAGCTGGGCAGCGAGATCGCCCGTGTGGCCAGCGCCTTCGGCATGCGCGTCATCGCATGGAGCCGCAATCTGACCGACGAGCGCGCCGCCGCGGGGGGCGCGCAGCGTGTCTCCAAGGCCGAGCTGTTCGAGCAATCGGACTTCCTCACGGTGCACTTGAAGCTCAGCCCCGAGAGCGTCGGCATCATCGGCGCCGAAGACCTGGGCCGCATGAAGCCTTCCGCCTACTTCATCAACACCAGCCGCGGCCCTCTGGTCGATCAGGACGCGCTGGTGAATGTCCTGCGCCAGGGACGCATCGCGGGCGCAGCCGCGGACGTGTACGACATCGAGCCACCGCCCGGCGATCACGTGCTCCGCACGCTGGATCGCCTGCTGGCCACGCCGCACCTGGGCTACGTGACGAAAGACAACTACAAGCGGTTCTATCGCGACACGGTGGAAGACATCCGGGCCTGGCTGGATGGAACGCCGGTGCGGCTGATCGAATAAGCCGCCCGGCTGTTTTTCCGCCCAGCTGTTTTCCTTACTTGGCGGCCTCGAACTCCAGGTGGGTACCGGAGAGCTTGACGATCTTCGCCCACTTGTCCATCTCGCTGGCGAAGAAAGATGTGAACTGCGCGGACGTATCGGGCATGGGCTGCAGACCCAGCGAAGCCATCCGCGTGACGAAAGCCGGCTTGGACAGGCCGCGATTCAGGGCCTCGTTCAGCTGCTTGACGATGGCGGGCGGAATGCCTGCGGGCCCCATCAGTCCGTACCAGGTGCCGGTATCGTATCCAGGCAGACCCGATTCAGCCAACGTGGGAACGCCGGGCGCGGCGGGCGAGCGCTGTGCCGAGGTCACGGCCAATGCACGCAGCTTGCCGCTGGCAACCAGCGGTAGCGCCGACGGGATCGTATCGAACATGAAGGTCAGCTGCCCGCCCATCAAATCGGTCTCGGCGGGCGCGGCGCCTTTATAGGGCACGTGCAGCACGTCGATGCCCGTCATGGACTTCATCAACTCGGCCGACAGGTGGTTCGGGCTGCCGGCGCCCGGCGAGCCGTAGTTCAGCTTGCCCGGCTTGGCCTTGGCCAGGGCCACCAGTTCCTGCACGTTGTTGGCCGGAACCTGGGCGCCGGTCACCAGCACGAAAGGCGCCGAGCCGATGCCGCCGATCATCACCAGGTCGTGCTGCGCATCGTAGGGCAGCTTGCTATAGAGCGACTGCAGAATGGAATTCGCGCTGGAGCCCAGCAGCAGCGTATAGCCATCCGGCGCGGCCTTGGCCGCCACTTCCGTGCCGACTATCCCCGATGCACCCGCCCGGTTGTCGACCACGACGGACTTGCCACCCAGTTCCTGCGACAGCACTTGCGCCACCGCGCGACCCACGATGTCGACCGGACCGCCGGGCGGATAGGCCACGATCAGGCGAATGGGGTGATTGGGATAGTCCGCTGCGTCGGCGGCTTGCGCTGTGACACCCGCGCCCAGGCAGGACAGCACGGCGGCCCCCGCGGCCAGGTGCATCAGCGCGCGTTTTTTCGATTGGTATTTCATGCCTTTGTCTCCAGTGCTTTTGATCAAGCTTGTTTTTTTCCCGCGGCCCGGTCGGCAATGCGCCGGGCGATCGTGAGTATGCGTTCGGACCGTTCGACGACAGGCACGTCGATCATCTTCCCGTCCAGCGCGATGGAACCGCGCCCGTTCGCCTGAGCCTCCCGGTAGGCGGCGACCATCCGTTCCGCTTCCGCGATCTCGGCGGCGGAAGGGCTGAAGCCTTCGTTCAAGATGGGCACCTGCGCCGGATGGATGCAGTTGCTGCCTTCGACGCCAAAGCGGCGCGACTTGCGCACCGCTTCGCGAAAGCCGTCCAGGTCGCGGAAGTCGGCGGCCGACGCCAGCACGCCCATAGGGACCACGCCAGCCGCGCGGGCCGCCAATATGCCCTGTTGCTTGGGGAACAACAGTACGTCCGGATCGGGCTGCGAACCGCACGAGGCGGTAAAGTCCTCGGTCCCGCACGTAAAGGCCACCACGCGCCGGTGCGCGGCGGCGATCTCGAACATGTACTCGAAGGCCTGCACGGTTTCCACGATGGCATAAAAACGCGTGTGACCCGGTGCCATGCCACGCGCCCTTTCCAGCTCGTCCACCAGCTCAGCCAGCAAGCGGACATGGCCGGCGCTTTCTACCTTGGGCAGCATCAGGGCCGAGACTTCCGGCGAGATCACGGCTTCGATGTCGCGCACCGCCAGATCCAGCGG
>DATJHN010000458.1:0-13816 GCA_035493915.1 Bordetella sp.
AGCCGGATGCAAGCCTATCGTGTTCACCGCTTCGGCGGCCCTGAAGTGCTGCAGCAAGAATGGGTGGCCGTGCCGGAGCCCGGGCGGGACGAAGGGCTGATACGCGTGAAGGCGGCCAGCTTGAATCCGGTGGATTTCAAATCGCGGGAAGGAAAATATCCTCTCGTGCGGGCGGACCGGCTGCCCTACATCCTGGGGCGCGACTGCGCCGGCATACTGGAGGAAACGCACGCGCGGCTGCCAGGCATCGAGCCTGGCGATTGCGTGTACGCATTCGTCGGCCAGGGGCAGGGCGCTTACGCCGAATACACCGTTGCTCCGTTGGCGGGCATCGCCCGCAAGCCGCTGTCGTTGGACTTTCCCACCGCGGCGGCGGTGCCCCTGGCCGGCCTGACCGCCTGGCAGGGCATTTTCGAGCACGGCGGCCTGAAGGCGGGCCAGCGCCTGCTGATCCACGGCGCCGCGGGCGGCGTCGGGCATCTTGCGCTGCAATTCGCAAGGGCGAAGGGCGCGGAAGTGATCGTCACCTCATCCAGTGACGCCGCCGCATTCCTTCTATCGCTGGGGGCGGACCGTGTCATCGACTACAAGACCCAGGATTTTGAAAAAGAGGTGCGTGACGTCGATGTCGTATTCGACCTGATAGGCGGTGAAACGCAGGAGCGCTCCTGGAATGTGCTCAAGGAGGGGGGCGCGGTCATTTCCACCTTGAACGAGCCCTCGCAAGAACGGGCGAAGCAAAAAAACGCCCGCGCCGCGCGCTATACCGCCCGGCCGGACGGACACCAGCTCGCGGAGATTGCCGATCTGATCGACCGCGATAAAGTCCGCGTCCATGTGGCCCGCATATACGACTTCGCCGAGATGGAGCGCGCGCAGCGCCAGTTACAGGCCGGCCACAACCGTGGAAAGCTGGTCGTGTCTCTGAGTGCCGATCCAGCGCAAAAGGACGCTGAGTAAACCTGATTCATGTCCTCGAACGGGGGACCGACCCGCGCCCGGAGGCAGGGGGACGATTGGCGGTTGTAGTGGTTGAACCGCCTTCCCGGAGGGATCGAGCGTGTTGGCCGGCCTGCGAGCCTTGGCCGAATTTGCCCGCAAACTCAAAGTCACCTTCGGCGATATCGAGGTGGGGCTGGACTACGAGCCGGAACCCGGCCTTGCCGATAACGGCGATCTGGAAGGCGATCTGGGGGTGTTGCTGGCGCAAGCCGGCCTGGCCGCGCAAGCCGCCTTGCCAGCACGAGGGCGTTGACGTAGAACCGGCCGCGGTGGCTTGCATACTGGCCGGCGTCCATCGCGAACTTGGTGTTCATGGAGAGTGGGTAGGCCTCCACGCGGCAATTACCGAATAAACTGCGGCATGGCCAAATCCGCCGCGGTTTCCTCCCCGCGTTTCGACCTTGCAGAACTGTCTATCCAGTTGTTGCCGCCGTCTGTCCGGAAGTGGATCCGGCGGGTCGCCCTTTTCTGATGCCACATGAAACCCGTGCTATCCGAAGAGACGACAGGTCAACTGATCGACAAAGCAGGAACCCGGCAATCGCTGGACATCCTGTTCGCGGCGCTCGCACCGCTTGTTCCGTTCGAGATGGTGTCGGTGCTGGTCTACCGGGGCAGGGGACGTCCCACTCCGCTATACGACAACTTTGATAATCCGGCGTATCGGCAGGGCCTGGATAACTATCTGGGCCACTCCTACGTATTGAACCCCTGCTACCAGGCCTATCTTGCGGGGTTGCGGTCCGGGGTGATGCGGATACGCGATCTGCTTTCGACTGGCGGCAGGCTGTCCTCGGGCTTGACGGCGGATCAGGCGGTACGGGTAGCGGTCGCGGATCAGGCCGTTCCGGTAGCCGTGTCCGACCGGGAAGAAATCGGCTACGTCACGCTGGGCTGGCCACCGAACCGGGAAGAAGTATTGGCGGTGGTTCCGTTGCCGGATGAGGCCGTTGCCGAAGTCGGCCTGCTGCGTCCGAGGTCGACTGGCGGATTCGGCGAAACGCACATCCGCTGCCTGCGGAATCTGCATCCCGTGATGACCGCGGTGATCGGGCGCTACTGGCGCGAACAGGCCAATGCCGCGCGGACGCCGCCTGACAGCCATATCGACGTTGCCTTCGATAATTTCGGCAAGCCTGAGTTGAGCGCGCGTGAACGAGAGGTTGTCAGAATGGTGCTGCAAGGCCATTCATCGGAATCCATCGGCCTGCATCTGGGAATCTCAGTAACCACGGTTAAAACGCATCGCAAGCATGCGTACGGGAAACTGAAAATATCCACACAGTCAGAGCTCTTGTCGCTGTTCTTGAGGACCTTGGACCGTGGTTGAGCCATCGCTGCAGCCCCATCCGACGACTGGAACGCCGGTTCCAGCGGGACGTGCGGCCCGCATCCTCCCCGGGGAGGATGTTTCGAATGCGATATACGCCCCATGATGACGGCTTTTAATCGCGAGTCGTTGGGGGAATGCCGTGAAGTACACGCGGATGGCGCTGGAAGCGGAATCGCCGGAAGAGTTTGGCTATGGCCGGATACGGAACAATTTGTCGGAAAGTTCGATTCCGGACCGCAAGCTGGGAGAGTTCGGGCTGGATCTGTCGGACCTGACGCTGTTCTATGGGGAACATCGCGGCGACCCGGCGCTGCGCGAGCAGATCGCGCTGCATAGCGGCAGCTCGGCCATCCGGCCGGAAAACGTGCTGGTGTGCGCCGGCGCGGCGGGGGCATTGTTCATCGTCGCCAGTTCGCTGCTAAAGCCGGATTCGCATCTGGTCGTTGTGCGGCCGAACTACGCGACCAATATCGAAACGCCCAAGGCAATCGGCTGCGACATTACCTATATCGATCTGTCCTTCGATGACGGCTTCAAGACCGATATCGACGCGATCGAACGGGCAGTGCGGCCGGACACGGCCTATATCAGCGTGACGTGCCCGCATAACCCGACCGGCACCATGATGTCCTGGGACGATCTGCTGCGCCTGGACGATATCGCGCGCCGCCACGGCTGCCTGGTGCTGGTGGACGAGACCTACCGCGACCTTAGCTATGGCGAACCGTACCCGACGGCGGCCAGCATCAGCGAACGCTTTATTTCGGTATCTTCGCTTTCCAAGGCATATGGGACGCCGGGGATACGCACCGGCTGGCTGATTACGCGAAACCAGCCTTTGTACGAGCTGTTCCTGGCGGCGAAGGAGCAGATCGGCATTTGCGGTTCGGTGCTGGATGAGGCCGTCGGCGCGGGGGTGCTGGCCCAGCGGGAGAGCTGGCTGGCAAAGAGCAATCAACGCAATCTGCGTCATCGCGGTATCGTGCGCGAATGGATGGAAGGCGAACCCTATATCGAATGGGTGGAACCGGCGGGGGGCGTGGTGTGCTTTCCGCGGCTGAAGGTGGATGCGTCGTTCGACCTGGATCGCTTCTACCGCAGCCTGCTTGAGACGCACGGTACCTATGTCGGGCCGGGGCACTGGTTCGAAATGCCCCGCCATTACATGCGCATCGGCTTTGCTTGGCTGAGTGAACAACAATTGCGCGACGGCCTGGCGGCGATTTCCGCGGCAATTCGCGAACAGATGCCCAAGGAGGCGCGTGCATGATGGGTGGCGGTCCGGATAACGACCCTCTGTCCGGCAGGGACCAGACTGATGCGGGGCGGCGGCATGATGGCCGGACAGCGCAGGCCGCCCCGGTGGGCCGCCATCCCGGCCGCATCGTGCCGGCCGAGCCACGGCATTATCCGGAATGGCTTGCTCTGTGGCGCGGCTATCTGGACTTCTATGGCGTGAGCCTGCGCGATGAGGTCACGGCGGCCACCTGGGCGCGGGTGTCCCATTCCGGTGGCGACCATTGCTGCCTGATCCACGAGGATGCGGCGGGGCGGGCGACGGGATTCGTGATCTATCTCTTCCATCGGGCCAGTTGGACCGACGGCTGGAACTGCTGCATCGAAGACATCTATGTGGCGCCAGCCTCGCGCGGTAGCGGTCTGGGGCGGGTCTTGATGGAGGCCGCCCTGGCCGCCGCGCGGGATCGGCGGGCATACCGGGTGTATTGGCAGACCGATCGGGATAATGCCGCCGCCCGGCGGCTGTATGACGAGCTCGGCCAGCTGGCCGACGTAGTCCAGTACCGGGTCGAGGGGCCGTAATGTCGGGACAACGGTATCATCTTGTTTTTCCGGAGGCGTAACAGTTACTGGCCGCCGTGAATGCACAGGAGATCCCATGACCGTTGCCAAATCCCTAGCCAGCCTTCCGGGCCGCGGTTCCCGACGCATCGCCGCCGCCGGCATGCTGGCGCTGGCCCTGGCCTGCGCGCGCGCCGACGCCGCCAATGGCGGCGCCAGCGGGCTGCACGACAATTTCTTCTGGCTGGGCCAGTTCAACAAGGCCTCCATCGTCATGACGGTGGAGCAGGGCATCGTGCCGCGCGATATCGGGCAGAAAACGGCGCGCGCCGTCGCCCAAGTGATTTCCGATGGCGATAAGCCCGGCAGCAAGCGTCCCGGCGATTACCTGCAACTGGAACCCCTGATCGTCAAGATCGCGGGTCCGGATGCCACCCGCATGCATTCCGGCCGCAGCCGCCAGGACATCCTGGCCACCACGCGCCGGGTCATGCTGCGCGACCGTCTGCTCGATCTGTACGAGGCGCTGAACCAGGCCCATGGATCGGTGAACGCGCTGGCCGAAAAATATGCCGACGCCATCGTGCCGGCCTATACCAACGGCGTGCAGGCCCAGCCCACGACCTATGGCCACTATCTGCTGGCGTTTTCCAGCGTGCTGGACCGCGACGCGGCGCGCCTGCGCGAAGCCTATGCCCGCGTGAACCTGAGCCCGATGGGTGCTGCCGCGCTGGGCACGTCCAGCTTCCCTATCGATCGCAAGCGCCTGGCGGATCTGCTGGGCTTTGACGGCGTGGTCGACAATTCCTACGATGCCGCGCAGTTTTCGCAGATCGACGTCGGCGCGGAAGCCGCCAGTCTGGCCAGCACGATGGCGCTGAGCGTCGGTGCCTTTGTCCAGGACGTGCATACGCAATATCACCAGACCACGCCCTGGCTGATGCTGACGGAAGGCAAGCTGACAGGCACCAGCAGCATCATGCCGCAGAAGCGCAACCCCTATGCCCTGAACAACGTGCGCCTGGCGGCCAGCGAGGTCGTGGGCGATGCGATGACGGCCCTGGTGGTGGCGCACAACGTGCCGCCCGGCATGCCGGATTACAAGCGCGAGCAGGCCCAGGATGCCGTCGACGCCGCGACCGACATGTACCTGAAGCTGGACGATATGCTGGGCGGCCTGGTGCTGAACCGCGAGCGCGCGCTGGCCGAGGTCGACGCCGATTATTCGACCACCACGGAATTGGCCGACGTGCTGCAGCGCGATGCCAATGTGCCGTTCCGCATCGGCCATCATTTCGCGTCCGATCTGGTGACCTACGGACGGCAGAACAATCTGAAGCCGGCGGACATTCCCTATGCAGAGGCGCAGCGCATCTACGCGGCGGCGGGCAAGGCCAACGGCACCGACAACGCCAAGCTGCCGCTGGACGAGGCGCGCTTTCGCCAGGTGCTGACGGCGCAGAACATGATCGCGTCCAGCAAGGGGCAGGGCGGCCCGCAGCCGGCGGAAGTCTCGCGCATGCTGGGCGATTCCAAGCAGCGGCTGGCAGCGGATGTGGCTTGGGTGCAGGCCGCGCGCGACCGCCTGACGGCGGCGCAGGATAACCTGGACCGCGCCTTCGACAATGTGGCGAATCCGCCGCCGCCGAAGAAGTAAGAGATACCGGTGCGGTGTTCAGCCCGCGAAAGAAGAGGTAAGCGATGCCGGTGCAGCGTATCCGGCACCCGCAAAGATCTGGCCAGGTAGCCCGGGCGAGTTACCTTTTCGGCGGGCAAACAGCCCGCCGAAAACAGAAAAAGCCGCAGGATCCGCTGCTATCGACGGACCCTGCGGCTTTGTTGCATCACGCTTCGCGGTCGCCGCGCGATTCCCAGAACACCACGCGGTGATGCAGCTGCCGCATCAGCATCGAGCCGACCAGGCCGATCACGGCCAGCAGCAGCACACCCGCGAACATGGTGGACAGGCTCATGCTGACCGATGCCGACGCGATCAGATAGCCCAGGCCTTCCTGGGCGGACAGGAATTCACCCACCACCGCGCCGATCAGCGCCATCGCCACGCCGATCTGCAGCCCCGAAAAAATATCCCCGGCGGCGGCCGGCAGCTTCACGTGCAGCAGCAGATAGGCACGCGTGGCGGAAAACGCGCGGCAGGCGTCCAGCAGTTCGGTATCCGTGCGCTTGATGCCGTTGATCGTGTTGACGAACAGCGGAAAGAAGCACACCAGCGCGACCAGCACCACCTTGGACGACATGCCGAAGCCGAACCACACCAGAATGATGGGACCCAGCGCGACCTTGGGCATGGCCTGCAGGGCGATCAGCAGCGGATACAGGAAGCGTTCGAAGGTGCGCGATTCGGCCAGCAAAGCGCCCAGCAGCACGGCCAGGCCGCAGCCGATGACATAGCCGGCCAGCGATTCCGCCAGCGTCGCCCAGATGTGCGGCCACAGGGTGCCGCTGGCAAAGCCGTCGTACAGCGCGGTGAACACCGCGCCCGGCGGCGGCAGCAGGTAGTCCGGAATGGCGAAGGCGCGGATGGACCAGTGCCAGATCGCGATGAGCACGGCGACGCTGATCATCGGATACAGGATGGAAGTGAGATCTAGGCGTTTCAGCATGGGGCGATGGCGGTGTGGGGCTGGTTCGGCTTTTGCAGGGATCGAGACGCGGCGCGGGGCTGATGCGGCTTTTCCCTGGATGGGGCTGCGGCGTGAAAGCCTCAGGCGGCTTGCGCCTGGGTGAAATGGCGGCGCAGATGCTGGCAGGCGGCATTGAACGCGGCGTCGCCCAGCGTTTCCAGGGTGCGCGGGCGCGGCAGGTCGGGACGGTAGTCCTCGATGATGCGGCCGGGGCGGGGTGACATCACCACCACCCGGTCAGCCAGGAAAACCGCTTCCGGAATGCTGTGCGTAATGAACAGCACCGATTTGCGCTGCGTGCTCCAGATGCGCTGCAATTCCAGCGTCAGCGCTTCGCGCGTCAGCGCGTCCAGCGCGGCGAAGGGCTCGTCCATCAACAGCAGGTCGGGATCGGGCAGCAGCATGCGGGCGATGCCGACTCGCTGCTGCATGCCCCCAGACAGTTCGCCGGGATAGTTCTTGGCGAAACCGCCCAGCGACACCAGTTGCAGCAGCGATTGGGCGCGTTCCTGCGCCGGGCCCATGGGCAGATTCAGGGTCCTGGCCGGCAGCAGCACGTTGTCCAGCACGGTCTTCCAGGGAAGCAGGTTGGGTTTCTGGAAGACCACGCCGGCCTTGCGACTCGGCCGCGCGACTGTGTCGCCGCCCAGGCGGACATCGCCCTCGGTGGGGTGCAGCAGGCCGGCAGCCAGTTTCAGCAAGGTCGATTTGCCGCAGCCGGAAGGACCCAGCACGGCAACGAACTCGCCCGGCGCGATGTCCAGGTCGATTCCGGTCAGCGCCTGGATGCGCCCGCTGCGCGTGGGATAGGTCAGTCCGACGCCCTGGAAGCTCAGGGCGGCGGCATGCGGACCCGCATCGATTGCGCCTCCTTCGGCCGGCCTGGCAAGGCCGCTCATACTTGCGCTCCATGCGCCACGACCGCGGCGGCCAGGAAGCGCTGGACGGCGTCCCACGATTGGCGATTGGCCCGCGCGTTGGCCGGTGGCGTGCCGCCGGCGGTCAGCACCACGCCCGCCACGGGATGCGGCTTGGCGATCAGCGTGGTGGGCACATTGGGCAGGCCGATGGAATGGCCGGCGCCCTGGCCGCATACGTGCTCGACGGGCCAGCGGTGGCCGTGCTCCTTGAGCGTCGCGGCGATCTGCTCGCTGAACAGCGTGGACGGCCAGAAACCGTCGTCCGTGCCCGAGACCAGCATGACGGGCCCGGCGATGCGTTCGACGGCGATGCGCGCGGCCGCCACGGATGCGGGGTGGCGCAGCGGAGTATGGAAGGCGGCCGCCTGCCGCACCGGCGTACCGTCGGTGCTGGTCTGGTTGAAGGCGGTCCAGTCGACCTCCGGATTGTCCTGCCACACATTGCGCAGGGCCTGGCCCTGCCAGGTCCAGGTGGGCGAGTCCGGTGCTTCGCCCTGGGCGCCGGCACGCAGGGTGCCATGCACCACCGCGCTGGGGACGTAGGCGATGGCGGCGTTTACCAGTTCGGGGAAGCGCGAAGCCAGCAGCAGCGTCAGTTCGCCGCCGCGCGATTGGCCGGTGACCGCGACGAAACCGCCCGCGGGTTGCAGCGTCTCGCGCGTCCAGTGCAGGGCGCGCTCGAAATATTCCAGGGGCGTGCGCGAAATCTGGTCGGGCAGCCCCGGCGCCTTGAAGTAGCCCAGCGCGAAGGCCGTGTACCCGTGCGCCGCATACAACGCGGCGCGTTGGCGCGGGATACCGCCGCCCGACCCGTTCAGGACGATGATGACCGGGCGTGGCCCGGCGCCGGCGGGACGGAAAACCGTGCCTACCAGGCCGTCTTCCTTGATTTCCTGGCGCGTCACGCCGTCGACGACGTAACGCTGCACCAGCGTGGCATGGGCGCTGGCCTGGCCGTTCGCGCCGACGGCATCGATGGCGATGGCCAGCGTGTCCACTTCGTCGGTGCGTTGCGGATGAGTGGGCGCCTTCGTGCGCCGCATCGACCACACCAGGCCCATGGCGTCAGCCGTGTCCCAGTCGCCCGATGCCGGCGCCTGCCTGTCCAGGTCCACGCTGCCATCGGAGCTTGCGATGAACGTGGCTTCGCTTTCCCATACGCTGCCGTCCGGATGCTGCAATTCGGCGGATACGCGCACCGGCCCGGGCGGGAAGCCGTCCAGGACGATGCGGCGCGCCACGTCTATCGCGGCATCGGCGGGTTGGACGCGCAGCGTGGCCCGCGTGGCGTCTCCGGTTTCCGGGGTGCTGGTCATTTGGCCGCCTTTGCCTGCGCGCGTACCGCGTCGGCGTCGAAGTCGTTGATCTGCTTGATGAACTGGTTGGAGAAAATCTGGTCCACCGGCACGTTGGCCGATGGATATTCCCCGGCGGCCGCCATCGCCTGGATACCGGCCTTGATGGCGTTCAAGTCGTAATAGCCCGGCACGCGGGGCTGGCCCGACGGCGTGTAAAGCACGCGCTGCAGGCGGCGGCTGAGCAGCGTCGCCTGGTCCTTGAGCGCCGTGGCCTCGTCGCCGGACGGCTTGGACTGCGGATTGGCGCGCCAGAAGGCCTTGACGCAGAATTCGGGATTCGCCACGCAGGCAATCTGGGCCTTGGTGTAGGCGCGGGCGAAACGCACCATCAGATCGGGATGGTCGCGGAAGGTGTCCACATGGGCGATGAAGCCGTTGCCCGCCGTTTCGGCAAACACCGACGGGTAGGCGACGCGGCGGATGGGCGTACCGGACATTTCCAGCATGTCGTTCCAACTGCTGTTGAAGTTCAGCGCGGCGACCTTGCCGGTCTTCAAGGCCTGGAAGCCGGCGGCCAGCGCGCCGACCGCCACGTAGTTGACGTCCTTGCCTGGCGTGAGGCCGGCGGTGCGCAGCGCCGCGCGGCCGCCCGGGATGGTGCCCCAGGTCAGGGCGCCGACGCCGATTTCCTTGCCCTTGAAGTCGGCCAGCGTCTTGACCGGTGAATTCGCCAGTACGGCGAACTCCATGGTGTTGCCGGGCACACCGTTATAGAAATAGCGCAGCGGCAGGACGTCTTTGCCGTTGAAGTAGCTGGAAATCACCGGTTCGGACGTCGGATAGCCGAAGGTCACGCGTTTGTTGGCAACCTGGGGCAGCAAAGCGCCCGCGCCCTGGAACACGATGGTCTTGACCGACAGGTTTTCCTGCTTGAAGTAGCCCAGCTCGTCGGCGGCGGCATAGGGCGCGCCGTCGTGCACGGCGGGCGGGATGGCCAGGGCGACCGTGACTTCATCCAAGGCGAAGGCGGGGGTGGCCGCCAATGCGGTCATCAGGCCGCCCAGGGCGCATACAGTGGAAAAACGCATGGATAGTCCTTGCAAAAATGGATAGAGCGTCACGAGAAGGAGATTCGGGCCGCCATCTTCAAGCCAGTCCCAGCCGCGATGCGGCGTCGCGCAGCAGCTGGTTGCGGTCGATCTTGTTGGTCGATGCCAGGGGCAGGTGATCGACGAACCAGACATGGCGGGGATGCTGATAAGCCGGCGCGTGTTCCAGCGCGTAGCGCTTGATTTCGTCGGCATCGGCGGTGTGGCCGGCGCGCAGGATGATGTAGGCCACCGGCTTCTGGCCCTTGATTTCGTCATCGACGGGCACCACGGCGGCCTGCTGCACGGCGGGGTGCTGTTCCAGCATCTTTTCGACTTCGCCGGGATAGATGTTTTCGCCGCCGCTGACGAACATGTCGTCGCGGCGTCCGACGAAGGTGTAGAAACCGTCGTCATCGCGGCGAAAGACGTCGCCCGTCGAGTAGTAGCCGTCGGGCGTGAAAGGGGTGGCCAGGTCGGGCCGCTGGTGATAGCCCAGCATCAGGCCTGGGCTTTTCATTTCCAGGATGCCCTGATTAGGGCCGTCGGCCGGGCCGGGGGCCAGCCGCAGCGACACCGCCGGATGCGGATAGCCCACGGACATGGCCGGCGTCGGCAGGCCTTGTGGATGCGGTCCGAACACCACCGGGCCGCCTTCGGTCGTGCCGAAGGCATTGATTACGCGCGCATTGGGCAGCATGGCGTGGATCTGCGCCAGCAGGCTCGCGCTGACCGGGGCCGAGCCCATGCGTATGACCTTGACCGACGACAGGTCGGTGCGGGCCAGCAGGTCGCGTTCGCGCAGCATCATGGCGATCATCGGCGGCACGGCGGTCAGCCAGGTGCAGCGATAGCGTTCGATGCAGCGGATGTAGGCCTGCGCCGTGAATTGCGGCAACAGCACCGTGGTCGCATGGCTGCCTATCGACAGAAAGGCCAGCGCCAGGGCGTTCATGTGATACAGCGGCGCGGCGATCAGCGCGCGTTCGTCGTCCAGCGGCGTGGCCTTGCGGCGCGCCTGCACCGTCCACAGATGGCTGGCGTGCGACAGCCGCACACCCTTGGGGCGACCAGTGGAGCCGGACGTGTAAAGCATCAGCGCGAGATCTTCCGCCCCGGGCTTGTACGGTTCCTGCTTGCCCGGGCGCAGGAAATCCAGGAAGGCCTGGCCGTCCATGGCGATGGCTTCCAGCCCGGCCGGCAGGCCTGCGCGGCGCGCCTCGTCGAACAGCACCAGTTTGGCGCCGCTGTCTTCCAGCACGTAGGCGATGGTGGAGGCCGGGAACTTGAAGTTCACCGGCACGGCCACCAGGCCCGCCCGCATGATGCCCATGACCGTGGCGACGTAGCGCACCGAATTGGCGGACAGCAGCGCGACGCGTTCGCCCGGGGCGTGGCCCCGTTCGCGCAGCGCCTGCGCCACGCCTTCGGCCAATGCGTCCAGTTGGGCGTAGGTGCAGGGCGATTCGTGCAGATCCGAGTCCACGCCGATAAGGGCGATCCGGTCGGGATCGGCCGACGGATCGATCAGGTCGCCCAGGTTGTAGGGTGTATGCATCTTGGTATCAGCGGAAGAACAACGGATCAATGGCGCATCAGGCTTGCGCCGGTGGCGTCGAATATACGCCGCGGCCGCTTGCTACCAGCTTGCCGTCCTTGTCGAAGACCTGGGCTTCGGCAACGGAGACCTGCGAACCGAACTTGATGA
The DNA here is from genome assembly GCA_035493915.1 of Bordetella sp. Taxonomy (GTDB): domain Bacteria; phylum Pseudomonadota; class Gammaproteobacteria; order Burkholderiales; family Burkholderiaceae_B; genus Bordetella_C. The sequence goes on from DATJHN010000458.1 coordinate 11,795, forward strand.
CCTTGCCCTTGGCGGTCAGGTCGCCAGGCATGGCGGCGCGGTGGTAGTCGACGCGCAGATCGATGGTGGGCACGCCGCGGCCGGTGCCGGACACCAGGGCCCAGTCGGCGGTCAGGTCCACCAGCGCGGCCAGGATGCCGCCGTGGGTGTAGCCCTTGTCGGCGTTCACCACCCACTCTTCGCGCCATTTGGCCTTGAGCTCGATCTCGCCGGCACCCACGGACAGGACTTCGATGCCCAGCCATTGGTGATATGGACCGCGCAGCAGGCGCGCCTGGATGTCTTCCTTGGTGGGGAGAGCTTTATCAGTCATGGAGTTTTCCGTATACAGGGTTCAGGGGTTGACGATTACCTTGCCCAGCACTTCGCGGTCGCGTATCAGTGCCAGGCCTTCGGCGGCCTGTTCCAGCGGCACGGCGCGGTCGATCAGCGGATCGACGGTGCCATCGGCCACCATGCCCAGCAGCGCCTTCAGGTCTTCGTCGTAGAAGCTGTTGGAGCCCTTGATGTTCAGTTCGAAGCTCCAGACGTAGCGCAGGTCTTCCTTGGGGTCGTGGCCAGCCGTGGCGCCGCACACCAGCAGGGTGCCGCCGCGCTTCAGGCACTTGAGCGAAGGCACCCACGTATCGCCGCCCGTGAAGTTGATCACGACGTCGACACCGCCTTCGTAGTTGCGGCGCTGGGGCTTGCCGTACTGGCCGATGGCCCACTTGGAGAAATCGGTTTCGCGGTAGTTGATAAGGTGGTCGGCGCCCAGTTCCTTCAGGGCCTGCAGCTTGGAATCGCTGCCCGCGCAGGCGATGACTTCGGCGCCCAGCTGCTTGGCCAGGATGACGCAGGCCGTGCCCACGCCGCCGCTGGCGCCCAGGATCAGCACTTTGTCGCCGGCCTTCACCGTCTTGTGGGTGATCAGCATGCGGTGCGCGGTGCCGTAGGCCACCGGCAGCGCGGCCGCGTCGTCGAAGCTGACCTTGTCGGGCATGGCGATCAGCTGGCCGGCCGATACCAGGCAGTATTCGGCCATACCGCCGTCCAGCATTTCGCCCATCAGGCCCTTGCCCTTGTTCAGCGGATTGACCAGCACGCGATCGCCGGCCTTCCAGCCTTCGACGCCTTCGCCGACCTCGGTGATTTCGCCAGCCATGTCCAGGCCGATCACCACGGGCAGCGGAACCTTGATGCCCGGCATGCCTTGCACGGTGAACACGTCGTGATAGTTGAACGATGAGGCGCGGACGCGGATGACGACGTGGCCCGGCGTTACCGCGGGGACCGCCTTGTCGGTCACTACGCGCAGCTGGTCGAGTCCGCCGTGTTGGTCCAGGACCAGGGCTTTCATGGTTTTGCTCATGGGTGCATTCCTTGGTGAAACGTGAAAACTTGATGCGTGAAAACTTGATGCGTGATTACTTGATCGATTTCGATTGCTGCCAGGGGCCGGTAACGAACAGGTCGTCTTTCAGAGCACCCTTGATCACACCGGTTTCCGTAAAGACCTGATGTTCGCGCTTGAGCGTATCGATGTCCGCCTGCTCGAAGGAAATCCGGTACATATCGTTCCACAGGCCAGCATAGACCTTGGCGTCGTTTTCGGGCAGGTTGCCGGATTTCTGCAGGATGGCGATGACTTCCGTCTGGTGCGTCTGCGCCCACGCCAGGGTATTGCGCATGCCGGCCAGCACGCGGGCGACGATTTCCGGATGAGCCTGGATGAATTCGGATCGCGCCGTGCCGATGCCGATATAGGGCACGGAATCGGTCTTGGTCAGCTTGCGCCATTCATCGGCGAACGTGCTCAGCTTGGTCACTTTCAGTTCTTTCAGCTGAGCCACCGTGACCGAACGCAGGGCCGCGGCATCCACCTGTTTCTGCACCAGGAATTGCGCCAGGCGCGATTCGTTGCCGCCGACCAGCGAGAAATCGTTGGGCTTGATGCCGTAGTTGCCGGCCAGGATGGAGCCCGCGATCACCGCCGCCGAGCTGCCGGCGGGCGACATGCCGACCTTCTTGCCGCGCAGCTGA
>DATJHN010000459.1:0-3805 GCA_035493915.1 Bordetella sp.
GCGCTGGATCGCGCGGACAAGCTGCTTCCCATGCTGGGCTGAAATCCTTCGCGCCGTCCCGGCCGGACGGTGCATCCTTGCCTGACTCAGGCTTTATATCCCTACCTCTCCGGAATTCCTCATGGCTGATCAAACCAACCAGCAAGCGGGCGACGACGCTCCGTCGTTCAATCTGCAACGCGTCTACCTGAAGGACCTGTCGCTGGAAATGCCGAATGCGCCGCACGTATTCCTGGAACAGGAAACGCCGCAGGTCGAAGTCAGCATCAACGTGGGCGGCCAGCGGCTGACGGAAACCCTGTTCGAATCGACCGTTACCGTCACCGTCACCACGCGCGTCAACGACAAGGTGCTTTACCTGGTTGAAGGCACGCAGGCGGGTATTTTCGAACTGGCCAATATCCCGGCGGAACAACTGGACCCGCTGCTGGGCATCGTCTGCCCCACCATGGTCTACCCCTATCTGCGCGCGAACGTGGCCGATGCCATCACCCGCACGTCGCTGCCCGCACTGCACCTGGCCGAAGTCAATTTCCAGGCCCTGTACGAACAGCGCATTGCCGAACTGCAGCAGCAATCGCAGCCGTCGGGCAACGATTCCGGCATCATCCTGCCGCCCAATGTCACGCGCCAATAACACCAGGGAAACGCCACGCCCGCCTGGCGGGACGCTTGTGCCGCCGCGGGTCGCGGTACTGGGCGCCGGCAGCTGGGGCACGGCACTGGCGGCGGTGGCCGCGCGCCGCCGCCCCACGCTGCTGTGGGCGCGCCAGGCCGCGCAAGCCGCGGCCATGCGTGCCACACACGAAAACGCCCGGTACCTTCCGGGCGTTTCTTTGCCCACGTCCCTGGACATCGGCAACGACTTCGACCAGGCGCTATCCCAGGCGGCCGCGGATGGCGGTGTCCCTTTGCTCATCCTGGGCGTGCCGGTCGCCGGACTCGACGAGATGTGCCGGGAACTGGCGCTGCGCCTGCCCCTGCTGGGCTGCGCCGGCTGGCATGTGGTGTGGACTTGCAAGGGTTTCGACGAAGCACAGGGCAGGCTGCCGCATGAGATCGCGCAGGCATCCCTGGCCGGCGTGCCCGGTATCAGCGTCGGTGTATTGTCCGGCCCCAGCTTCGCGCGCGAAGTCGCGCAGGGACTGCCGGTCGGATTGACGGTCGCCAGCGACGATTCCGCCTTGTGCGCGGCCACCACCGCGGCACTGCACGGCGGCGCCGTGCGCGTCTATGCTGGAACCGACGTCGTGGGCGTGGAAGTGGGCGGCGCGATGAAGAACATCGTATCGATCGCATGCGGGGTATCCGACGGGCTGATGTTGGGCACCAACGCCCGCGCTGCGCTGATCACGCGGGGTTTGGCGGAGATGACAAGACTGGGCGTGGCGCTGGGTGCTCGCTCGGATACGTTCTCCGGATTGACCGGCCTGGGCGATCTGGTGCTGAGCGCGACCGGCGAACTATCCCGCAATCGCCGCGTGGGCCTGGAAATCGGCGCCGGCCGCAAGCTGGACGACATACTGGCTGGTGGCATGACCGCCGAAGGCGTGCGCGCGGCTCGATCGGCGCTGGCCCGCGCCCGTGCGTTGAATGTCGACCTGCCCATTACCGCCGCTGTTTGCGCGGTCCTGTTCGACGGCGTCGCACCCATGACGGCCGTTTCTACTCTGCTGGCCCGCGACGCCCGCCCCGAAAGCGGCGATCTGCGCGTGCCCGACTAAGAGCCTGTTCACACTGGAAAGCCACGCACGAGCACGTGAAACAGGCCCCAAAAACAAGCTCGGTCGCCCGGCGCGATCGGCACATCTAGCTAAAGGAGAAATCGATGTTCCAATTCACCCCTGGCCGCTACCGCGCGCGCATGCCCCGGCTATGGCTGGCGCTGGCCAGCCTTGTCGCCACCGTTACGATGGGCGCGCCGGCGCATGCGGAATGGCCTGAGCGGCCAATAGACCTTATCGTCCCCTTCCCGGCCGGATCATCGCCCGATCTGCTGGCCCGCATCGTGTCCGAACCGCTCTCGCAGGCACTGGGCAAGCCCATCATCGTGGAGAACAAGCCTGGCGCGGGCGGCAATATCGGCACGCGCATTGCCGCCGAAGCCAAGCCGGACGGCTATACGGTCCTGTTCACCATCAATGGCCCGTTGACGACCGCCCCCACGCTTTATCACAAGACGCTGGGCTACGATCCCTTTACCGATCTGGCGCCGGTCACGCTGGTGGCTACCAGCCCCAACGTGCTGGTGGTTCCCAGCAGCCTGAATATCAAAACGCTGGATCAGTTCGTGAAACTGGCCAAGGACAGGCCGGGCGCATTGAACTACGGTTCCGTCGGCCCCGGCAGCGCATCGCAGCTGGCCATGGAAATGTTCAAGGGCCAGGCCGGACTGGACATCGCCCATATCCCCTATGCCGGTTTCCCGCAGGTGATCAGCGCCATCATCGCGGGCGACATACAGTCTTCGTTCATGGTGCCCGCGATCGCCATGCCGCAAGCCCGCAACGGCAAGGCGACGGTTCTCGCGGTGACCAGCCTGGAGCGCGCCGATACGCTGCCCGACGTGCCGACCATGGCGGAACAGGGCTACCCAGGCTTCGAAGCCATATCCTGGGACGCCATCCTGGTACCTGCGGGAACGCCCAGCAGCATCGTGGAACGGCTGAACAGCGAACTGGCCCGCATCATCAGCAGCGATAAAGTGCGCGAGCAGATGGCAGTGCAGTATTTCACGCCGGCACCGTCATCGCCCGAACAGTTGACCACGCGCATGCGTGATGAAAAATCGCGCTGGGATGCGGTCATCCAGAAGCTGAATCTGTCGCTGGATTGAACGCGAAGGGGGAATCCCCCCGCGTTCAATCAGCGCGCTCAGGCAGCGGATACGGATGACTAGGCGGCCGCGGACGCCGGAGCGGGAACACGAGCTGGCTCCGGCAGCGCGCCAAAGACCGGAGTCGGGTTCGAAGTCGAAGCTGAAGCCAAAGTCGGAGCTGAAGTCGGAGCGGCGGCAGCTTGCGAAGCTTCAGCGGGTTCCGTGGACTCCAGGGCGGCGGCAGACTCCCCGTAGCGATTCATGGGGTTGCGGTTGGTGAATGCTCTGCCGGATTCCAGCAGGCCTTCCAGGAAGTAGCGATACATGAAGCGGTTTTCCTCGGCGATAGTCCGCGTCAGATCGTCGCCCTTGAGGAAATCGTCCATGCGGTGCGCATACCGGCCCAGACGATCCAGCAGTTTCTGCCTGAATGACGGATTGATACGCGACCAGGCGGCGTCGTAGGCCGTGAACGTGCCCGCGCCTGGGCTGGCCCAGGTGCTGCCGTCGCTTTTGATGATGCCGTCCAGGGCGATCTTCATTCCCTCGTAATCCTTGCCGCTATTGCGACCGAATCTGCTGGCCAGCCTTTCCAGCTGGTACGCATAGGTGCGAGCTTCCGGCTCTTGTTCAACCGCGGTGCGCAGATCGTTCCAGGATCGATGGGCCGCACGCTGCCACGACACGGAACTCCGGGGCGTAACGTGGTGTTTGTCCACGAATTTGTTGCGCCACCAGGCTTGCACGCCTGCAAGGCGAGGAAACGGCGATGCGGCGTCGCGCATGTCCGGACACGGTTGCTGCAAGTGCTGATAGAGACGCTTGATCGCTTTGGGTCCCAGCCGGCCGACAGCGTGCGAAAACTCCAGCCGCAGGTACTCGTCGCAGGCCGTATCCCTGAATTGACGCGCGTCGAATTCGGCTCGCAGGTCGTCGGCCACCGCCAGGAAATCGCGATAAGCCTGCCGCACTTCCCGCGGGTTGACT
>DATJHN010000460.1:0-6725 GCA_035493915.1 Bordetella sp.
CAGCGGCTGCCGCAGCTGTACTTCGACGCGGGTCCGACCTTAAGCGTCATTGGGCCAAGCCGCGCAATGCCGCCTGGCGCCGGGCATGCCGAGAAGCTATCGCACGTGAGTGATCCACGCGCCCCAGAACAGACTTGAGAAAAAGCGCTTCGGCCTGGTGAAACCCGCTTCTTCGACGAGCTCGGCCACCGCTTCTTCGGAGGCAAGTGGCTCAGCGCCTTGCAGGATTTTCCCCAGCTTCGCCTCGATCTCCTGCGGCCCCGCTCCGTGCATTCTCCAGCGATTGGCCCATGCCGCCATAAGCAAAGGCTCGGATTTGTAGGCAAGACAGTTGCCCGCGAGGATTAGCGGCGCGTTGCTTTTCAACCTGCAAGCGAGATCGCGCAGGAGATCCAATTTGGCGGTATGGCCAGGGATGTGATGCAACACGCCGATCAGCGTCGCGGCATCGAACGCGCGATCGCGCGGCAAATCGCCCACTTCGCCAAGCACCTGCTTCGTTCTATGTGCCAACCCTGCCGCCGCGACACGGCTCATCGCCAACGCCAGCATGGGTTCGGATGGGTCCACGGCCACAAAGCTCCAAGCCGGCTCCAGCTTCCCGGCGACGAGAATCTCGTTGGCGGTGCCTCCCGCGCCGGCGATGAGAACATTTGCTGTCGAGCCCGCGCCCAACGTCGCGGAAAGCATGCACGTGGCCAGCTCATGGCAAGCCTCATAACCGGCAAGCGCAATTCGGCTCTGCGCCTCGAATTCCGCGGCCCTCGCCGGATCAAATTTCTCCACGTGTGCGTGTTTCATGCGACAGCCTCAAGTCGGTGTTTGACAAAGACGTCCATTCTGCCGAGCATTGGATCATCTTTGTGGATATCCTCATGATCGAAACGCCAACCCCACCGAGAAGTCATGATCGACTGACCGCCTTTCTGAAAGCGTTTGGGCTGAACGCACAGACGTGCGCCAGCGAACCCGATGCGATGGCCCTGTTCGTGGTCGGAGAGGAACGGCTACGGCCGTCGCATATCGTCCTGCGTTGCCGGGGCGGCATACCCGCTGGAGGCGAAGGGTTCGTGCTGGCGACGGCATGGATCGGTTTTGGGGGGACCACGAACCCGCTTGTGGGCGCATTGCCGGACGAATTGAAAATAGCCTTGCATGACCAGCCCCAACTCCAGGGACTGGCCGAGCTGTTCGTGGCGGAGGACACGGTTCCACACTGTGGCGGCGCCGCCGTGCGGGATCGTCTCTGTGAAGTCATTGTCGTCCTGGCTGTCCGGCAAGCCATTGCCTCTGGCACCGTGAACGCCGGCCTGTTGGCCGGCTTGGCCCACGACACGCTGTGCCCGTCTCTTATCGCAATGCATGAATCGCCGGACAGACCCTGGCGAATCGAAGACCTGGCCCAGATCGCAGGCCTGTCGCGAAGCCGCTATACCGCGATGTTCGTGCGAGTCGTGGGAACGACACCGGCCGCATATCTGACGTCTTGGCGACTGGCGGTCGGACACACTTATCTCAGGTCGGGCAAGAGCGTCAAAGCCGTTGCCGCGGACGTCGGGTTCGGCAGCCAGGAGGCATTTTCGCGATCATTCTCCCGCCGTTATGGATGTCCGCCTTCTTCGGTGAAATCAGCGGCAGCATGACCGCGAGCAAGGGAAACTAGTTCAGGCAGCCCTCGGAATCTTGAAGCTTCGAGGCCAGCGCGAATACTGACATCAATCTGAAAACCCCATACACCAAAGGGATGAACTGGACGTGAGCTTTAAGGGTGGGATCATGCGAGCATGCGATTTTCCCGCAAATCAACACAGGATTTTTCCCGATGGATAACGCCTTTCTCGACGCCCTGAAGCGCCGTCGCACGCAGTATTCCCTGGGCCGCAACCTGCCCGTGTCCCATGAAGCCGTCGCGGCGCTGATCCGGGAAGCCATCAAGCACTCCCCGTCGTCGTTCAACTCCCAAACCTCGCGCGCCGTCATCCTGTTTGGCGAACAGAGCATCAAGGTGTGGGACATCGCCAAGGACACCTTGCGCAAGATCGTGCCCGCGGAGGCTTTCGTGAACACCGAGAAAAAGCTGAACAGCTTCGCCGCCGGCGCTGGCACCGTGCTGTTCTTTGAAGACCAGGACGCCGTCAAGGCACTGCAGGAGAAGTTCGCTCTGTACGCCGACAACTTCCCGGTATGGTCGGAACAGGCCGGCGGCATGGCGCAACTGTCGGTCTGGTCGACCCTGGCCAACGCCGGCATCGGCGCCAGCCTGCAGCACTACAACCCCCTGATCGACGAGGCCGTCGCCAAGGAATGGAACCTGCCCGCCAGCTGGAAGCTGCGCGCGCAAATGCCCTTCGGTTCCAACGAAGCCGCCTTCGGCGAGAAGCCCTTTATGGATGACGCGGAACGCTTCCGCGTTCACCATTGATGTAGGACTTCAGCGCCCGGCATGCAATGCCGGGCGCAGTGAAAATCCGCCGGAATCGTAACGCGGCGATTCATCAAGCAGGCTTTATATTTCGCTCTCGGATTATCGCGGCCCACCTTTCAGCCTCTTCCGCGATCAGACACCCGAAAGTCTCAGGCGTGTTCGGACGCAATGGCGCCACGTAGCCCTGCGCCATATAAGCCGTTTGCAGGTCCGAGTTCATCAGAACTTTGTTGACTGATTCGTTCAACCTCGCGACCAATTGCGCTGGCGTACCCGCAGGCGCCACGAAACCAAACCACGTCTCGAGATCGACGCCGAGGACTCCTGACTCCTCCATGGTCGGGATGTTGTTTGCAGCGGGCGCCCGTTGCTGCGACATAACGGCAATCGCGCGGATGGATCCAGCCTTGATATAAGGAAGCGTGGTGGCCAATGACGAGACGAGCAAATCCACTCGTCCGCCGATAACATCCACCAATGCGGGACCACCGCCCCGATAAGGAACGTGCAACAGCTTGGTTTGCGTTTCGCGCTGGAACATCTCCCCAAGTAGATGAGTATCCGAGCCAACACCAGTGGATGCATAGGTCAGTATCCCTGGATGAGCTTTGGCGAGGGCAATGATGTCGCCTATTGTTGTAATGGGCGCCTGGGCTCCAGTCACGATGACGTTCGGCATTTTTGCCAGGAGACTGACTGGGGCAAAATCGCGAATCATGTCGAATTCAAAATGGCCGTACATATCTTTATGGATCGTATTCGAACGTGTGCCGATGAATAGCGTATACCCATCGGGAACCGCTCGCGCCACGGATTCCGCTGCGATGTTGCCTGCCGCACCTGGCTTGTTTTCGATCAGTACTTTTTCCTTCAAATCCTCGGCGAGATGTTCCGCCAAAGATCGAGCAAGCGTATCGGTGGCGCCGCCGGGCGGATAACCGATGACCAAAGTAATAGGCCGTCGCGGATACGTCGATTTTGAATGAGATGCCATCACGCCCATCGGCAAGATGCTGCCAAGCACCGCAAAAGCGGCCAACTGCCGCTTGCTCAGGTCCATTTCCGTCTCCATGTGCCCTCATAGTCAGGAGGAAGATCAAACTCCGGATCACCGAAGAGGTTGGATCAGTGTCCTGTCACGTAGACAGGTTCCTTTCCTGGCGGCATGTAGCACAGATGACGCATTTTTCTACCCGTTGAACGTGTTGCTGTTTCGGCCACTGCCAGTAGCAGAGGCAAAAAAAAAGCCTGCCATCACGGCAGGCTTTCCTTCCAAACGTAAACCCGTGCGTCAGGCGGCCGAACGCGACATGCGCTTGCGCTCATTTTCGGTCAGGTAGCGCTTGCGCAGGCGGATCGACTTGGGCGTGACTTCGACCAGTTCGTCGTCGTCGATGAATTCCACCGCGTATTCCAGCGACATCTGGATCGGCGGCACCAGGCGCACGGCTTCGTCCGTGCCGGAGGCGCGGACGTTGGTCAGCTGCTTGCCCTTGATGGGATTGACGACCAGGTCGTTGTCGCGGCTATGGATGCCGATGATCATACCTTCGTACAGCGCGTCGCCGGGATTGACGAACATGCGGCCGCGATCCTGCAGCTTCCACAGCGCATAGGCCACGGCATCGCCGTTGTCCTGGCTGATCAGCACGCCGTTGCGGCGTTCGCCGATGCTGCCCTCACGCGCCGGTGCGTACTCGTCGAAGATATGGCTCATCAGGCCGGTACCGCGCGTCATGGTCAGGAACTCGTTCTGGAAGCCGATCAGCCCACGTGCCGGGATGCGATATTCCAGACGGGTACGACCGCGACCGTCCGGCTGCATGTCCAGCAGGTCGCCCTTGCGGCGGCCCAGTTCTTCCATGACGCCGCCCTGGTGCGGGTCTTCCACGTCCACCGTCAGCAATTCGAAGGGCTCGTGCCGTTCGCCGTCGACTTCCTTGAACACCACGCGCGGACGCGATACCGCCAGCTCGTAGCCTTCGCGGCGCATGGTTTCCAGCAGAATGGTCAGGTGCAGTTCGCCGCGGCCCGACACTTCGAACACGGTGTCGTCGCCGGTATCGCGCACGCGCAGCGCCACATTGGACTTGAGCTCGCGGTCCAGGCGGTCGCGCAGCTGGCGGCTGGTCACGAACTTGCCCTCGCGTCCAGCCAGCGGCGATGTGTTCACCATGAAGTTCATCGTCAGGGTGGGCTCGTCGATGCGCAGCATGGGCAACGCCTCTTCCGCCGGCGATGCCGCGTCCATGACGGTGCAGCCGATGCCCAGGCCTTCGATGCCGTTGATCAGCACGATGTCGCCGGCTTCGGCGTCGCTGACCACTTCACGCTCCAGGCCCTTGAACTTCAGCACCTGGTTGATGCGGCCCTTGCCGCTTTCGCCATCCGGACCAAAGCGGTACTGCACGTCCATGCCGCTGCGGATGCGGCCGCGGTTGACGCGGCCCACGCCGATCTTGCCGACATAGCTGCTGTAGTCCAGCGAGATGATCTGCAGTTGCAGCGCGGCGTTCGGATCGTCATTACGCTGGGGCACGTGCTTGAGGATGGCTTCGAACAGCGGACGCATGTCGCCGTCACGAACGTCGGCGCTCATGCCGGCATAGCCCGACAGACCCGACGCATAGATAACCGGGAAATCAAGCTGCTCTTCCGTGGCGCCCAGCTTGTCGAACAATTCGAACGTGGCGTTGATGACGAAGTCCGGGCGAGCGCCGGGACGGTCGATCTTGTTCACGACCACGATGGGCTTCAGGCCCAGCGCCAGCGCCTTGCGCGTGACGAAAATCGTCTGCGGCATGGGGCCTTCCACCGCGTCCACCAGCAGCAGCACGCCGTCGACCATGGACAGCACGCGTTCGACCTCGCCGCCGAAGTCGGCGTGTCCCGGGGTATCGACGATGTTGATGTGGGTGCCTTCGTATTCGACGGCACAGTTTTTGGCCAGGATGGTGATGCCGCGTTCCTTTTCCAGGTCGTTCGAGTCCATGACCCGTTCGGCCACGGCCTGGTTTTCGCGGAAGGTGCCCGACTGGCGCAGCAGCTGGTCAACCAGCGTGGTCTTGCCGTGGTCGACGTGGGCGATGATGGCGACGTTGCGCAAGGCGCGAGTCATAAACAGTCCTTTAAGGTGAGACGGGTGCAAGACCCGCCGGCAATTCATTCAGAGGCATCAGGGCCTGTTTGGGGTCCGCCATGGCCTGCAGCGCGTCCAGCGTGACGGCGCCGTCCAGGGCGAACGGTCCGACCTGCGTGCGGCGCAAGGCCACAAGATGCGCATAACAGCCCAGCGCCCGGCCGATATCCTGAGCCAGAGTACGCAGATAAGTACCCTTGCTGCAAGACACGTCGATTTCCGCCGTCATGCCGTCGCATGACAGCAATTCGACGCGGTACAACGTAATCTGCCGCGGTTCGCGCTCGACTTCCACGCCGGCCCGCGCGTACTCGTACAGAGGCTTGCCGTCGCGCTTCAACGCGGAATACATCGGCGGAATCTGCGTGATCGTGCCTATGAAACGTGACAGGACGTCGCGCAGTGCCGTTTCCTCGACGCCGGCGAAACCTTCCGGCGCCCGCGCCACGACGTGGCCTGTCAGATCTCCGGAATCGGTTTCCTCGCCGAAACGCAACGTGGCGCGATAGCCCTTATCCGCGCCCAGCATCACGCCGCACAACTTGGTGCCCTTGCCCATGCAGCACACCAGCAGGCCGGTGGCGAATGGGTCCAGGGTACCGGTATGGCCGGCCTTGGCCGCGTCCATCGTGCGCCGCGCGCGCTGCAATGCATGATTGCTGGACAGCCCTTCCGGTTTGTCCAGCAGCAGCACCCCGTCGAGCATCTGCCCGCGTCGTTTGGCCATCGTCTTGTCCGAGAAAAAAGCGCCGTGACGACAGCCCGTCAGGACTGTTCTTCCGGTTCGTCAGGGTCCGCCCGATAGGAATCGGGCTGATTGGCGCGATCGATCAAACGCGACATTTCTATCCCGCGGGCGATCTGTTCGTCATGCACGAAACGCAGCGTCGGCACGGTATGGATGTGCAGCAACCGGTACAGCTGCGAATGCAGCCAGCCGGCCTTTTCATTGAGCAAGGTAGCGGCCGCATCCGGCTCCGCGCCCAGCACGGTGAAAAACACCTTGGCATGCGCGTAATCGGTCGACAGTTCGACACCGGACAGCGTGATCAGCCCGGCCCGCGCAACATCTATTTCGCGCTGGATCAGGCCGGCCAGGTCCTTCTGGATCTGGTCGGCCAGCCGCAGGTTGCGGCCGGGGATCGCTTTGGATTTATGACG
>DATJHN010000461.1:0-3763 GCA_035493915.1 Bordetella sp.
GCGGCGGGACCGCCGGAATACAACCCTTTCTGATGCGCCAAGGGACACGCCCTTGGCTACTACTTATCAGGAAGCTTTATGTATAGCCCCGACAGAGAAGCCCTTGCCAGACAGCGCCTGCGCCTGATGCAGCAGAGCGGATTGGCGACGCGGATTACGGAGTCACAGATGGCGCGCCGGCAAGCGAACCAGGCCACCGGAGTGGCGCGGCGAGAGCTCCGAAATAACGAGGTCGTTGGCGACCTTCAAGTCCTCAGGCAGATGATGCTGTTGATCCAGGGCGCCGAGCAGATCAGAAGCACCCCAAACGGCACGGCGCAGCCCCGGGACTACGCGGCAAGCAAGAAACTTGTCGCCACGGTCGTGGATACAAGCCCCGTGGGGCAGATTGGAAGACACCATGATTGGAGCGGCAGTCTTCTGACAGCGGGACAAGTGGCAGGCGCGGCCGTTCCGGCGGCGATCAATGCCGCGGCCGCGACGGTGGCGAATATGACCGGTATCCAGCAAATCGAGACCGCGGCGGCGATAGCCGTCCGCGGCACGGAGATCCTGGATGCGGCGCTAGGGGTCGCGAACATCGCATCGATTCCGGTGCCAGGGGACCTGAGCGTCGCCACGGGAAGCAATGCCGGCCTGATCGAGGCATGCCTGGAATGGTGGATGAGCCCGGCCGCGGCAACCGCCGTCTCCACCTACGTGCCTTTCCTGTCGCTGCTCTCATCGCTGAGCGCCGGCATCACGGTTTGCGGTCATCACAAGAAGATAGACCCCCTGCTGGCCCTGGACGAACGTTACCGCGGCGCGTGCACTTGCAACGAGTCCGTCGCGGGAATCGCCGAAGACTGGCAGTCCGCTGCTTTCGGCACGGCGGCTGGCTTGAACCCCGCAACTGGTCTCGCCCTGGTGGCGCACGACACGTACGACAAAGTGCAGCATTACGCCCGCAAGAAACTCGCGGGCAACGACATGGTTCACCGCGACTCGTACTACACGGCAAAAAAACTATGGGAAGCCGCGCAGGACAGCGTAACGCCCGCGCATCGCACATCCAGGCTGTTCTTTACCAGCGTCAACACCCAGGGACGATGCCCGCTGGCCATGCTGACCCTGGCCACGCTGTTCGGCAAAGGGCACCCGGAATCGGGGGTCGTCAAGGCGGCGGCGGCCATCGTGGCGGAACCGATCAGCGCCGCGAACCGGATCAAGAAGCTGGTCGCCGGATAGTCTTTCACGCCACCGCCGGCGGTGACGGTGGTGGTGACCGTGACAGTGACCGTGGCGGTGGCGTCGACGTCGGCAGTGGCAGTGGCAGTGGCAGTGGCAGTGGCAGTGGCGGCTATTCGGCCACGCCCAGCAAGCGCTTAAGTCCGTCTTCGTCCAAGACCGGCACGCCAAGTTTCTCGGCATTGGCCAGCTTGCTGCCGGCTTCGGCGCCGGCCACGACATAGGCGGTTTTCTTCGATACCGAGCCGCTGACCTTGCCGCCCGCGGCCAGGATGTGACGGGTAGCTTCGTCCCGAGTCCAATTGGGCATCGTACCGGTCAATACGAATGTCTTGCCGGTCAGGCCGCCACCGCGGGCCGCGGCTTCAGCTACCGGATGCACATCCTGGCGTTGCAGGGCTTCGACGATATCGCGATTGTGCTGTTCGGCGAAAAAACGGTGGATGGACGCGGCGACCGCCGGCCCCACGTCGGATACCTCCAGCAATTGTTCCTCGCCGGCATTCATGATCGCGTCCAGATCGCCGAAGTGGCGGGCAACGTCGCGCGCCGTGCTTTCACCGACGTGGCGGATGCCCAATGCGAACAGAAGGCGACCCAGGCTGGGCGTACGCGCCTTGTCGATCGCCGCCACGACGTTTTCCGCCGACTTCGTGCCCATGCGGTCGTAGCCGGCGAGTTCCTCGACGGTCAGCCCATAGATATCCGCCAGCGACTTGACGCGGTCCCGGTCCACCAGTTGATCGACCAGTTTTTCGCCCAGTCCTTCGATATCCAGCGCTTTGCGGCCTGCCGCGTGCAGCAGCGTCTGCTTGCGCTGCGCGGCGCAGAACAGGCCGCCGGTGCAGCGCGCGATGGCATCGCCTTCCGGACGCTCGATCGCCGAACCGCACACGGGGCACACCGGATACTTCTTCTTCATGTCGAAGACCGCCGCGGTGGCCGGCCGCTTGGCCAGCACCGGACCGACGACCTCCGGGATCACGTCGCCCGCTCGCCGCACGATGACGGTATCGCCGATCCGCACATCCTTGCGGAGAATTTCGTCTTCGTTGTGCAGCGTGGCGTTGGTGACGGTCACGCCCCCCACAAAGACGGGCTGCAGGCGCGCCACCGGCGTGATTGCACCGGTACGTCCAACCTGGACTTCGATGTCCAGCAATTCCGTCGTCGCTTCCTCGGCCGGATACTTGTGCGCCAGGGCAAAGCGCGGCGCGCGCGCGACGAAACCCAGTACTTTCTGCGCCGGCAGCGAATCCACCTTGTACACCACCCCATCGATGTCGTAGGGCAGCGTCGGGCGCAGCTTGGCAACCCCCGCATAAAACTCCAGCAGGCCGTCCGCGCCGGTGGCCTTGCGATTGTGCTGCGTATTGACCGGCAGGCCGAGTTCGGCCAACCAGTCCAGCATGGCGCTGTGCGCTTCGCGCGGCAGCGTGGACGCGTCGCGTACACCCGGTGCCGGTTCGTCGAACCGCTCGGACTGGCGTCCCACAAGCCCGTGTACTTCTCCCCAGCCATAGGCGAAGAAACGCAGCGGGCGCTGCGCCGTAATGCGCTGATCCAGCTGCCGCAGGCTGCCTGCAGCGGCATTGCGCGGATTGACGAATACCTTTTCGCCGCGTGCCGCCTGCGACTCGTTCAGGCGCTCGAAATCGCGGCGGTTCATCAGCACTTCGCCGCGGACTTCAAGCACGCGCGGCGCGCCCGCCTTCAGCTGCAGCGGAATCGAACGGATGGTACGGATATTGGCGGTCACGTCCTCGCCGGTCTGGCCGTCGCCACGCGTCGCGGCCTGCGTCAGTTTGCCGTCTTCGTAGCGCAGGCTGATCGCCAGGCCATCCAGTTTCAGTTCGCAGAAATAATCCGGCTGCGCCGCGGGTTCCAGCAGCCCCGACGCGCGCAGGGTATCAGTGACGCGCTTGTCGAACGCGCGGACTTCTTCTTCGTCGAAGGCGTTGCCCAGCGACAGCATCGGCACCGCGTGGGTGACGGCCCCGAACGCCGCCATCGGCGTGGCGCCTACCCGCTGGGTAGGCGACTCCGGCGTCACGAGTTCGGGATGTTCCGCCTCGAGCGCCTCCAGCCGGCGCATCAGGCCATCGTATTCGGAGTCGGAGACAGCGGGAGCGTCCTCGACGTAATACCGGTAGTTATGCTGCTCGATTTCCACGCGCAGGCGGGCGATTTCCTGCTGCGCGTCGGTGGAATCCTTGCTCGCAGTCACGAAAACACCCGCAACGCCCGGTCGCTGCCGGCGCGCAGGCCGGCCTGCTCGAGCTGGCCGAACAAGACCTGCAAACGCTCATCGATCACCACCACGGACGCATCGGCCAGCGGCTTGCCCTGGTCATCCACCAGTTCGGCGCGCAGGCGCTGCGCCAGTTGGCGCCCGACATCCACCATGCGCCCAAAGGCGCGGTCGTCGGGCGGACTGCAAGGCACGTCGAGCAGCAGGTTCAGGCGTTCGACACCGCCCATGCCGGCATCGAAAGCGGCGCCGTCACCGCGGGTGAGCGTAAAGCGCGGCAGACCG
>DATJHN010000462.1:0-8452 GCA_035493915.1 Bordetella sp.
AAGGTGGCCAGGGCCGTCATGCCAAATACCGCAGCAGCGCGCGTAAGGCCGACCAGTGCCGCAAGGGCAGTCCGCGACGGAATCAGGCAAGATTTCGATACTCCACAGTGGCCGGCTATCTGCGCAAAGGCTGTCAGGCCAGCAGATCGGCGTATTCCGGATGCTTCTTTAAATACGCGGCGGCGTAGGAGCACTTGGGATTGACCTTCATCGCGTGCGCGCGGGCGTATTCCAGAGCGGTCGTCACCAATTGGCCCGCAATCCCCCGTCCGCCTACTTCAGGCGGCACGATAGTATGAAGAATCACCATCACGTTATCGCGCAGGGCGTACTCGAGATGGCTTTCATGCTGCTCCACGACGGCCTTGAAGCGGTGCGAACCGGCGTCATGGGTAACGGGGGTATCCATTCTGCGAATCTCCTTGGTGGGTGCGTCCCGGCGCGGAAACGCACAGCGTACTTTAACGCGCCGAGCTGAAGTTTCGAGATCGAGCTACCGTTTCCGCAGCGTGTGGCCGGTCTTGCATCGAGCTGTTTATACCTGCCTCGAGCTGTCCGTCCTCAGGTATCGCCACACCAACGCCGTGGCGACGCTGTACAA
This sequence comes from Bordetella sp., assembly GCA_035493915.1. Classification (GTDB taxonomy): domain Bacteria; phylum Pseudomonadota; class Gammaproteobacteria; order Burkholderiales; family Burkholderiaceae_B; genus Bordetella_C. The sequence continues at coordinate 602 of DATJHN010000462.1, forward strand.
AACGCCCATCGTGCCAAACGCCAGTGGCAGTGAAACATGCCAGTCCGTATAGGCATGCAGGATGGTGCCTATGATGGCTACCCCGACCAGCACGCCGATCTGACGGTTGGCGTTCAAACAGGCCGCGGCGATATTGGCGTGTGACTGTCCTGCGATCTGCATCACAACCGCGGTCATTGCCGGGACCGCCACGCCAACGCCCAGATTGATCAGCGAAACGATGGCGGCGAACAGCCAGTAGTCAGTTTCCGGCCTGAGCACCCAGGCAGTCATCGCGCTGGCCACGCCGCACAGGGCCATGCTGGCTATCAGCGCGGCGCGGGGACCGATGCGCGCCACCACGCGCGGCGCGGACAGATTACCCAGGGTGAATAGCAACATGGTCGGTAGCAACTGCGTGCCGGCGGCAAGCGGCGTCGCGCCGCGCGCTTCCTGCAGGAAGAGGCTCAGCAGGAACAGCTGCCCATAGGCGCTGAAATTGATCAGGAAGCCCAGCATATTGGCGGCTGGAAAGCGTGCCGTCCTGAACAGCTCGCGCGGCAGCAGGGGGCTGTCGACGCTGCGTTCCCGCCTGACGAAGGCGGTGCCGGCCACAAGCACTACCAGTACAGCGCACAGGATAGGAGCGGATGTCCACCCATGCACCGGGCCTTCGATCAGCGCGAAGCTCAGACCACCTAGCGCCGTGACCCCCAGCAGATGGCTGCTGGCATTCAATGCACGAAAATGTCGTACCGACTTTGGGATGACGTTCTGCGCCATCGCCAGCCCGATCACGCCGATGGGAAGATTGACCAGGAAAATGCTGCGCCAGCCGAATCGGTCGATCAATATGCCGCCCACCAGCGGTCCCGACACGCCGGCGACGGAGACGATCGCCGACCACAGGCCCAGCATGCGGGCGCGCACATGATCATCGGGATAGGCGCGCACCAGCAGGCTCAATGAGCTCGGCATGAACAGTGCCGCACCCACGCCTTGCAGGAATCGCGCGACGATCAGCATCGTGCCGCTTTGGGCCGCGCCGCACATCAAGGACGCCAGCACGAATACCGCCAAACCCGTCTGGTACACGGTCTTGGCGCCGAAGCGGTCGGCCAGGCCGCCACCTACCAGCAGCATGGCCGCGAAGGTCAAGGTATAGCCGTCTACGACCCAGACCAGTCCCGACAGCGGGACCTGCAATTGGCTGGAAATGTTCGACAGCGCGACGTTGACGACCGTGACGTCCAGCGTGGCCATGATGAAACCCATGGCCAGGGTGATCAGCGGTAGATAGCGGACGCGGGGTTCGGGCGAAGCGGAGATGGGGCGTGACGAAGTCAATTCGGACATGGGGCGGACAGCGGCCGCGCGTTTGCCTGCGTTTCTAGGAAGCAGGTCGAGCGTGCGGATTCTCCTTCGGCGCGAATCATATCCCCTGGCGAACGATGCAAAAATACGTAGAATTGCGTCAGAGGAATGCATATTTGCATCAAATGGACTGGGACGACGCACGGATTCTCCTGGCGATCTACCGTAGCGGCACCTTGCGGGCAGCCGCGGCCTCGCTGCAGGTGGACCAGGCAACGGTGGGCAGGCGCCTGCGCGGGCTGGAAGAGGCCCTGCATGCGCGGCTTTTCCTGCACACGCCGCGCGGCTATGTGCCGACGCGCGCCGGCGAATTGGCCTTGCCGGCGGCAGAGGCCATGGAACGGGCGGCCGATCAGCTCGAGCGCCTGACCCAGGGCACCGACGAGCGGGTATCGGGCACGGTTCGGTTGAGCACATCCGATTCCATCGCGCGCATATTCATGATGCCGGCGATCCAGAACCTGCGCGACGCACATCCCGAACTACGGGTCAGCCTGACCACATCCACGCACTTGAGCAACCTGACGCGGCGCGAAGCGGACATCGCTGTGCGCAACGTGCGGCCCGACAATCCCGATCTGATATCGCGGCGACTGGGCCGCCGCGAGCTGGGCTTGTATGCCAGCAAGCGCTATCTGAAGGAATACGGCGAGCCGCGGCGCGGCACCGCCTTCGAAGGCCATTCGGTTGTCGTCTATCAGCGCGGGCTTTTTGGCACGCGCCCTGAAGCCCTCTGTGGCGAGCCGCTGGGCAACGCACGTGTCGCCTTGGAGGTCAATTCAGGGTTGATGCTGGTAGAGGCGGTAGGCCGCGGCATGGGTATTGGGGAACTGGCCACCTACATGGCGCAGGACTCGCCTAATCTGGTGCGCATCTGGCCGGACTGCCACGAGTTCTTTGACTTGTGGCTGGTGATGCATGGGGACTTGCATCGTACCGCCCGCGTGCGGGCCGTGGCCGATGCGATCGTGCATGTATTTGAGGAGAGCGATGAGAAGGCGGTCGCGCCTCGACCGAAGAAGGGCTAGCCGCCCCCGTCGCTCTGCTTATCCACACGATCCTGGGTCCCCAGGACTACTGCACGATCTGTCCACATTTACTGTGGACAACCTTTTGGACATGTCACGGACAAAATCAAAATTACCCGTAATCTCAATAACATAAGGTTCGGGGGGCACAAAGCGAGCAGTGGCCTTTATTCACACGTCCTACACATTATCGAGCTTGACTTCAAATCCGCGATGCGTTCCAGGACGCGCCATCATCGCGTCGTACCAGCGCTTCACGTTCGGGAAATCGGCCAGGGCGACCTTGTGGCGTTCATGCCGCCAGGCCCAGCCGATGATGGCGAAGTCGGCGACCGAAATATCACCGGCCACGAATTCAGCCTTGGCAAGGCGGCGATCCAGCACGCCGTACAGGCGGCGGGTCTCGTCCACGTAGCGCTTGGCTCCGTAGCGTTTGTCGTCTTCGTTCTCCAGGCCCAGGAAGTGATGCGCCTGCCCAGGCATCGGGCCGAAGCCGCCCATCTGCCACATCAGCCACTCAAGCACCGGTACGCGGTCGGCCAGTTTGGCGGGCAGGAACTTGCCGGTCTTCTCGCCCAGGTACAGCAGGATGGCACCGGATTCGAAGACGCTGATCGGTTTGCCGTCCGGACCTTGCGGATCGACGATGGCCGGGATCCGGTTGTTGGGGCTGATGCGCAGAAAATCGGGCTTGTGCTGATCGCCGTTGCGGATGTCGACCGCATGGACGGAATAGGGCAGGCCCATTTCTTCCAGCGCGACGCTGATCTTGCGGCCGTTGGGGGTGTTCCAGGTATGCAGCTCTATGGTCATGGTGGCGTTTGTCTTTAGAAAAGGGCGCATCGATACTGGCGCCGCGGGTATGAAAGAGCCCGTCATCGACGGGCCGTGGTGGACTAATCAGGTCAATGCCGGCGCGATGTGGCGCTGGAAGGCCGGACGGGCTTTCAGGCCGTCGTACCAGGCCTGCAGATTGGGCGTGTCGGGCCGCTTGATGCCGTCCAGTTCGATGAAGCGGCGGCAGTATGCGCCCACCACGATGTCTGCCAGCGTGAAGCGTTCGCCTTCCAGGAATTTCCGTCCCTGCAGATGGTCATCCACCATCAGCCACAGCCTGCCGGCCTCGTCAGCGGATTTCTGGATCGCCGTCATGTCGCGCTTTTCGGGCGGGGTGCGCACCATGCCCCAGAACACGTTGCGTTCGACCGGTTGCAGCGTGGAGAGGATCCAGTCCATCCAGCGGTCTATCGACGCGCGCAGCTTCGGTTCGTCCGGATACAGGCCGCTTTGCGGTGCGTATTGGTTAACCAGATAGCGAATGATCGAATTGGATTCCCACAGCACGAAATCGCCGTCTTCCAATGTCGGGACCTTGCCGTTGGGGTTCATGGCCAGATAGTCCGGCTCATTATTGCGGCCGAAGTGCAGACCGGCGTCCACGCGGTCGTAGGGTAGCGATAGTTCGTCGCAGCACCACAGCACCTTCTGCACGTTCACGGAGTTCACGCGGCCCCAGATCTTGATCATTGCGATGTCCTATTGGTTATGTGTGGTTTGCCGGTAGGGGAAATAGACGGGGATGTTCTGGTATGCGATGGGCAGGTATGGATGTTCCGCTCGGTGTCAGTGGCGCAGCAACAGCAGCGTCCACACTATGAGCATCGCCAGCAGGCCGATCCAGCAGCCCACCCACAAGCCCATGATGGGCCACTTGATGTCCATCGGCACATGGGCGGGATCGACATGCGCCAGATTGCGGTTGGCGTGCCCGAATAGTCCCTTGCGAGCGTGCGGGAAGAGCAGCCGCAGGAAGTAATCCAGGAAGATGCCCGCCTGGATCGCGCGCGGGAACTGGCGGAAGGGACGAAGCTGCAGCAGCGGATGTCGCAGGATGTCGTTGATGCGATCCAGCTTGAAGAACCAGATCGTGACCAGGGAAACCGCTGCGACGACGAAGCAGACGATGAAGACGTTGAAGGCGGTAGTCAGTGCGACTATGTAGATGGACTCGTTCATGGCGTAAGCATAACCGGAGCCATACCGTGCATGCTGATTGGATGGCACTCACCACAGCACCGGTCAGGCGACAGACTCTCGCGACTGAGGCGCCGTCCAGGTCGCCCGGATCATACGATCAGATCACATACAGGTCCACATACTCGTGGACTGGCATGGTCTCCAGCTTCTGCTGGTCCAGCGACACGTCAAGAATGCGGTTCTGCTGCCGCGCCGGGAATTGCCGCGCCAGATTGGTGCGGAACTTGGCTTCCAGCAGCGGGATGCCGTCCTGGCGGCGGCGCCGGTGGCCGATCGGGTATTCGCAGACGACTTCGTCCAGTTTGCTGCCATCGTTGAATTCGATGGTCAGCGCATTGGCGATGGATCGTTTGTCCGGGTCGTGATAATCGCGTGTGAATGCCGGATCCTCGACGCATTCGATCCTGTCGCGCAGCGCATCGATGCGCGGATCGCGGGCGAAATCGTCTTCGTAGTCGGCCGCCGTCAGGTGACCGAAGATCAGCGGTACCGCGACCATGTACTGAATGCAGTGATCGCGATCAGCCGGATTATTCAGGGGGCCCTTCTTGTCGATGATGCGGATGCAGGCTTCGTGCGTGCGGATGGTGATCTTCTTGATGTCCTCGGCACGCTTGCCCTGCGCCGTCAGTTGCTGGTGCAGCTGCATGGCGCATTCCACCGCGGTCTGTGAATGGAATTCGGCCGGATACGAAATCTTGAACAGCACGTTTTCCATGACGTAGCTGCCGTAGGGCCGCTGGAACTTGAAGGGCTGGCCCTTGAAGGACACGTCGTAGAAGCCCCAGGTCTTGGCCGTGAGTACCGACGGATAGCCCATTTCGCCGGTGCGGGCGATCAATGCCAGGCGCACGGCGCGGCTGGTGGCGTCGCCCGCGGCCCAGCTCTTGCGGCTGCCGGCGTTGGGGGCGTGGCGGTAGGTACGCAGGCTTTGGCCGTCGACCCAGGCCAGAGAGATCGCATTGATTATTTCATCGCGGCTCAGGCCCAGCATTTCGGCGACCACGGCGGTCGTAGCCACTTTGACCAGGACGACGTGGTCCAGCCCGACCTTGTTGAAGGAGTTTTCCAGCGCGATGCAGCCCTGGATTTCATGGGCCTTGATCATGCCGGTCAGTACCTTGCGCATGATCAGCGGCGGCTTGCCGGCCGCCACCGCATTGCGCGATAGCCAATCTGCCGTGGCCAGGATGCCGCCCAGATTGTCGGAAGGGTGGCCCCATTCCGCTGCCAGCCATGTGTCGTTGAAATCCAGCCACCGGATCATTGCGCCGATGTTGAAGGCGGCCTGCACCGGATCGAGCTGGAATTGCGTGCCCGGAACCTTGGCGCCGTTCGGCACGACGGTGCCTGGCACGATGGGCCCCATCAGCTTGCGGCACGCCGGATATTCCAGTGCTTCCAGTCCGCAGCCCAAAGTATCGATCAGGCAATTGCGCGCGGTCTCGTAGGCCAGCTCGCTCTTGATTTCATAGTTCAAGACGTAATCGGCGATGTCGACCAATACCTGGTCTGGATCAGGCCGCACATTGGAAATATGGGAGGACATACGATGGTCTCCTTGCAATTCCGGTTCTGCGGCCGGTTCGCCAAGTTCGGCGTCAGCGCCGGCCAAGGTCCGCGACTTGTAGGAAGTCAGGTCCAAGAGGCCCGCTTCCTTCCGTCAGCGCCGCGCCCGTTCAATCCGGTCCCGCGCAGTGCCGGATCCCGGATTGAATGACACGCGAAAGAACTACTTGCGCCTATCCAGCGCCACGAACTTGCGATCCTCCGGTCCGATGTAATTCGCTGTCGGGCGGATGATCTTGTTGTCGACGCGCTGTTCGATGATGTGCGCCGACCAGCCCGCCGTGCGCGCGATGACGAACAGCGGCGTGAACATGGCGGTGGGCACGCCCATCTTGTTGTAGCTGACGGCGGAATACCAATCCAGATTGGCGAACATCTTCTTGGCGTCCATCATGACGCTTTCGATGCGTTCCGCGATGTTGTACAGCTGCATGCTGCCGCTATCCTTGGACAGCTTGCGCGAGATGCCCTTGATGACCTCGTTGCGCGGATCGGAAACCGTGTAGACGGGATGGCCGAAGCCGATGACGACTTCCTTGTTCTCCACGCGCTTGCGGATGTCGGATTCGGCCTCATCCGGCGTTTCGTAGCGGCTCTGTATTTCGAAGGCGACTTCGTTGGCGCCGCCGTGCTTGGGGCCGCGCAGCGCGCCGATGCCGCCGGTGATGGCCGAATACATGTCCGAACCCGTGCCCGCGACGACGCGGCAGGTGAAGGTGGACGCGTTGAATTCGTGTTCCGCGTACAGGATCAGCGAGCTGTGCATCGCCTTGACCCATTCGTCGGAGGGCTGTTCGCCATGCAGCAGGTGCAGGAAGTGGCCGCCGATGCTGTTGTCGTCGGTTTCCACATCGATGATGCGTCCGTTGTGGCTGTAGTGATACCAGTAGAGCAGGGCGGAGCCCAGGCAGGCTATCAGGCGGTCGGCGATGTCGCGCGCGCCAGGCAGGTTGTGGTCGTCCTTTTCAGGCAATACGCAGCCCAGTACGGACACCGCGGTGCGCATGACGTCCATGGGATGGCTGGCCGCGGGCAGCGCTTCCAGTGCGACTTGCAACTGGGCCGGCAGGCCGCGCAGCGCGCGCAGCTTGCGCTTGTAGGCCTGCAGTTCGGCCTTGTTGGGCAGTTTGCCGTGGATCAGCAGATAGGCGACTTCCTCGAATTCGCTGGTGTCGGCGATATCCAGGATGTCGTAGCCGCGATAGTGCAGGTCGTTACCGCTGCGGCCCACCGTACACAAGGCGGTATTGCCGGCGACGACGCCCGACAATGCGACCGACTTCTTGGGCTTGAATCCGGATTTCTGCTGGTCCTGATCGGAAGTGCTCATTCCTGCTCCTTTCCTTTTGGGGGATACCGTAGCCGAGGCCGTGCGTCCGGCATCGGTGCGAATCCGTGGTACCGAATGGAATATTGAAGTTCACCCTTTTGCCCTGGACCCCTGCCAAGGCAAAAAAGGGCCCGTACATGCGGGCCCTTTCTTGTTTTTGCTTTCCGGCTGGATTACTTCAGCAGGTCTTTCACGCCGTCACGCTCTTCGAGCAGTTCCTTCAGCGTCAGGTCCATGCGTTCGCGCGAGAAGGCGTCGATTTCCAGGCCGGTGACGCGCGTGTACTTGCCGTTGGCGGTGGTAACCGGCACGCCGTAGATGATTCCTTCCGGGATGCCGTAGGAGCCATCCGACGGGATGCCCATGGTGACCCACTTGCCGTTGCTGCCCAGGACCCAGTCATGGATGTGGTCGATGGCGGCGTTGGCGGCCGAGGCAGCCGACGACAGGCCGCGCGCGTCGATGATGGCGGCGCCGCGCTTGCCGACGGTGGGGATGAAGACGTCGCGGTTCCAGGCGTCGTCATTGATCAGC
>DATJHN010000463.1:0-9269 GCA_035493915.1 Bordetella sp.
GCGCTGCCGGATGTCGGCGTCGCCCCGGCCATGGCGGTGCTCAGGGCTGGCGCGGCAGTGGAAGCATGCGATGGCGTTGCCGCAGAAGCATGCGATCGCGCTGCGGCAGAAACATGCGATGGCGTTGCCATGGGCGACAGCGCAGCCGCGGGATAGGCCGCGGCCCCCTGGGACATGACACGTCGCCATTTCGCCGCACTCATGGTCTTTGCGCTCCTGTCATCATGATCATGCCTGCCTGCCCATCAGCCCTTGCGGGCGGAAGGCCAGCACAGCGACCATGATCAGAAAAGTGAACACCACGCCATAGGTTGGCGCGTAGGCCAGCCCAAAGGTTTCCGCCAGCCCGATCAGCAGCGCGCCGACCGCGGCCCCGGTGATGCTGCCCATGCCGCCCACGATGACCACAATGAGCGACGCCAGCAGATAGCGCACGTCTTCGCCCGGCGCGATGGATAGCGCCGTGCCGCCCATGACGCCCGCGAAGCCGGCAAGGCCCGCGCCGACGGCAAAGGTGATCGCGAATACCTTCTGCACGTTCACGCCGCTGGCCGACAGCATGCGTTTGTTGTCTACCCCGGCGCGGATCATCATGCCGACGCGGGTGCGATTCAGGAACAGCCACAGCGCCAGGCCGATCACGATCGCCGATAGCAGCACGACCAGCCGGAAGCCGGAATACTTGCCCACGCCCGGCACGCTGACCACGCCCAGCAGCCAGCTCGGCGGATCGAACTGGTAGGCTTCGCCGCCCCAAATCCACAGGAAAATGTCGGCCAGCACGATGGACAGGCCCAGCGTCACCAGCGTCTGCCGCAGGTCCTGTCCTTCCATGTACTGGAACACCAGCAGTTGCAGCAGCAGCCCGGCCAGCGCCGTCGCCAGGAAGCCGGCGATCAGCGCCAGGAACCAGGATCCGGTCACATCGCCCACCGTGTAGCCGATGTAGCCGCCCAGCAGGAACAAGGAACCATGAGCCAGATTGACGTTGCGCATCAGGCCGAACACCAGCGTGAAACCGCTGGCCACCAGGAAATACAGGGCGGCCAGGGTCAGGCCGTTCAACAGTGACAGGCCGAACAGCCGCGCGTTGTCGGCAATGGCGGTACCGGCCAGGGCCAGCAGCACCGCCAGCACGGCGATACCCATGATCCACGGAAGGTAGCGTTTCACGGCGCGCCTCAGGCTGCCCAGCGCGTGCTGCGTGCGCTGGCGATCTGTGGCGCGCGATGGAATTCACCGTCCTTCATCACGGCCAGGATGCGCTTCTTGTCCTGCAGGATACGGATATCGGCCAGGGGATCGCCATCGATCAGCAGCAGATCCGCCAGATAGCCGTCGCGGATCTGCCCCAACTCCTTGTCCTGCATCATGATCTGTCCACCCAGTGTGGTGGCCGACAGCAGCGCTTCCTGCGTGGTCATGCCCAGGTATTTGACGAAGTACTCCAGGTCGGTGGCATTGGTCCCGTGCGGCGTCCAGGCAAAGCCATAGTCGCCGCCCGGCAGGATGCGTATGCCGCGTCTATGCATCTTCTTCAGCGACTCCACGGCGACTTCCAGTTCGCGGTGGTAGCCCATCTTTTCCGTGATTTCCGGGGTAAGGCCCCATTCGCTGGCGTGGTACGAGGTATTCACCAGCCAGGCCAGTCCCGGCGCGACGAAAACCCGGTCCTTCTTCGACTCCAGCATGTCCAACGCTTCTTCATCCGTAAAGCTGGCGTGATAGATGATGTCGATGCCATGGCGTATGCACTGCTTGATCGATTCGCAGGATCGCGCATGCGCGGCGACACGCTTGCCGAAGCGTTTGGCCTCGGCCACGCACATGGCCACTTCCTCTTCGGAGAACTGCGTCAATTCGGCGGGCAGGCCGGCGATGTATTCACCCGAAAGATTGATCTTCAGCTGGTCGACGCCGTACTTGACGAACTGGCGCACCATCTTGCGCATTTCCTCGGGGCCGTTGACGATGGCGCCGAAGCTAAGCTCGGGGTAGGGCAGGTGCGGCGGCGTCGAATCGCCCAGCCCGCCGGTGGTGGTTATCTCCTGGCTGGCCGCCAGATAGCGCGGCCCGGGAATCTGGCCGTCGCGGATGGCATTGCGCGTGACCACATCCAGCCGGGGCTTGGCGGTGGCCGCGCCGACGCAGGACGTCCATCCCATGTCCAGGTAGCGGCGCGCCACGGTGACGCACCAGACCACGTGCTCTTCCACGGGCATGCGCTGGATGGCATCCAGCGACGGCTGGTCGTTCCAGGAAAAATGGGTGTGGGCTTCCGTCATGCCCGGCATCAGGAAGGCGCCCGCGCCATCGACCACGGTCATCCCACCCATGGTCAGCGAGCGTGTGGAGCGAGTTACGCGCGTAATGCGGTTGCCCTGCACCAGCACCTCGCCCACATAGGGCAGGGTACCGGTTCCGTCGAATATGCGTACGTTGGTAAACAGCACCTCGGCCATGGCGGTCTCCTGGCGGTTGGGTGTGCGTAGAGCGGCGCGCGTCAGCGCGCATGCGCCGAATAGAAATCCTTCAGTTCACGCAGGCATTCGTTGGGGCGTTCGAACGTGGTCCAATGCCCGCAGCGCGGATAAATCACCACGCGGCTGTTGGCGATCCGCTCGCCTATGCCGCGCACCGACAGCGGCGGGGCGACACCGTCTTCGTCACCGCCTACCAGCAGGGTGGGGCAGGAAATCCGTTCGACCGGCGCGGCCTGCGCGTCGGCCAGGGCGTCGCAGCTGCGCGCGTAGCCGTCCGGGTCCTGCCGCATGACGCTCTCGCGCACCAGCGCCACCGCCGCCGGCTGATGCTGCCGCGTATCGGCGGATGTCGCCCCGGCCACGATGGCATCGGCGATCGCCTGCATGCCGGCCGCGCCTTCATCGCGGGCGCGTTGTGCGCGGCCGCGGATATTGGCGCGTGCGCCGTCGGGTGGGCAGAGCATGGGACCGAACAGCGCCAGGCTGCGCACCAATGACGGCGACTCGGTCGCCAGCTTGAAACAGACGATGGTGCCCAATGAATGGCCGACCAGATGCGCGCGTTCCACGCCCAGGCGAGCGCAAACGTCGCGTATGGCCTGCGCCAGGCTGTCGATGCTGAGCGGCCCCGTTACGCCGTGCGATCGCGCGCTGCCCGGTAGATCGATGCGCAGGGCGCGGAAGCGGGCCAGTGCGCCCATGACGGGCGTCCAGTTGTTCGACGATCCCCCCAGGCCGTGGATGCAGACCACCGCGTCACCCTGGCCATCGATTTCGACCGCGACGCGGTTGACGAATTCGGTACTCATGGCGTCGAACTCCCGGCGGCAATGCCAGACGCCAGGCACGATGGGTGGATAAGCCACGGGAACGCATCCTGCGCGCCGCGGCAGCGGCTGCAAGGTGCGGCAAAAAAGGGCACGACAAAAAAGGCGAGCGCGGGCATGGCCATCCCATCAGCCAAACGTGATCCGGCTGCCCGCACGACAGCGATCGTCACGGGTTGTCTCCTCGACGAGGAAATTTTTTATTGGAATTTGCAGCGATGCAGCTGGGTGAGACACGAGATCCGATTTAAGATTAGTGTCTCGTTTTCAGAATCATGCTAGAAGACGGTTTTTGGGCTGTCAATAAAAATCTGGACGTACGAGCATGGGATATTCCCCTAACGCAATCACCGCCGTGCCGGAGGCCCCCACCCGCGGGCCCCGCGCGCGCACCTGGAAGCTGCTGATGGAAGCGGCCAGCAGCCTGATCGAAGAGGGGCATACTCCGACGGTGGCCGAAGTCGCCAAGCGGGCGCAGGTATCGCGCGCCACCGCTTACCGGTACTTCCCCACTCGCAGCCGGTTGATCACGGCGATGGTGGACACGGCGCTTGGTCCGGTGCGGTCCTGGTCATCGTCGCAAGGCGATGGCCGAGCGCGCATCACGGAGCTGTTCGAATCGACGTTTATCCGCTTCAAGGAATTCGAGCCGCATATGCGCGCCGCCGCGCAATTGGCGCTGGAGCATCAGGCGCTTGAGCGCGCCGGCATTCTGGAAGAAGAACCCTACCGGCGCGGGCATCGCATCCGCATCCTGGCCCATGCCGTCGAACCGTTCAGCGCGCAGGTCCCCGCCAAGGCGATAGACCGCCTGCAAAAGGCCTTGTCCATCATCTATGGGATTGAGCCGCACATCATCCTGAAGGACATCTGGGGTGTGAAGAACAAGGAAGTCGAGGCGATCGTCTTCTGGATGGTTGGGGCTTTGATCGAAGCCACCATGAAAGAAGCCAAGGACGGCAAGGCTGCCGCGCCGGCGCGGCGTCGCGTGAATGGCAGCGGTAAGGATGGCGGCTAGAAAACGCCGGCATTCGCGGTATTTGCCAGCCGTATTTTTCGCCGCTTCAATATGTGCTCGAGCGCCGATCCATGGTCAGGCGCCGATATTCGATCAAGCTCGGCACGGGACGGGAACCAATGTGGGACGTGCGATGCTGACGGCTAAAGATGACAGTCAGGTTACCTTTGTCCCGTAGCGGTACGATGGCGGCACGGCCGGGTGGCCGGTTCACCACGGAGCAGGCACATGGATCTCGGTTTAAACGGCAAGACGGCGATAGTCACGGGCGGTAGCAAGGGCATCGGCCTGGCGGTGGCGCGGGCATTCATCAAGGAAGGCGTGCGCGTCGGCATAGTGGCACGCGGCCAGCAGGCGCTGGAAGCGGCGCGCGCCGCGTTGGCGCAGGAAGGCGGCCAGGTCTGCGCGGTATCCGCCGACCTGACCGATCCGGCCAAGGCGGCGGACGCCGTCGCCCGTATCGAAAAAGAACTCGGCCCGATCGACATCCTGGTGAACAGCGCGGGTGCGGCGCGCCGCCACGATCCGGAGACGCTGGACGCGGACAAATGGCGCGCCGCCATGGACGCCAAGTTCTTCACCTACATATATACCCAGGACGCCGTGCTGCGCGGCTTGCGCGCGCGCAACGCCAAGGGCGTCATCGTGAACATCATCGGTTCGGGCGGCAAGACGCCTACCGTCACCCACCTGGCGGGCGGGTCGGCCAATGCCGCCTTGATGCTGGCGACGGTGGGCGCGGCCAGCCACTATGCGCAATACGGCATACGCATCAATGCCATCAATCCCGGCGCCACGGTAACCGAGCGCGTGCAGGAAGGCCTGGCCGTCGAAGCCAAGACGCAGGGTGTCAGCATGGAAGAAGCGCGCCGTCACGGCGAGGCGCGCATTCCACTGGGCCGCTATGCCGAACCGGAAGAAGTGGCCGACGTCGCGGTGTTCCTGGCAAGCGATCGCGCCAGCTATGTGGTGGGCGCGGTGGTGCCGATGACGGGCGGCCTGGCGCCCGTGATTTAAGGCGTCGAACTTCCAGGCGGCAGCATGCGGAAACTGGGCAGGGGCATCAGCCCCACGCTGGCCAGAACGGCATTCGCGTAGGGCACATCGTTGAACTTTCGACGCAGATTTCGAAGGCGGCGTCACGCAACGTCGCGCGCCCGGGTTGCGCGGCCTGGGCCAGCCATAGCGAAACTTCCGCCCGCCGGACCGGGCATTGAAAAACGTGAGTGTGGGCCAGGCCCATCAAGAAATTCTTGAACGCGGGCCCTTCCTGACTTTCGCCGTGGATACGGCTCTGCTGTTCGATCTCGTCCCAGCGAGACTCCAGTTCACCATGTTGCAGGCCAAGCCAGTAGCGAACGATGGTCGCCAAAGGCTGTTGGACCAATCCCGGGGTAGATTGATAGGGTACCGGGCGCACGGCCGATGGCGCGGCTTGCGCGTCGACGGATGATGGGAACAGCTGGCGATCCATGTTCTCAACGATGCGCGCAATCAGGGCGTTGGTCTGTTGCGTCATCATGTTGATCTGTATCTGGCAGACATCCGCGACAGCGGCCCGCAGGGCCTCGTCCGCCGAATGCATGATGCCGGCGGCCTGACTGATTTCGGATGCCGGGTAACGCAGCAAGGGAACCGCGAGAGGCAGATCGGGATGGAACAGCAGTGCTGGATAGCGGCCATGCTGCGCGGTGGCTATTCTCAGGCTGCGCAGCGCGGTGGCTCCGTCTTCCGTGCTGCCAAGTTCGCGGAAGTGGGCTTCCGTCCTATTCAATTGCCGCGCATCGGGAGAGCCGATGACCATGGCGTCGAGCAGACCGGCAAACGAATACAAGAATGGTTGGCGGTTCGCGGAGCCGGATGCCTGTTCCGGATACGCCGGTGCGCTCACGCCCGCGTTGTTGGACGATACTTGCATGGCTGATTCCTTGGTATGGGGAACTCGCGCCGAATCCGGTGGCAAGAGAAATCACGGAAAAGTTCGGCGCGGACAATGACGGGCGGTAAGTAGCGGCATCGCGCTGAAAGTTCTCCAGTTCTGGAATGTGCCGGCTCTTTCCAGGCGGATAGCCTTTGCGGAACACATCACCGTTCGCGTTACTTATGCGCGGTATTCCGTTTCTCGAAAGGTTCTCAATGCTATCTCCCATATCCGCTTCATCGTCCGCGCGTGGCTTCCTGCCGGACTTCTTCAAATCCCATGCGCCGGACGCGGGATCCCAGGTCCACCCGCTGGCCGATTGCGGCGGCCCCAGGACGAGCTATCTGGCCGAACGCGACGGATCACATGCGGAATTCTGCGGCGGTAGCCAGTTCGCGCTTTACCGCGAGCAGATGCGCGGGAATCTGGATTTCCTCATTGCCCGCGGCAAGCAGCTGGGCATGTCGGATGCCGCGGAAGTCGAGCAGCGTTTCAATACTTTTTATCGCCACCGCTTTGAAGAGGCCTACTACGACACTCATGCTGAATTGATAGACAGCACGGGCAAGCACGCCCTGGACAACTTCTGCGCGATGCTCGACGATGAGCGCCTGCCGCCGGACCACCAAAGGACCGCGATTAGAGACTTATCCCAGGGCGTGACGGTGTGTGCTGCCGCCACGGTATCCAACCTGATCGCCGCGGACCGCGACCTGGCGCTATCGACGGGAGGAATGCGGGGCAAGCTGTGGCAGGTTAAAGAGGACACGGTACGCAATGTGCTGCAGGAACTCGAATCGCAATACTTCCGGGGTGGACGAGCTTACCGCAGCACCGAAATCCATTTTGTAAATCGGGCTTGGAACTACATGGCCGATGCCGTGGGGTTGAAGCCGATTCCCGATCCGATGGTGCCGGACATAGATCCGGACTTGCTCGCCTTGTGGCAGGACAAAGTGTTGGACGCCCTCTCGCCGGACCGGCTCGCCCGGAAAATCGCCGAGGACTGTCTATCCGAATTTCGCAGTCGTACGGTGTTTGATCCAGAGTCGTCCTCCGTGCCATGCGACCAGGCCCAGACGGAATTGCTGAACATGGTGTTGACCGACCTGCTTCCGGATCTTGGCGTGACGGGAAGCGAATTGAACCTGCATGCGTTCGTGCAGGTCGATGACGATGGTCAGCGCTACCACGTGCGTGACGATCCGTCCTTGATCGCGCTGGCACTGCTGAAGGTCATGAATGCCGATCATCTGCTGGCCGATACGCCGGTGAGGGTAGCGGATATCGGGGAAAGGGAAGGGGCGCATATCGCGCTGTATTCATATGGGGCCGATTTGATGTGGCGCCTGCGGCAGTCCGTGGCGACGGCCGGCGCGCCAGCGTGGGAAGCCCATGATGATGTGGATACCATCGACCAGGCCGAGCTTCGCGCCTGGCTCGAAACGCAGGGGCCGGATGCCGCGCCCTTGCCACAGGCCGTCGTATGGAAACTGATGCACGACAGCGATCAGCAAGCGCTTATGGGCATACTTCCGAATTGGCTGGGAACGACAGCGAACATTTCAGGTTTGCTCCAGCGCCTTCAGCCCGCTCAGGCGCTTCAATATCGGAGAATCCACTCGGAGTACCTGGGGACGAAGTTCAGCAGGGAGGAGCTTGAGTTCCTGACCGGGATTTTGGCGCCCGAGGAGTTGCTCCTCGCGTGGCACAATCGTGTCGGATTCGGTGGCAGCAGAAATCACGGAGAGTTCGGCGCGGACAATAACGGGCGGTAAGCAGCGGCATCGCGCTGAAAGTTCTCCCCGTTCTAGCACAGGCTGGCGAGTTCGGGGGGAGCACGGACGCCGTCGATGCCATGCATCGCCTGTTGCGCCGGCTGTTATCCCGGCCTGGTCCATTCCGTGAGCAGGCAATCCACCGGATGATCACCGATCCCCTTATTTGCACCGGGACAGGGCAGGTGGGCTGGATGAACTGGCCCTAATTTCTCCTTGCGTCTGATTTTTTTGTATGCAAAGATATGCATTAATACCAAAACGGGCGGCATAAGCTGTACGCAGGCTATCAACGTCCGTTGCGGGCGACATAAGCTATCAACGTCTAAACGAGCGACACAATCGCCGAGACGATTTCAAGGAGACACTGAACGTGTTCAAACCGCGCCTTAATACCCTGCGCCGCTGCCTGGCCGCCGCCGCTATGCTCTTGCCGGTGGTGGCTGGTGCCGAGGGCTTTCCGGACAAGCCGATCCGGCTGGTCGTGCCCTTCGTGCCTGGTGGCGGCACCGACAGCATCGCGCGCGATATGGCGCGCACGCTGGGCGAAAAACTGGGCCAGGCGATCGTGGTTGAAAACCGCGGCGGCGGTGGCGGCTCCATCGGCGCCAACCTGGTGGCCCATGCGCCGGCGGACGGCTACACCTTGCTGTTCGCAACCTCCACGTTCGTGACGAACGCGGCGGCCGAAGGCACCACGCTTTACGACGTGGAAAAATCCTTCCAGCCCATCGCCATGATCGGTCGCGGTCCGCTGCTGGTGGTGACCAACAAAGACCTGCCCGTGAACAGCGTCGCCGAACTGCGCGAGTTGGCGCTGAAGAAACCCAACGAGATCAATTTCTGCTCGGCCGGCAACGGCAGCATCAATCACATGTCGGGCGAACTGTTCAAGCAGCGCGCCGGCGTGCAGATGACGCACGTGCCTTACAAGGGCAGCGGGCCCGCCACGCTGGACCTGCTGGCCGGCCGCGTGCAGGTGTTCTTCTCCACCGTGCCGACCATCCTGCCGCAGGTCAAGGACAACCGCGTGAAGCTGCTGGCCGTGACCAGCAAGGCGCGTTCGCCGCTGTTTCCTGATACGCCCACCATGGCGGAAGCCGGCATTCCCGATTTCGACGTCAGCACGTGGTGGGGCGTGCTGGCCCCCGCCGGCACGCCGCCGGAAGTGATCAACAAGCTGAACGCCGCCGTAAACGAAGCCGCGGCGGCCAACCTGGTACGTCAACGCCTGACCGATGA
>DATJHN010000464.1:0-4913 GCA_035493915.1 Bordetella sp.
TAATTCGCGCGCGCATGGCGAATGGATGGGCATATGAGCTTGATCTGGGGTAAAACCGCTGCGGCGAACCGCGGCGTGGGCGGCAGGCTTGAGCGTGTTCAAGTCGCTCGGCGCCGCGCGTTCTGGGTACTTGGTGTGCTGATCGGGTCAGGAGCGCTTTTCTTCCAGTCGACCTGGATGATCGGCGGCAGCGTGCATCACAATATCCAGGTCGCCGGAATGCTTATGATCTTCGGCGCTATCCTGGGACGCAGCTGGTGTTCCCTCTACATGGGAGGGAACAAAACCCGCGAGCTTGTGCATCTGGGACCTTATTCGATCTCGCGCAATCCACTGTATGGATTCTCGCTGATGGGCGTATTCGGCATCGGTGCGCAGTCGGGAAGCGCGCTGTTGGGCATCATCTTATGCGCCCTGGCACTAGCCGTCTTCAGCCTCGTGATTCGCGAAGAGGAAGCCTTACTGACGACGGCTTTCGGCGATTCCTTCCTGGAATATTGCCGCAATACGCCGCGATTCGGTCCTCGTCTCGCCAACTGGCGCAACTCGACCAAGATGACGGTTTCGCTACAGGCTTGGCATAAGACGGTGCGCGAGGCGCTGCCATTCTTGCTGGCGTTCCCCGCGTTCGCATCCATTGAGTTTCTGCAGGCACACGCCATTTTGCCGGTACTGCTGCGTCTTCCGTGACAAGCGCCGGGCGGGTCAGGCGGAGCGATACGCAAAGGCCACCGTCGCGAAGGCCAGCGAGCCGGGCATACAATTGGCGCGCCGCATCCGTTCCCGGATTCGCGCCGATTGTTCACTTTGCGCCATCCCCCGCATTCCATGCCCTCATCCCCACCTTCCGACACTGTCGTCCGCCAGTTGCTACCGTTCTCCCTGGTGGTTTTTTTTGGTTTCCTGACAATAGGCATTCCGCTACCCGTCCTGCCGGCACAGGTGGGGCACGTGCTGGGCTATGACAGCGTGGTCATCGGCAGCGTCGTCGGCGCGCAATCCCTGTCCACGCTGCTGACGCGGCAGTTCGCGGGCCGGCTGTGCGACAGCCGCGGTCCCAAGCTGGCCGCTGTACTGGGTTTCGGCTGCGCGTCCGGCGCGGCGTTGCTGTATCTGTTTTCGGGGCTCGTCACCGCCACGCCTCTTATCAGTCTGCTGCTGCTGATCGCAGGCCGGTTGTTGCTGGGCCTGGGCGAAAGCCTTTTCATCACATCGTCGGCGATCTGGAGCATCGCGCGCGTGGGCGCCGCGAACGCGGGCCGTGCGATGTCGTGGCAAGGCATGGCGATGTACGGTGCGATGGCGTTCGGCGCGCCGGTTGGCAGCCTGCTGCAGGATGCGGGCGGGTTCAACCTGGTGGCGGGTATCGCTATCTTCTTCCCGCTGGTGGGGTTGGCAATGGCGTCGCGCTGGGCCGACGCGCCGACCTCCCACGGCAAGCGGGTATCTTTCCGGGGCGTGCTGGGGACCATTTGGCTGCCCGGGCTGGCACTGGCCTGCGCATCTTTCAGCTTCGGCACCATGGCCGCATTCCTGCCGCCGTTATATCTGGCGGGCGGATGGTCCAATCCGGGCGCCGCGCTGACGGCATTCGGCGTCACCTACATCGCCATGCGGCTGTTTTTCTCCGGCGTGACGGACCGCGCCGGCGGCTATCGTGTCGCGGGGATAATGCTGTTCGTCCAGTTGGTCGGGCAGTTGTTGATCTGGCGCGCCGATTCGGCGACGTTCGCCCTGCTCGGCGCGGCAGTGACCGGCGTGGGCTATTCGCTGATCTTTCCTTCGCTGGGCGTGGAAGCGATGAAGCGCGTGCCGCCCGAGAATCGCGGGCTGGTCATAGGCGCCTACCTGGCCTGTTTCGATCTCGCGCTGGCGGTGGCCGGTCCTACCGCCGGCGTGGTGGCGCAGAACTTCGGGGTGTCCTCGTCCTTCCTGTTCAGCGCGGCGGTCGCCTTATGCGCGGCGGGCCTGGCCTGGTACGCGCGTCTCTCGCCGCGCTACACGGTTCTCAACCGGTGATATCGGTCTGAACGTTGCGGATGGTTCGGCTCGGGTGGCGAGTCCCCCGAGCTGGCAGGCTATTTGGGCGATGGAGACCAGATGGCAAACGCATCAGAATTGCGGTTTTTTGCCGAGTATTACGCGCGAGCGTCCGCACATCATCAAGGCGGATGCCTATTTTTACGAGAGAAACGCTGCCGCGCTTAAGTTCGCCTCGCGCACGCCGTAAACGGCCGGGTGTATCGTCATTCATGGCTACGGACGCGTGGGATCGTGGACTTCTTCAATACTATTGCCGAACTGTCCAAAACCTTCGCAGGGCCGTTTGTCGCGGCCGGTGGAGCGTTCATGTGGGCCGCCACACTGCAGCTATCGAAAAGCCGATACAAAGCCGACCTGTTCGACAAGCGCTTCACTGTCTTCAACATGATCGGCGACACCTTGGCATCGGGTTGGAATACAGGCGTGATAACGCTGGAACAGTCGCGCACCTTCCTCGTCGCCATGCGGCAGGCCGAGCTTCTGTTCGCCGACAAGCGGATCGACGTATTCCTGAAAGAGGTGCGCGACGAGGTCATGCAGCTTCTTGTCCTGGAGAACCTGGATACGGAACTGGCACGGCGACGCAGCATCATCGAGGCGCGCATACACCCCAGCGGCCGCCTCAGGGAGTATGACCTGCGCGTAGTGGCCGACGCCGACTTTCCGTGGATGATGCCCATGGCCGTCATATGGAACCGGCGCGACGAATGGTACGAGCTGACCGCCGAGTATTTCGAACACTGAGCTGCACACCTGCCGATTCCAGGTCTCACTAATTGCTGGACGGCTAGTCCGCCGACGCGTGGGACTCCATGACTATGCCGCGCCATTTCGAATACTCGTTGTTGACGAAGCGGCCGAAGTCACCAGGCGTTCCTCCCGTGGGCACGGCGCCGACACTGAGCATTTGATCGTGCAATGATGGCAACACTTCATTGACTGCCTTATTCAACTGCGCGACCACCTCCTCGGGCGTTCCCTTGGGCGTGAATACGCCGAACCAAGAGTCGGTCTGAAAATCCGCCACGCCGCTTTCCATGACAGTGGGAACATCCGGCATCGCGGAGGAACGTTGGGTGCTACCTATTGCAATGGCGCGCAGCTTCCCCGCGCGGATCTGCGCGGCCAGCGCCGGGACCGTATCAAACATGAATTGGATCCTGCCTGCGATCAGGTCCGTCAGTGAATCCGCCCCCTTGTACGGGACATGCGTGGCCCGCACGCCCAGCCGCGACATCAGCAAAAAGCTGGACAAGTGGGATGACGTCCCGATGCCCGTCGAACCGTAACTCAGCGCGTCCTGGTGAGACTTCGCATATTCCACGAACTCGGTGAAGTTATGAATGGGAAGGGACGGGTTGACGACCAGGACATTCGGTACCTTGGCGATCTGAACCACGGGAACGAGATCCTGCAGCGGGTTGTAGCTGAGCTTATGGTAAAGCGTGGGATTGACCGCGATAGGCCCTGTGGAGTCCACGATCACGGTATAGCCGTCGGGCGTCGAATGCACGACGTATTCCGTGCCGATATTCCCGCCCGCGCCGGGCTTGTTCTGGACGACGACGGCCTGCTTGAATTTTTCGGTCAGCCGTTGCGCAACCATACGCGCCAGGATGTCGTTTGTCCCCCCAGGCCCGAAGGCGACCACCAGGTTCACTTGCCGGGACGGGTAGGCATCTCCCGCCATGGCCGATGCCGCGAAAACAGCGAGCGCGATACAGGACAACACGCGCGCCAGGACGATCTTTATCAATTCTCTTGTCATGATGTCTCCTCCTTTTTTTGTGGCTTCGCAGCCCTAATTGCGGAAACTGGGATCCAGACGATCCAGTTTCCGCAACAGGCCAGGCCACTCCATCTGCCCATATGGACGCCGTGTATTCGGCTGATAGTTATTCCAGGTCTCTTCCAGGACCTTTTCCGGCACGCGATTCAGCGGGACGCCGCAGGCCATGGCGCCAAGCTGCGAACGGCAGGCCAGTTCCAGCCGGTGCATCCAGTTGAACGCGCCGCCCACCGTTGTGCCCACCGTCATCGCGCCATGGTTGCGCAGAATGAGTGCCTCGTTGGCTCCCAGGTCCTCGACCAAGGACACCTGCTCCTTCTTGTCCAGCACCACCCCCTGATAGTCGTGGTAACCCACCTTGAGGAAACGCATCGCCGTTTGCGTCAGCGGAAGCAGGCCGCATTCGAGCGATGAAACCGCCATGGAGGCCCAGCTGTGGGTATGGATGATGCAGGCGACCTCGGGGCGCGCCGCGTGGACCGCACTGTGGATGACGTAACCGGGAATATTGACGCCGTAGTTCAGGGAACCGAAGTCCGGCGTCGACAGCACCTTGCCCGCATGATCGACCTTCAGCAGACTGGATGCCGTGATCTCCTCGTACATCATCCCATAGGCATTGATCAGAAACGCATCCTCTTCGTCCGGCACCCGCACGGAGATGTGATTCGCCATCATGTCCGCCATGCCGTAGATCTCGACGAGCCGGTAGCAGGCGGCCAGATTCACGCGCGCCTCCCACTCCGCTTCGGAGCACTTGCCGCGCATCGAGGGAAGATTCAAAACGCCCAGTTGTTCCATGAAAATTTCTCCATTGGCTGATCCCGCAAGAAAACGCTTGCGACGTGCGCCGATTATGGGGAAGCAGACCTATGCAATCCAATTGCTAATATTCAAGAAATCATTTCTTTTTTTCATGGATTTCAAAACCATGGACTACAACTTGCGAGACCTGCGGTTCTTTGAAACCGTGGCCGAATTGGGTCATCTTGGACGTGCGGCGGAGATGCTGGGCCGTAGCCAGCCCGCAATCACAAAATGCATCCGACGTCTTGAAAGCAGTGTCGGCAGCCCGCTGTTA
>DATJHN010000465.1:0-2639 GCA_035493915.1 Bordetella sp.
TGGCGGCCCTGTGCGCGCGCGCCGTCGACGCGGTGCGCAGCGGCAACAACATCCTGATCGTCTCGGACCGCCGGGTCGACGCCGAACGCGTCGCCATCCCGGCCCTGCTGGCCACCTCGGCCATCCACCAGCACCTGATCCGCGCCGGCCTGCGCACCAATAGCGGCCTGGTCGTGGAAACCGGCTCGGCGCGCGAAGTCCACCACTTCGCGCTGCTGGGCGGCTATGGCGCCGAAGCCATCCATCCCTATCTGGCGCTGGAATCGCTGGAACAGATGGCCGATGCGGAAAAAGCCGTCAAGAACTACATCAAGGCCATCGGCAAGGGCTTGAACAAGGTGATGTCCAAAATGGGCATCTCGACCTATATGTCCTACACCGGCGCGCAGATCTTCGAAGCCGTCGGCCTGCAGAGCGCGCTGGTGGAAAAGTATTTCACCGGCACGGCCAGCACGGTCGAAGGCATCGGTATTTTCGAAGTCGCGGAAGAAGCCCTGCGCCTGCATCGCGCGGCCTTCAGCCAGGACCCGGTGCTGGCCGGCGACCTGGACGCGGGCGGCGAATACGCCTATCGCGTGCGCGGCGAAGAGCACATGTGGACGCCCGATTCCATCGCCAAGCTGCAGCATGCCACGCGCGCCAACAACTACCGCACCTATAAGGAATACGCGCAGATCATCAACGACCAGAGCCGCCGCCACATGACGCTGCGCGGCCTGTTCGAATTCCGCTTCGACCCGGTCCGCGCGATTCCGCTGGAAGAAGTCGAATCCGCCAAGGACATCGTCAAGCGCTTCGCTACCGGCGCGATGTCGCTGGGTTCGATCTCGACCGAAGCGCACTCCGTGCTGGCCGTCGCGATGAACCGTATCGGCGGCAAGTCCAACACGGGCGAGGGCGGCGAAGACGAAATGCGCTACCGCGCCGAAATGCAGGGCGGCAAGAGCCCCGTCAAGGACGGCGACACGCTGTCGTCCATCCTGGGCAGCGACCGCATCGAAGCCGACGTGCCGCTCAAGGCCGGCGACTCGCTGCGCTCCAAGATCAAGCAGGTGGCATCGGGCCGTTTCGGCGTCAGCGCCGAATACCTGAGCAGCGCCGACCAGATCCAGATCAAGATGGCGCAGGGCGCCAAGCCGGGCGAAGGCGGCCAGTTGCCGGGCCACAAGGTGTCCGAATACATCGCCAAGCTGCGTTACTCGGTGCCGGGCGTAGGCCTGATCTCGCCGCCGCCGCACCACGACATCTATTCCATCGAAGACCTGGCCCAGCTCATCCATGACCTGAAGAACGTCAACGCGCGTTCTTCCATCTCGGTCAAACTGGTGTCCGAGGTCGGCGTGGGCACGGTCGCCGCGGGCGTCGCCAAGGCCAAGGCCGATCACGTGGTCATCGCCGGCCATGACGGCGGCACGGGCGCTTCGCCGGTGTCCTCGATCAAGCAGGTCGGCACGCCCTGGGAACTGGGCCTGGCCGAAACCCAGCAGACGCTGGTGCTGAACCGCCTGCGCAGCCGCATCCGCGTGCAGGCCGACGGTCAGATGAAGACCGGCCGCGACGTCGTCATCGGCGCGCTGCTGGGCGCGGACGAATTCGGCTTCGCCACGGCCCCGCTGGTCGTGGAAGGCTGCATCATGATGCGCAAGTGCCATCTGAACACCTGCCCGGTCGGCGTCGCCACGCAGGATCCTGTCCTGCGCAAGAAGTTCCAGGGCAAGCCGGAGCATGTCGTCAATTACTTCTTCTTCGTCGCCGAGGAAGTGCGCGAAATCATGGCCCAGTTGGGCATCCGCAAGTTCGACGAGCTGATCGGCCGCAGCGATCTGCTGGATACCCGCGTCGGCATCGACCACTGGAAGGTGCGCGGACTGGACTTCACCCGGGTGTTCTATCAGGCGCCGTCCGACGGCCCGGTGCGCCAGACCGAAACCCAGGACCACGGCCTGGCCGCGGCGCTGGACCATCAGTTGATCGAACGCAGCAAGCCGGCGCTCGAACGCGGCGAAAAAGTGTCCTTTATCGTGCCGGTGCGCAACCGCAACCGCACCATCGGCGCCATGCTGTCCGGCGCGGTGGCATCGCGCTACGGCCACGAGGGCCTGCCCGACGACACGATCCACATCCAGTGCAACGGCACGGCGGGCCAGAGCTTCGGCGCCTTCCTGGCTCACGGCGTCACGCTGGACCTGGTGGGCGAAGCCAACGACTACGTCGGCAAGGGTTTGTCCGGCGGCCGCATCGTGGTGCGCTCGCCCAACGACTTCCGCGGCTTCGGCCCGGACCACATCATTGCCGGCAACACCGTCATGTACGGCGCGCTGGCGGGCGAGGCCTACTTCAACGGCGTCGCGGGCGAACGCTTCGCGGTGCGCAACTCCGGCGCCGCCGCGGTGGTGGAAGGCACGGGCGACCATGGCTGCGAATACATGACGGGCGGCACGGTTGTCGTGCTGGGCGCCACCGGACGCAATTTTGCCGCCGGCATGTCGGGCGGCGTGGCCTACGTCTGGGATCCGGACGGCAGCTTCCACAACCGTTGCAACCTGTCCATGGTCGAACTCGAAGCCGTGCTGCCGCACGGCGAACAGCAGGCCGCGGACAACATCGAAGCCTGGCACAGCGCGCGGCGCGGCGGCGAA
>DATJHN010000466.1:0-6725 GCA_035493915.1 Bordetella sp.
TGCACGCCCAGCGCTTCGGCGCTGCGGTAATAGGCATTGACCAGCGCCTTGCCGCCGCCCATGAAAAAGGCATTGGTGCGCGCCACGTGCAGCGCACCGGACAGCGGCGGCTGGAAATTCACGCCATGCTTGCGCATCCAGGGGCGACAGGATGACGATGCGCGGATCGCCAGGCGTGCCAGATGTTCGTTCGTGATGCCGCCGGTAACCTTCAGCAGATCCTGCCAGAACTCTTCTTCCGGATACGCTTCCACCAGCACGTCCTGCGGCTCGTCGTGCATGCAGCGCAGGTTGCGCGTGTGCTGCGAATTGCCGCCGCGCCACTCCTTGGGCGCGGACTCGAGCATCAACACGCTGGCGCCGGCCTCGCGGGCCATCAGCGCAGCGCAAAGGGCGGCGTTGCCGCCGCCGATAACCAATACATCCCACATGGCTTTCTAGCCCTCCTTGGACAGGTGCGGACTGTAGACCAGAAGCCATTCCTATGTAAGGGGCTTTATTTCAATAGGTATTCACAAATTTTGAAGAGTGGCCCCCGGCCAGCCTCCCTCTCGCACCAATTCCCGCGCCACATCACCCAAGACCACCCGGGCGGCTAGACCGGCCGGAGAAAGCTCGTCTTCAGGCAAACTGACGAGCAGATTCTTGCGATGCAGGTCCGGATCCGTCAGCCAGATCCGCCCCAGCGTGGGATCCGCCGCCAGGGCGGCGCCGGGCTGGATGGTGGCGACGTGCCCCACCCTGACCATGGCCATCAGGGTAGCCAGTCCGTCGACCTCGGCCACGATATCGGGCACCGCGCCCAGGCGGGCGAAAGCGCTGTCCACCAGGTTGCGCAGGCCATGCGCGGCGCTGGGCAGCACGAGGGGCACGCCGGCCAGTTCGCGCAGGCTGGCGGCATCGGTGCCGGGCCAGTTGGGCGTGGTCGGCTGGCCGATCAGCACCAGTTGTTCATCCAGCAGCGGCATCACGGTCCAGCGCTGCGCGGCATCGGTATTGAAGACGATCGCCAGGTCCACCTGGCGGGCGTTGAGCATCGCCGCCAAATGGCCGGACAGGCTTTCGGTCATGCGCAGCCGCACGTCGGGGTAGCGCTGCTGCATGGCGTGTATGAATTTCGGCGCCAGCACCGTGGCCGTGGTCGAGGCCAGGCCGACACTGACCTGCCCTGTCAGGCGGGCTTCACGCGCCGCCATGGCGGCGGCGTCGGCGTGGCGGATGGCCAGTTGGGCCTGGCGCAGAAAAGCCCGGCCGGCGTCGGTCGGCACCACGCCGGTGGAGGTGCGCTGGAGCAGGCGTGTCGCCAGTTCGCTTTCCAGCCGGCTGATCTGCTGGCTTAGCGCCGACGTCACCACGCCCAGCTCGGCTGCCGCGCGGCCCATGCTGCCCAGTTCGACGATGCGGGCAAAAGCGCGCAGTTGCCGTAATTCCATGGAAGATCGCCCTTTTAGCCGTTCCCGTTATCGTTGGCAGGCTGTGGTTCGCTGTAGCCGGTCAGGGTGACCGTGACCAGGCGTTGGTGCGGCCGCAGCCGATGTTCCCACAAGTAGATGCCCTGCCACGTTCCCAATGCCAGGTCGCCGCGCGTGATCGGGACGGTCAGGCTGGCGCCGGTCAGCGCCGCGCGTACATGGGCCGGCATATCATCCGGGCCTTCTGCATCATGCTGGAACAAGGGATCGCCGTCGGGCGCCAGCCGCGAAAAATAACGTTCCAGATCGGCGCGCACCTGGGGATCGGCGTTTTCGGTGATCAGCAGCGAACAACTGGTGTGCTGGATGAATATGTGCGCCACGCCGGCCTGGATGCCGCTGGCGGATACCAGCGTACGGACAGCCTGCGTCAATTCAGAAAAGCCCCGGCCGGAGGTGGCGATCTCTATCTCGTCTTGCAGCATGGTGTTCATGGGCAAGGCGCGCGCCTTGGATTTTCTCATCGTTACTCCCGGGGTCATATCGGCTGAACAAGCGTGGGTTATAAAAGTTTAGTCGCGCTTGTCGATATTCCCTTTCGCCGTTCGTCATAGGGATACGGCTCCCCACCGCGGCCTGGCCCGCCGCTTTCAGCTGAAAGGAACCTTACCATGCCCAAACAGACGTCCACCCCGATCCCGCCTGGCATGCACGCCCTGACGCCCCACCTGGTCTGCGCCAATGCGACCAGCGCGATCGAATTCTACGAAAAGGCCTTCGGCGCCAAGCTGGAAGGCAAGATGCCGGCGCCCGACGGCAAGAAGCTGATGCACGCCATGCTGCGCATAGGCGACTCCCCGCTGATGCTGGTCGACGAATTTCCTGAATGGGGCTCGCTGGGCCCTCAGGCCGGCCAGGGCAAGCCCGTGATCATCCACCTGTATGTCACCGATGTCGACGCCACGGTGGAACGCGCGGTGGCGGCGGGCGCGAAAGTGGTGCTGCCGGTCAGCGACATGTTCTGGGGCGACCGCTACGGCCAGATCGACGACCCGTTCGGCCACCGCTGGTCGGTCGCGACGCACAAGTACGACATGACGCCGGAAGAGATGAAGGAAGCGATGGCGCAGAGTCCGTGCGGACCGCAGTAATCGCCTAGCGCGCGGCCAGGGCCAGGAAACCCGGCACGGCCAGTAGTCCGGCCAGGCGCGCGAATGCCACCAGCCCGCCGTCGATCTGATCCGCCGGCATCAGCATGTTCAACGTGCCCAGGCAGACGTCGTTGGCCACTACCGGCACGTTGATCACCGATTTCAGGCCCAGCGCCAGAATGGCCTCATGGTCGTCGAACGATTCGCGGATCGCGTCCACGCCTTCTCCCACATACACGCGCCGGTCCAGCAGGACATGCTGGCCCCAGCGCGTGCCTGCCTTCTCCTTGGAGCCGCCCGGCGGATACGCCACGGGATCCGAGCTGTACAGCCTGACCACCGCGACGCGTTGCGCGTCGAAGCGGTTGACCGTGCACAAGGTTTGCCGCAACACGGGCTTGGCATAGGCATCGATGGCCGCGAACAAGGCGACGGGATCGGTTCCCGCGCACGCCGCGGCGATCGCGTCTATGCCCTGCAGCACGGCCTGGTGCAAGGGAACTCCATTGATGGTGAAGGCGGTGTCGGCCATGACGCTATTCCTTACTCGTCTGCCTTGATGCCCAGTTCGCGCACCAGCTTGCCGTACTTGTCGGCATCGTGCTCCAGCGTTTTCTGGAATTCGGCGGGCGTGGTCTGCAGCACCTGCACGCCGATATCGCCCATCTGCTTCTGCACGTCCGGCAGCGCCAGGATGCGGTTGATTTCCGTGTTCAGCTTCTGCACGATCGCCGGATCCATACCGGCCGGGCCGAAGGCGCCGTACCAGACGGCCAGTTCATAGCCCGGCACGGTTTCACCCACGGTCGGCACGTCGGGCAACAGGGCCGAACGCTTTTCTTCGGTCACGGCCAGCAGCTTGAGCTTGCCGGTTTTCACATGCGGCAGGGTCTGCGTACCGGCGCTGAACAGCAGCTGGGTACGGCCGGCCACCGTGTCCAGCACGGCGGGCGCGCCGCCACGGTAAGGCACGTGTACCATCTGCACGCCCGTGGCCTTCTGGAACAGCGCGGCGCTCAGGTGGTTGGTCGAGCCGGCGCCGGCGGATGCATAAGCGACCTGGCCGGGGTGCGCCTTGGCGTAGGCGATGAATTCAGCGACATTATTGGCGGGCACGGACGTGCTGATCACCATGGTGTTGGTGACCAGCGCCAGCTCGGCGATAGGGCTGAAGTCCTTGACGCCATCGAACGGCATCGTCGCGTACAGCGCCTGGTTCATGGTGTGCGTGCTCATCGAACCGATCAGCAGCGTATAGCCATCGGGCTTGGAACGCGCCACATAGGCCGAACCGATATTGCCGGACGCGCCGGAGCGGTTTTCCACCACGACCGACTGGCCGAAGGACTGGCTCATGTGCTGCGCCAGCAGGCGCGCCAGGATGTCGGTGGAACCGCCGGCGGCCCACGGCACGATCAAGGTGATCGGCTTTTCCGGATAGGCGGCCAGGGCGAGCCCCGGCAGAATGGCCAGCGCGACGGCGGCCGCGCGCAAGAAACGTTGTATGGATTTCATATGAAATTCCCCTGGGTAAGTCGCGCGCGATACGGCTGCCGCGCGGGTGATAGAAAATAATTTGGCCTTGGCCCGCGTGCCGCGGCCATGTAAAAACACTTATGTCCCGCCGCGGCCTTCAAACCTTGATGCCGTGCCGCGGCCTTTTAAATCCTTGCGTCCTAGCGCCCGACCGCGTACCCCTGCATGCCGCGTGGATTGGCGCCGGCGCGCAACAGCCGGCCGCCGCCCGCCTCCGGCTCGCGCGTGCAGGCACTGATCCGGCCTTCCGACCAATCGCCGCCCACCTTGACCTCGTGCCCCGCCGCGCGCAGGCCGTCCAGCGTGGCGGACGGAAAGCGCGATTCGGCGGTGATGCGGTTAAGGTTGGACGTGCGCGGCCAGAAAGAGCCGGGAAAGTGATCGATGTGCCAGGACGGACATTCGATGGCTTCCTGGAGATTCATGCCGAACAGCGCGTGACGCAGGAAAAAGGCCACCGCCCACTGGTCCTGCTGGTCGCCGCCCGGCGTGCCGAAGGCCATGTACGGTTCGCCGTCGCGCAGCGCCATGCCCGGCGACAGCGTGGTGCAGGGGCGCATGCCCGGCCGCAACGTGCCCGGCAGCCCTTCTTCCAGCCAGGTCATCTGCAGGCGGGTGGTGATTGAGAAGCCCAATTCCGGCACCGCGGGACTGGACGACAGCCAGCCGCCGGACGGCGTGGCCGCCACCATATTGCCGTCACTGTCGATCACGTCGATGTGGCAGGTATCGCCGACGAATACTTCGCGCTCCAGCCACTCTTCCACCGGCGGCAATTGGGCAAACGTGGGCTCGCCCACACCGAAGCGCGTATCGGCGCTGGCCAGCGTGCGAATCGCGGCATCCAGGTCAGGCAGGCGGAATTCGCGGCCGTCGGGGCGTCCCGGGCGCAACTCAGCGGATGCGCGCGCGCCTATCAGCGCCGCCCGTTCGCGGGCATAACCGTCCGAAAGCAGCGTGTCCAGCGGCACGTCGACGGCATCGGGATCGCCGTACCAGGCCAGCTTGTCCGCGAACGCCAGCTTGGCGGCTTCCGCGACCTTGTGCACGAATTCCGGGGAATCGGGCGCCGTGTTCTCGATGCCCAGGTGGCGCAGTATCGCCAGTTGCTGCAGGAAAACCGGCCCCTGCGACCAGGGTCCGCATTTGGCCACGGTATAGCGGCCCAACTGCGTGGTGACCGGCGCTTCGTAGCGTGCCTGCCAGGCGGCCATGTCGTCCAGGCGCAGCAGGCCGGTGTTGCGCTCGCCCGTCGTGTCGCGTATGGCCTGCGTGCGATAGAACTGGTCGATGGCGCGCGCCACAAAGCCGCGATACCAGATATCCATGGCGGCATCGATGCGCGCGCGGCGATCGCCCTTGGCGCTCGCTTCGTTCAGTATGCGGGTATAGGTATCCGCGATGGCGGGCGTACGGAACAGCCGTTCGGGATGCGGCACGCGCCCGTCCGGCATCCATACGGCGGCCGACGACGACCATTCGTCGCGGAACAGTCCCTGCACGGCATAGATGGCCTGCACGATGCGCGGCACCAGCGGGAAGCCGTTGCGCGCGTACTCGATCGCCGGGCGCAGCACGTCGGCCAGTTCCCAGGTGCCGTGGTCACGCAGCAGGGTCAGCCAGGCGCCGAAGGCGCCGGGTACCGTGGCCGGCAGCAGCCCGATGCCGGGCACCAGGTCCAGTCCCAATCCCCTGAAATACGACGGCGTCGCCAGCGCGGGCGCGCTGCCCTGCCCGCACAGCGCCTGCATGCGGCGTTCTTTCTCGCTCCAGAACAGCATCGGGACTTCGCCGCCGGGGCCGTTCAAATGGGGTTCGACGATCTGCAGCATGAAGCCGCCCGCGGCCGCCGCGTCGTATGCGTTGCCGCCACGTTCCAGCACGCTCATCGCGACCTGGGACGCCAGCCAATGCGTCGAGGACACGACGCCGAAACTGCCTCGGATTTCCGGGCGGGTGGTGAATGCGGAAGTGGCCATGCCGGTGCCTTATTCCTGGAACACGGCAAGTATAGGCAGCCGGCAATAACGGGATTCTAGTTTTTTATGATGGATCTATAACCGTTTGGTTATTATTTGACATCAGCAACCATAGGCATTCAGTGCCGCCATCGGGGAGTACCGCCATGCAGCCCGGTTCATCGCGCCTGCTGTCCCGCCTGAAACTGCGCCACCTGACACTGCTGACCCGCATCAAGCCCGGCGACTCCATGACCCGTGTCGCCGAATCGATGGGTGTCAGCCAACCGGCCGTAACCAAGTCGCTGGCCGAAATCGAAGACCTGTTCGGCGGGCCGCTGTTCGTGCGCACGGCGCGCGGCCTGCACCCCACCCCGCTGGGTGAACTGGCCGTGGTGCGCGCGCGCCACATGCTGCAGGACATCGATCATTGGGCCTTGGAAATGGACGCGCTGCGCGGCGGGCATTCCGCGCACCTGCATGTGGGTGCCATCCCGTTCATTTCGGCGCGCGTGCTGGTGCCCACTATCGAACGGCTGTACGACCAGCACCGGATCACGGTCGGGCTGGAACGCGCCACCACCGACCAATTGCTGCAGTCGCTGCGCGCGCACGAACTGGACTGCGTCATCGGCCGCGCGTCGGTGATGATAGGCATGGACGAACTG
>DATJHN010000467.1:0-2057 GCA_035493915.1 Bordetella sp.
CCGCGTGGCGATCCGGGCCGCAGGCCGCGGCTGGCCTCGGCGCTGATCAGCGCGGCGCGTTCCTTCGCATATTCCTGGCTGAGCAGATGCTTGATCGGCACGGAAGCATGGGCCGGGTCCCCATACCACGCCGCCCGGTCGGCAAAGGCCAGCTTCGCCGACTCGGCGATGGTATGGACAAAGGCCGCCGACAGAGGGTCTTTCTCTTCCACCCGCAGTTCCCTGAGCATGGCCAGCTGCTGCAGATGCACGGCACCCTGCGACCAGGTCCCGCACTTCGCCACCGTGTAGCGTCCGTAGTCCACGGTCAGCGGATCCTCGTACGACGGCGCCCATTCGGCCAGGTCGGATTTGCGCAGCAGCCCGGCATTGCGTTCGCCGGTGGTGTCCCAGATGCGTTGCTCGCGATAGAAGGCATCGATCTCGTCGGCGACAAAGCCGCGGTACCAGGCGTCGAGGGCGGCGTTCAGCCGCGCGACTCGATCGCTGCCCTTGCCTTGGGCTTGCTCGATGATGCGCGTATAGGTCCTGGCGATGGCGGGCGACCGGAACAGGCGGTCCGGGCGCGGAATCTTGCCGTCGGGAAGCCAGACCCGCGCCGATGTCGCCCACTCGTCGCGGAATAGCGGCGCCACGGCCAGGATGGACGCCGACACCCTGGGAACGATGGGAAAGCCCTGCGCGGCATATTCGATCGCCGGAGCCAGCACGTCCGCCAATTCCCACGTGCCGTAGTCGCGCAGCAAGGTCAGCCAGGCGCCGAAGGCCCCCGGCACGCAGGCCGGCAACAGGCCGATTCCGGGTATCTGGCTAAGCCCCAGCCCCCGAAAATATTCGATCGTGGCCAGTTCGGGCGCACCGCCCTGCCCGCACAGGCCGCGCATGCGCTTTTCGTCGTTGCTCCAGAAGAGCAGCGGCACTTCTCCGCCGGGTCCGTTCAGGTGCGGTTCGACGATCTGCAACACGAAGCCTCCGGCTACCACCGCGTCGAAGGCGTTGCCGCCGCGTTCCAGGACGCCCATAGCGGTCTGCGACGCCAGCCAATGGGTACTGGAAACGACGCCCATCGTGCCTCTTATCTCGGGCCGGGTGGTGAAGGTATCGGACATGCTCGCGCTCGCGTCTATCGGGGACGTCAACGATAGTCCGCGGGCGCGCGCCGCGTTACCGGATCTTCCTATTGTGGGATAAGCTGCTGCTTATAGAAGGCCCCAGGGCCTGTTAATCCTGGAAGGAGCCCCGCCATGGATCCAGGCGCGCTGAATTTCTCCCGGCGGTTGAAGATCCGCCATTTTTCCGTCCTGATCGCGATCGCCGAGCATGGCTCCGTGACACGGGCGGCCGACACCCTGGGCATATCGCAATCGGCGCTGACGCAGACCCTGGCGGAAGTGGAAGGCATATTCGGCAGTCCGCTGTTTTCGCGTTCGTCGCGCGGCGTGGTGCCCACCGAACTGGGCACCATGGCGCTGGCGCGGGCCCGGCGATTCCTGCAGGACATCGAATTCTGGGAGCGCGAGGTGCAGGCCATGAGCTCCGGCTACCGCACGCACCTGAACCTGGGCGTGGTTCCGCACGTGTCGAGCACCCTGCTGGCGCGCACGGTGCGCACCCTGGTGCAGCACGTCAACCTGAGCCTGACGCTGCACCGCGGCAACACGCGCCAGCTATTGAAACTGCTGCGGGAACGCAAGGTGGATTGCGTCATCGGCAGGTTGCCGCCGGACGATGATCTGGTCGGATTGAGCCATCGCCTGCTGTATGAACAGCGCCCCGCCCTGGTGGCCCACCCTGCCCTGGCCAAGCGCCTGGGCAAGCGCCATGTCAGGCTGGAAGACCTGAGCCAGGCCCGCTGGCTGCTGCCGCTGCCGGACACGCCCTCGCGCCAGCGCGTGAACGATGAATTCCGGAAGAATCATCTGGTGCCGCCGGCGCCGGTCATCGAGACCGAGTCATCCGAAGTCATCGAAGAGATGATTGCCAGCGACGAAGGCATGGTGTCCATCGTCCCCGAGGACGTCGCCAACGATTTCCGTTCCCGCGCGCGCGTCGCCGCC
>DATJHN010000468.1:0-6119 GCA_035493915.1 Bordetella sp.
CTGGATCACCGGGATGCTGGATGCCGAGTACTTGATCACCAGCGGCGGCGTGATGCCGGGCGGCAGCTGGCGCACCTGCGTCTGTTCGGCGGCCACGACCTGGGCGATGGCGGTCTGGATATTGGCCGTGGGCTGGAAAAAGATCTTGATGACGGTGATGCCCGCCAGCGATGTCGATTCGATATGCTCGATGTCGCTGACCGTGGTGGTCAGGCCGCGTTCGTTCGACGCCGCGATGCGCAGGCCCATTTCCTGAGCGGACAGCCCGTTGTAGCTCCAGATGACGCTGATGACCGGAATGTTGATATCCGGAAAGATGTCCGTGGCCATGCGCAGCAAGACGAATGGCGTGGCCAGGAGGATCAGAAGCGCCATCACGATGAACGTGTAGGGACGGCGCAGGGCCAGTTGAACTACCGACACGACTGGCCCCAGGGCGAAAGCGGGAAAGAATGCTGCATGAGGATTCTCGCGCCCTGCAACGGGCGTTGTTCAACAACGGAAGTGCGAGCGCGAGCCGTCCAGACGCCCGCGATCCAATCGCGTCTCGGCGGAAGGGGGTGCAGCTTGCGTGCCAAAAATGTGACTACGAAACGTAACAGGTATTTTTAGGCATGCAGCCTCAAAGCGCAAGGCGGATAAACGCGGGGTTTGCCCCTATATCGGTCTTTTGGACGAAGGCCGGTATATTCGACAAAAAGCGGCTTGAAAGCGGCTGGAAAGCCGATCGGGACGTTCCTGGCACACGCACCGCGCCGATCCCGGGCGCGCGAGCCGGCCGGCGCGCTTGCCGCGGTGCGGCTGCCGTAGGGGGAGTGCCTGGGCAGCGGGAAAAATGCTGGGTTAAGCTCTCGCCTCGTTTCATTCCTAGAACCGCATCCTTCCAGGGACTGCCTGACTCGATCATGCCTTTGCCGTCACGATCCTTTATTGCCACCATTGAAGACCTGCGCAAAATCGCCGAAAAGCGGGTGCCGCGCATGTTCTACGACTACGCGGATTCCGGCTCGTGGACTGAATCGACCTATCGTGCCAACGAGGCCGATCTGCAGAAAATCCGCTTTCGCCAGCGCGTCGCGCGCAATATGGAAAACCGCAATATCGCCACCACGATGGTGGGGATTCCGGCCGCCATGCCGCTGGCGCTGGCGCCTACCGGCCTGACCGGGATGCAGCACGCCGACGGCGAAATCCTGGCGGCGCAGGCGGCCGAGGCCTTCGGCGTGCCGTTCACGCTGTCCACCATGAGCATCTGCTCGATCGAGGACGTGGCGGAGAACACCACCAAGCCGTTCTGGTTCCAGCTTTACATGCTGCGCGACCGCGATTTCATCGAACGCCTGATCGAGCGCGCCAAGGCCGCCAATTGCTCGGCGCTGATGCTGACGCTGGACCTGCAGATACTGGGGCAGCGCCACAAGGATCTGCGCAATGGCCTGACGGCGCCCCCGCGCATGACGCTGCGGAATATCCTGAACATGGCCGGCAAGCCGGCCTGGTGCTATCACATGCTGGGCACCAAGCGGCGCGCTTTTCGCAACATCGTCGGCCATGCCAAGGGCGTTGCCGATATGACGTCGCTGTCATCCTGGACCGCCGAGCAGTTCGACCCGCGCCTGAACTGGGGCGATGTCGAATGGATCAAGAAACTATGGGGCGGCAAGCTGATCCTTAAGGGCATCCTGGATCCGGAGGATGCCCGCCTGGCCGTCGAAAGCGGCGCGGATGCGCTGATCGTCAGCAACCACGGTGGACGCCAGCTGGACGGCGCGATGTCGTCGATCAGCATGCTGCCTTCCATCGTCGATACGGTGGGCGGGCAAATGGAGGTCTGGATGGACGGCGGGATACGTTCCGGCCAGGACATCCTGCGGGCCGTGGCGCTGGGTGCGCGCGGCACGCTGATCGGCCGGCCTTTCCTGTATGGACTGGGCGCGGGCGGGCGCGAAGGCGTGACCAAGGCGTTGCAAATCCTGGCCAATGAGCTGGACGTGTCGATGGCCCTGTGCGGCCACCGGGACATCCACGATATCGACCGCGGCATCCTGATGCCCGGGACTTATCCGACGGCTTAGTACTGGCATAGCCCTGTGCAGCCGATGCCAGGGGACAGGCCGCAGGCCATGCACGGCATGGCTCACGCGTGCGCGGACGAACTACAGATGCGAGCGCGCGATGATGTCGTACAGCCGCTGCGCGGCCGCCGACAGGGCGCGGCCGCGGCGCTTGATCAGCCCCAGCGTGCGTGAGATGGATGGCTCGACCAGCGGCACGCTGACCAGCGTGGCATGGCTCAGGTGCGGCATGCCCAGCTTGGGCACCACACCGACACCTATGCCGGCTTCGGCCAGGCTGACCAGGGCGGGTACGTGCTGCACCTCGCAGAACCAGCGCGGCAGCGCCGCGGTATTGGCCAGGGCCTGGTCGATCAGCATGCGGTTGCCGCTGCCCTGCGCGACTGTCACGTAATCGTAATCAGCCAGCTCCGCCCAGCGCACCTTGCGCCTGCGCGCCAGTGGATGCTCGCGCGAGCAGGCCAGCACGAAAGGGTCCTCGATCAGCGGTTCGAACTCCACATCGGGCTCTTGCGTGCCGATATAGGTCAGGCCGAAATCCGCCTCGCTGCGCGCCACGGTGGTCAGGATTTCCGCCGAGGTCTCGTCGCGGATACGCAAGCGGATGCGCGGATATTCATCGTGATAGGTCTTGATGACGCGCGGCAGAAAGTAACCCACTGCGGACGGTACGCAGGCGATGGTGACTTCGCCCGACATGCGGTCGGCCAGGTCGCGCGTGCCAAGCAGGGCGCTTTCCAGCTCGTTCAGTACATGGCGCGCCTTGTGCACGAAACTGCGGCCGGCCGTGGTCAACTCCAGGCGGCGGGTGGTGCGTTCGAACAACCGCAGGCCCAAGGCGCCTTCCAGTTTTTCGATGCGGCGGCTAAGCGCCGATTGGGAGATGCAAAGGACTTCCGCTGCAGCGCGGAAACTGCCGTGATCGCTTGCCGCCACGAAGGCGCGCAGGTCTGCAAGGTCGAAATTCATGGGTCGGAAGGAGCGATGAATGATGCGATGCACCAAGGGCGCCCTGGCCGCAGTGATGCGTAATTCGCAATAATCCTAAGAATCTTTGCACTTTACACGATTGTCGACGTTCTTCATTCTTCGCGCTATTCGAAAGCGCAAGCCGCAATTCCGTGGCGTGCCGCAATAAGAGGAAGGAGTACGAGCATGACGACGACCGGCGCAGCCGGCGCGCCAGCGCTGACCCGCCACGTGGCGGATTTTGTCGTGGGTACGCGGGAACAGGACATCCCCCAAGAAGTCCAGCAAATGGGCAAGAAAGCCATCCTTGATGCACTGGGTGTTTCGCTGCCCGGCGCGATCTCGCAACCGGGCCGTGTGCTGGCGGGTTATCTGGCCGACCTGGGATGCCGTGGCGATGCCACGGTGCTGGGTACGGCACTCAAGCTGTCGCCGCGTTTCGCGGCACTGGCCAACGGCACGGCCATGCACGCCGACGACTACGACGATACGCTGCAGGCCGAGACCGGCCGCTTCCAGGGCGTGCATCCCACCGCGCCGGTGCTGTCGGCAGTGCTGGCCGCCGGCGAGGCGCGCGGCGCTTCCGGCCGCGATGTGCTGCTGGCGTACCAGGTCGGCGTTGAAGTCGCCTGCCGGCTGTTCGATGCCACGCACGTCAATCACATCTTGAACGGCTTCCACGCGACAGCGACCTGCGGCATGCTGGGCGCCGCCGCCGCCGTGGGCCGCTTGTACGGCATGGACGCCGAGGGCATCGCGGTCACGCTGGGCATCGCCGCCAGCCAGGCGGGTGGCCTGCAGGAAAATTTCGGCCAGTCGGTCAAGCCCTTCCATGCGGGCCGCTCGGCGGAAGTCGGCATTTTCGCGGCCGACCTGCAGCAGCGCGGTTTCACCGCTTCGCCCATCATCCTGGAAGCCAAGCGCGGCTTCTTCCAGGCCCTGGGCGGCGGCTACGAGGCGCCCCGCCTGGTGGACAAGCTGGGCAAGCCCTGGTCCTTCGTTGACCGCGGCATCTGGCTGAAGGCCTTCCCGACGGGCAGCCTGGGCCATCCGGCCATGACCAAGATGCTGGAGCTGGTCAAGCAGCACGACATCCGCCCGCAGGACGTGGCCCAGGTCCGCGTCAAGACCAGCCAGAACATTCACCACACGCTGCTGCACCATCAGCCCAAGACGGAACTGCAGGCCAAGTTCAGCCTGGAATTCTGCCTGGCGGCGCTGCTGCTGGAGCGCAAGTGCGGCCTGAACCAGTTCCACGACGAATATGTGATGCGCCCGGACGTTCAGGCGGCCATCGCCAAGGTCGAATACACCACGTTCACGCCGGAAGAAGCCAAGCGGGAGAATCACACCATCGTGACCTCATACGTGGAGATCGTGATGAACGACGGCAGGCGGTTTGGCGAGCGCGTCGATGCCGGCAAGGGCAACAAGGCGAATCCGATGTCGGAGGACGAGGTCGCCGACAAGTTCCGCGAGTGCGCCGAGTTCAGCAACTGGTCCATGGAAAAGGCGGAGCGCGCCATCGCGTTGATCCGCGATCTTGAAGAGGTCAAGGACGTGCGTGATATTACGCGTGAGCTGGCAGCCACGCCGACCGCGTAATCTACAAGTTAGTCAAGGAGACAATAATGAACTTCGCTATTCAAGCGAAAGGCGGGTTCTCGCGCCGCTCGCATACCTGGCTGGCCCGGCTGGCCGCTACCGCCTCTTTGTTGTGCATCGGCACGCTGGCCGCCGGGCCGGCGAACGCCGCCGAGGATCCCGCCAAGTGGCCGACCAAGACCATCCGTCTGGTCCTGCCGTTTCCGCCTGGCGGCGGCACCGACACCCTGGCGCGCATCATGGCACCCAAGCTGAACGATCTGCTCGGGCAGGCCGTGGTGGTGGACAACCGGGCGGGCGCGTCGGGCAATATCGCCACGGAAATCGTCGCCAAGGCGGATCCGGACGGCTATACGGTGCTGATGGGATTCAATACCGCGCTCACCATGAATCCCTCGCTGTACAAGAACCTGCCGTTCAATGTGCAACGGGATTTCAAGCCGGTCACGATGCTCGCTTCGGCGCTGTATGTGCTGGTGGTGAACCCCGCCTTGCCGGTCCACACGGTGCAGGAACTGGTCAACCTGTCGAAGGCCAAGCCCGGCACGCTGAACTATTCGTCCAGCGGTCCCGGCAGCCCCCTGCATATGGCGGGTGAGCTGTTCAAGGCGCGCACTGGTGCGGACATCACGCACATCCCGTACAAGGGAGGCGGCCCGGCCGTGATCGGCCTGCTGGGTGGCCAGGCGCAACTGATGTTCGGCAGCATCTCGGCCGTCATGCCGCACGTCAAGGAAGGCAAGCTGCGCGCGATCGCGGTCACCAGCCTGAAGCGCTCCGACGTGGCGCCCGACCTGCCCACGCTGGACGAGCTGGGCCTGAAGGGCTTTAACGTGACGTCCTGGTATGGATTGCTGGTGCCCAAGAACACTCCGGACGCCATCGTTACGAAACTGGCGGCGGCCGCGCAGAAGGTCGTGCAGATGCCGGAAGTGCGCGATGCCATGGCCAAGCAGGGCCTGGAACTCAGCATCGACACGCCGCAGGAATTCGCGGATACGATCAAGACCGAGACCGCCACATGGGCCGATCTGATCAAGAAGAACAATATTCACATCGACTAGGTTTGGTCGCCGGCGCCGCCTTGAAACGCGGCGCGCATCGATTCACGCGGGCCGGCTGAACGCCACGATGGCGGCGGCCGGCCTCTCACTTTTTTTATACAGGACCCTGATTGATGAAGAACAACGATGTCTCCCCGGTCATGCAGAAGCTGAGCCGGTATATTTCCGGCGCCGCGTCGCGCAAGGTACCCGCCAAGGTGGCCGATCGCGCCAAGCTGCACCTTGTCGATACGTTCTCTGCCATGATTTCCGGGTCGCGTCTGCTGCCGGGCAAGAAGGCCATCGAGTACGTCAAGCCGCTGGGCGGCCGCGAGGAAGCCGGCGTCATCGGCACGAAGATCGTGACGACCGTGCAGAACGCCGCCCTGGCCAACGGCATGTTCGGCCATGCCGACGAAACCGACGA
>DATJHN010000469.1:0-11671 GCA_035493915.1 Bordetella sp.
TGCCGATCCCGAAAAAACGGCACTCGGCGCGGTGCGCGGAATGAACTTCACCTGGTGCGGCCAATCCTGCGGGTCCACCAGCCGGCTGTTCCTGCATGAGTCGGTGCACGACTCCATATTGGCGCGCATCGCCGAGCTGACCGCCGCCATGCACCGTCCCGGCCTGCCCACCGATACGCGTACAACCATGGGCGCGCTGGTCTCGCGCGAGCAGATGGACAAGACGCTGGCCTATATCGAATCGGCGACCGCCGAGGGCGCCCGCGTGGCGCACGGTGGGCGCCGCTGCGACGACGCGGCGCTACACGCGGGCTACTTCGTCGAGCCCACGATCCTGGCCGACGTGACCCCCGCGATGCGCGTGGCCCGCGAAGAAATCTTCGGCCCCGTGCTGTCGGTATTCAAATGGTCCGACGAAGATGCGTTGTTCGCCGCGGTCAACGGCGTGGAATACGGCCTGACGGCTTCCATCTGGACACGCGACCTGGTCATCGCGCATCGTGCCGCGGCGCGCGTACAGGCGGGCTATGTCTGGATCAACGGCTCATCCAATCACTTCATCGGCGCCCCCTTCGGCGGCTACAAGCATTCCGGCATCGGCCGCGAGGAATGCAAGGAAGAGCTGCTGGAGTTCACGCAAATCAAGAACATCAACGTCACCCTGGATTGACGTCCTGGCCGCGGAGACGCCGCCCGAGGCTAGAAATCCGATGCCACAAGCCCCCAGCCCGAAATGCAAAGCCCATGAACACGAAAAATGATTCCGCCGCCCCGCGCTGGGGCAGCGATTATCTGGTGGACCTGATGCGCCATGTCGGCGTGGAATACGTCGCCCTGAATCCGGGCGCCAGCTTCCGCGGACTGCACGACAGCCTGGTCAACTACGCCGCC
The DNA here is from genome assembly GCA_035493915.1 of Bordetella sp. Classification (GTDB taxonomy): domain Bacteria; phylum Pseudomonadota; class Gammaproteobacteria; order Burkholderiales; family Burkholderiaceae_B; genus Bordetella_C. The sequence continues at coordinate 892 of DATJHN010000469.1, forward strand.
GAGCAGTCGCCGCGTATGCTGACCGTCCTGCACGAGGAGCACGCCGTCGCCATCGCGCACGGCTATGCCAAGGTCGCGGGCCGCCCCATGGGCGCCATCCTGCATGCCAACGTCGGCCTGCTGCACGGATCCATGGCGATTTTCGACGCCTACTGCGACCGCGTTCCAGTGATGGTCTTCGGCGCCACCGGGCCGGTGGATACCGCACGCCGGCGTCCGTGGATCGACTGGCTGCACACATCGAAGGACCAGGGCGCGCTGGTGCGTTCGTTCATCAAATGGGACGCAGAGCCGGCGTCGCTGGAGGCCGCGCGCGATGCGGTGCTACGCGCCCGCCAGATCGCGACCACCTTGCCGCAAGGCCCCGTCTACGTCTGTTTCGATAGCGCCTTGCAGGAAGCACCCTGTGCCGTCGCGCCCGCCCTGCCGCCCTTGCGGCGCCATGAGGCGCCACGCCGGCCTGGCGTGCCGGACAGCGTCGCGCGCGAGGTCGCCGGCCGCCTGTACGCCGCGCGGCGGCCGTTGATCCTGGCGGGTCGCGTATCGCGCAACGAAGAAGACTGGCATCGCCGTGTGGCGCTGGCGGAACAATGCGGCGCCACCGTGTTGACGGACTTCAAGGTCGGCGCAGCCTTTCCGACACGGCATCCGCTGCACGGAGCCGCGCCCGGCTATTTCATGTCCCAAGAGGGACTGGCCGCGCTGCGCGCCGCGGACGTCATACTCAGCCTGGACTGGGTGGATCTGGCGGGCACGCTGCGCTCCGCGTTTGGCGCGGACACCATGCCTGCCCACATCATCCAGGTATCGCTGGACCAGACGCTGCACAACGGCTTTGGCGGGGAACACCAAGGATTGACGGGTATCGATACCTACCTGATGTGCGATCCGGACGAGTGCGGCGGACAATTGCTGGATGCGATGCGCGCCTTGGGCGCACCGCGCATGGCGCCGCCCGCCACTGAATCGCCCCAGGCGGCGCCGCGCGACGAAGCATCCGGCCCCGATGGCATCCCGCTGACGGTATTCGCCGGGACCATCAGCAGCTCTCTGCGACAGCATGCGCCGGCCTGCCTGATACGCACCAATCTGGGCTGGCCCGGCGGTGCGCACCCCATTTCCCATCCCCTGGACTATCTGGGTTACGACGGCGGCGCCGGCGTGGGATCGGGCCCCGGCATGTCCGTCGGCGCCGCCCTGGCCCTGAAAGACAGCACGCGCCTGCCCGTGGCCGTCCTTGGAGACGGCGACTTCCTGATGGGTGTCACGGCATTCTGGACCGCCGTGCGCTACGAAATCCCCCTACTGGTCATCGTCGCCAACAACCGCTCCTTCTTCAACGACGAAGTCCATCAGGAAAAAGTCGCGATCGTGCGCGAGCGCCCTGTAGAGAACAAATGGGTGGGCCAGCGGCTGGAAACGCCAGAAATTGACATTGCCGCGATGGCGCGCGCGCAAGGCGCCCAGGCATGGGGACCGGTCAACACCAAAAACGAGCTGGAACGCGCATTGAATGAAGCCATCGTGGCCGTGCGAACCGGCAAGGTCGCCGTCATCGATGCGCGGGTCGGCCGCGAATACGCGCCGGCCATGGCCAACGCGCTGACCCGTGGCGACTAGGCCTGTCAGCGCGGGAAGAAGCCACGCACTGGCCGATACCGGGGCGGCATGCCAGCCATGGAGACGCAATCGCGACGGGATCACGCAGGCCCGATATAGCGCGCCCGCGGCCTCACGAGAAACCCCGCGAGCCGCTGTTCCAGCGCATGCGCAACCCAGCCCGCCGCGCGCCCGACAGACATCAGGGCGCCAGGCGCGCCCGCGGGTGCCGCCAGCACCGCGCACAGCACCGCCAGCGCCATGGGCAGATTGGCCTTCAGCCCAAGTTCTTCCTGCGCGCGATCGACGCACTTCAGCGCCGTCCTGCCGCGTATCGCCAGGGGATTGACGTCGCGCGCCAGCTCCAGCAGCAGCGTGGCGCGCGGATCGCCGTCGGGATAGAGCGGATGGCCGTAGCCGGGCACGGGACTCTTGCGCGCCAGCAGCCCCTTCAGTTGATCGAGATACGCGTCCGCCGTCTTCGATTGCGCCAGCGCGGCCTCTGCCTGCTCGCAGCCCAGTCCGGTCAACATGCCTTCGAACGCACCCAGCGCCGTGGTCACGCAGGAAAACAGGTCGGCGCCCGCGGATGCCGCGATACGCGCCGCGAATGTCGCGGGTGCGAGCTCATTGTCGGCGCTCAGGATCAGCGCCGCGTCCAGGATGCGCAGATGCGCGGACGTGGCCTTGATGCCCAGGTTGTGCGCGAGCGTCGCGGCGACAGACTGCGGCGCATCGCTCAGCACATAGCCCGGCTTGGCCGCCAGCAATCCGGTCGCGGCCGCCATGGCCTGCGTCAACTGGCGGGCGGCCAGCGTCGGCGCGCCCAGCGTCAGTTCGGGATTGCGGCCCAGGCTGGCCGCATAGGCCTCCACCGCCACCGACAGCAGCCGCCGCGAATGGTTGCGTGCCGCGACCTGGGCAATGCCGTCGGCCAGCGCCTGGAAGCCCGCACCGGGCCGGGCCGGCTGCCAGACCACCGGCGCATCCGGCAGCACGCCGTTCCACAGCAGCTCCGTGCACTCTTCGAAGGATCGATGGCCACGCACCAGGTCCGCGGCCGGCTTGCCTCGATAGCGCGGACCGTCGGGGCCGATGGCGGTGATCGACGTCTGCATGACGGCGTTGCCGCCCCAACGGATCATCCGTTCACCGCTGGCGCCGGCCGTCGACCGTCCCCGCCCGCGGGCACCCAGGGCTTCGAGGTCCTCGACGTAATACAGATTCCCCTTGCCGCCGACCGCCGGAACGACGCGTATCCAGCCGCGGCTGACGTAGGCGTACAGCGTCTGCATCTTGATGCCCAGGCGTTCGATGGCGGTACGGGCATCGACCAGCGTGCCGCCGGCCTGGCCCGGCGTGTTGCCGCGCGAGCCCGGCACAACGGTTTTCCTGCGTGTTTTGTCCATGCGGCGTGGTCGCTTCCAGATAGGTTGATTGATTGTAAATCAATCTATACATAGGTTGATTTGAATTCTACGATGGCGGCGTCGTTTCAGAAAACCAAAAAACCCTGGAGACAAGCATGCTCAACCGCCATGCCCTGGCACCGAAACCGGGCCGCCGCTGGAGCGCCGCCCTGGTCGTGGCGCTGGCCCTGGCCGGCACCTGCCGTGCCGCCTATCCCGATCACCCCGTGACGCTGGTGTCGGCCTTTCCGCCGGGCGGAAGCACGGACGTGATCGGCCGCATGCTGTCGCCCAAGCTGGGGGAGATATTCAAGCAGACCTTCATCGTCGAAAACCGCGCCGGCGCATCCGGAAATATCGCCAGCGAATATGTGGTGCGCTCGGCCCCCGATGGCGAGGTCATCCTGATCGGCAACAACACGATGACCGTGAACGCCGCGCTGGGCGTGAAGCAGAACTTCGACCTGCTCAAGGATTTGACGCCGATCGCGGCCATCGCCGAGACCCCCGTGGCGCTGGCGGTCAGCAGCAAGCTGCCGGTCCATACCGTTCAGGAACTGATCGCCTACGGCAAGGCCCACCCCGGCACACTCAGTTTTTCGTCCTGCGGCACCGGCACGGCGCAGCATTTCGCCGGCGTCGAATTCGCGCACCGGGCGGGCATCGACATGGTTCACGTGCCCTATAAAGGCTGCGCGCCGGCCCTGAGCGACGGCCTTGGCGGCCAAGTGCCCGTAATGTTCAACGCCATCTCCAACATCAGCCCGCAGCTCAAGAGCGGCAAGATCCGCCTGCTGGCCGTGGCCACGAAGAATCGCGTTCCTTTCCATCCCGACGTGCCGGCCCTGGCCGAAATGCCCGGATTCCAGGACTACGACTTCGCGGTATGGCTGGGTTTCTTCGTCACCGCCAAGACGCCGCAACCTATCGTCGATAAGTTGCGCACCGAAATCCTGGCGTTGGCGCGCAGCAAGGATACCCGCGATGCGCTGCAGCAGCGCCTGTTCGTACCGCTGGACATGGACGGCCCGCAGTTGAAAGAACAGATCGCCCAGGAGCTGGTGAAGTGGAAGAAGCTCGCGGACGAATACCACATCACCATCGACTGACGCGGATCGCCGATTCAACCTTCTCGCGGCACATCCCGGATGCCCGGACCGCCAGCCCTTCGCACCGACTCCCATGAGCACATCGATTCCCCGCCTTTCCCTCGACGCCATGCGGCCCGACCTGGCCGAGTATCTGACGCCCCGCGTTCGCCGGCTGGGCTATCTGGGCGAACTGTTCCAGGTCAGCGGCCATGCGCCCGACGTGCTGTTGGCATTCATGCAATTCACCGAGGCGCTGAAGGACGCCCTGCCCGACCGTTTGGCCGAGGCCGCCGTTCTGACCACCGCCACGCTGATGGACAACGCCTACGAACGCAACCAGCACGAGCGGCTCTGCGTGCGCCTGGATTTCGGACGCGACTGGATAGGCGACGTCGAACGGCTGGATCCGGAGCACGCCACGCTGCTGTCGACCGCCGAACGCGCGGTGCAGGCTTACGTCAGGGCCGCGATCGCCTCGCGCGGCCTGGACGCCCAGGCCGAATTCGAACGGCTGGCGGCGCTGCTGCCGCCTGGCCAGGCGGTGGCGGTCGCCATGCTGGTCGGCCGCTATATCACTCACGCCCTGGTCGTGAATACCTTTCGCCTGGCGCCACCCGTGCCTTCCATCTGGGATGACGGCTTCGGCCTGTCGCAGCAGGCGGCGGACGGCGGCGGGAACACGCAATGACAGGAGCACCGATGAACGCGGAACCCCTCTGGATCACCGAATCCCAGGTCACGTCGCTGCTGACGCTGGCCGAAGCCATTCCCGCGCTGGAACAGGGACTGCTCCTGCAGGCGCAGGGCAAGGCCGAAAGCATGCCCAAGACCATGCTGCAGTTCGGCCGCAACAACCTGCATGCGCTGGGCGCGCGGCTGGGCGATTACGTAGGCACCAAGACCTGGGCCCACACCGAGGGCGGCACCTGCCCGCTGCTGCTGCTGTGGAACGCGGACGACGGCCAACTGGCCGCCGTGATCGAAGCCTTTGCGCTGGGCAATCTGCGCACCGGCGGCACGACGGGCCTGGCCACGGACTGGCTGGCGCGTGCCGATGCTCGGGTCCTGGCGATGGCGGGCACCGGCAAGCAGGCCATGTCCCAGGTGGCAGCGGTACTGGCGGTGCGCGATATCCGCGAAGTCCGCGTATACAGCCCCACCGAGGCCAAGCGCGAAGACTTCGCCGCGCGCATCGCCGATGAATTCGGCGCGCGCCAGGTGGGCGCGCGGGCCTGTGCCAGCATGGCCGCCGCCTGCGACGGCGCGGATGTCGTCACGCTGGCCACGCGGGCGCGCGAGCCGTTCCTGTCCGCCGGCATGCTGGCCGATGGCGTGCATGTGAACGCCATCGGCGCCATTGCGCCGGACCGCGAGGAATTTCACCAGGATGTCTTCGATCGTACCGCCGCGGTCGTGGTCGATGATCTGTCCAGCGTCCGCGCGCTGTCGCGCGAGTTCCGCACGCGCTACGGGGATGACTGGCATGGCGTGCAGACCCTGTCCGAGCGCATCCAGCAGCAGGATCGCCGGCCGCCGGCCGCCGATGTCACACTGTTCAAGGCCATGGGCATGGGCTTGTCCGATGTCGCCCTGGGCACGGAAATCCTGCGCCGGGCGCGCCAGCAGGGTATGGGTCGAGCTATGCCCGCGCCTGTCAAGAGCAAACCCCGATTCTTCGCGGCGCCGCCGGCGGCACAGGCCGGATGACGCCAGCCCCGCCTTTCCCACGCATACCGATATCCATGGAGACCGCATCATGAGTGAATACCACCGCGACTTTGCCCGCGTCAACGGCAGCTTCATCGACTGTGCAGGACAGGCGCCTGTCTCGCGCAACACGCAATGGGCGCCCATCGTCGTGACCAAGCAAGAGATCGACGCCGAGGTCGAACGCCTGGCCTCGTCCGCGCTGCCGTCCTCCGGACGCCGCGAATCCTTGATCGTGCATCCGTCCGCGCACAGTTTCGCGCCCGGCATGGCGCCGGGCATCCAAGTACGCCTGTCGGTGCTCAAACCGGGTGAGCGCAGCGAGCCTTTCCGGCACAACGCCACCGAGATCAACTTCTGCATCGGCGGCCAGGGCGTGACGGAAGTCGGCGGCCAGCGCATCGCGTTCAAGCAGTACGACGTATGGAATCACCCCAGCTATTCGCATTACAGCCACTTCAACGACGGCAAGGACCTGCAGGTGCGGCTGACCTATTCGAACGTGCCGCTGCTGCAGTTCATGGACATCTACGTCACCGACGTTTCGGCGCCCGACGCATCGGCACCGGCCGCGCCGCGCGAGGTTGTCGACGACCCGCGGCGCCGGAATCCCTTCGGCATGTTTCCCATCACGGACGACGGCGGCCTGCTGATGCCCTACGAGACTTTGATCAATCCCACGGCGGTCGAATCGCGCGCCCTGCATTTCGCCTGGGACAAGGTAAAGCCGCAGCTGGACAAGCTGGAGGCATTGGGCAAGGAATACGTCGGCCGTCGCCTGTACATGTATTACAACCCCGCGACCGGACGCTTCAACGGCATCACCCCGAATTTCTTCGCCACCATGACGATCCGGCCGCCCAAGATCATCGACCGGCCACACCGCCACGTATCCGCCGCCATCAACTATTACTTTTCCGGCAGCGGCTACAGCAGCGTGGCCGGCAACCGCTATGAATGGAAAGCCGGCGACCTGATGCTGTCGGCACCGGGATGGGCCGTGCACAACCATGCTTCGTACGACGACTATGTGTACGAGCTGACCGTGCAGGACCAGCCGCTGAACATCTATATGGAATCGCTGCTGTGGCAGGAAGACCTGCACCATCCCGCCGTGGTGCTGGGCAAGCAGGAAGGGTTTTCGACCAACCGCAAGGCCGCCTGAACCGCACGGAGCATCGAATGATCGAACTGCAGAAGGATGCCCTGCGCGGGTCCATTCCTCCCATCGTTACCCCCTTCCGGGACGGCAAGGTCGATTACGACCGGCTGGCCGCCCTGATCGATTTCCAGGCCAGGAACGGCACGCACGGGGTCTTGATCAACGGCACGACCTCCGAACCGTCGACGCTGACGGTGGAAGAGCGCAACCAGGCAGTCAGCGTTGCCGTGGCCGCCGCGCGTGGCCGCCTGCAGGTCGTGGCGGCGACCGGCTCGCAGTCGCATGCGGAAAGCGTGGTCTTGAGCGAGCATGCGGCCAAGGCCGGCGCGGATGCGCTGTTGCTGGTGACACCGTACTACGTGCGGCCACCGCAGCGCGGGGTCGCGGCGTATTTCATCGACATCGGGCGCCGCGTCGATATTCCGCTGATGATGTATCACATCCCCGGACGCACGGCCTTCAAGACCGACCTGCGCACGCTGGAAGACATCGCGGAAGCGCTGCCGAATTTCGTCGGTATCAAGCACGCGGTGGACGACCACTCGTTCGTGACCGAGATGCTGCACCGTTTCGGTCCGGAGTTCCGGGTCTTTGTCGGGCTCGAGGAATTCACCTTCCCGATGATGTGCCTGGGCGCGGGCGGCACGATGAATGCTGTCGCCAACGTGGCGCCGCGCGAAGTCGCCGAACTGTGCAACCTGGTCCGCGCCGGCCAGCTGGAAGCCGCGCGCACCCTGCACTACAAGCTGTTCGAGCTGATGAAGATGATCTTCTGGGACACCAACCCGATTCCCTTGAAGTATCTGATGAAGCGATTGGGATTGCTGGAACGCAACGAGCACCGCCTGCCGATGGTGCCCGCGACGCCGGAGCTGGAGCGGCGTATCGATGTCCTGGCCGATACGCTGGGCTTGAAAGCCGAAAGGTAGGCCCCCACGCAGCGCCTGACGGCTTGCTGCCCTCCGAGGGGGCGCTTTTTTGCCTTGGGGCGGCCCGGCGAAAGAAAAGCCCCCACGCCGCAAAAAAACGCCGGCGACCGGATAAAACACGGCCACCGGCGAACAGGCAAAAACGATAGGAACTAGGCCGTCGCGCCCAGGCGGGCGACCTCGCCGGCGTCTTCCATGCCGGCCACTTTCCAGCATGCATCGGCCAGGCGTTGCGCCTGGTCGCGCTGCATGACCTCGGCGGCCAGGCCGTGGAATTTTTCTTCCAGATCGGCATCCGTCATGGGACGCGCCAGCGTGCCGAGCGCTTCCGGCACATGCCGGTCCAGCTCGCGGCCGTCCTTCAGCACGATACGCACGCGCCCTTCAAGCTTGCGCATGTTGGGATCCAGCGTCGTCGTCACGCGCTTGCGCAAGGCGACGACATTCGGATCCAGCACCGATTGCAGGCTGAACTGGGCTTCGCCCGCCGCGCCGTACACCAGTGCGGCCGCCAGCGCGTGATAGACGCTGAACTTGCCTTCCAGGCCGGTGGTCGGTTCGGTCTTGGCGGTCAGTTCCAGGACCAGCGGCCCCACGGTGGCATGCACGGCTTCAATCTGCTCCGGCTGCAGCGCATACTCCTTGCGCAGCTGCAGGACGCCGTCGATCACCGCATGCTGTACCAGGCCGCAGGCGAAGGGCTTGTACATATTGCGCATCAGCTCGTACCGCCCGCCCAGGTTGCCGGTAATGACTTCCGGGTCGAAGCGATCCGACATCACGCGGCCGAAGCCGCGCTTGGCTTCCAGCGCGCGCGTCGAACTGGTATAGCCGTGCTGCGCCATCAGCGCCGCGCCCAGGCCGTTCTGGGCGGCCTTGCCCGGATGCAGGCTCTTGCACATGCTGCCGAACATTTCCCGCAGGCCGGCCGATTGGGTCGCCGCGATGCCCAGCGCCCAGGCCATCCGTTCCTCGTCCAGTCCCAGCAGCTTGCCGGCCGCCGCGGCGGCGCCGAACACGCCCGCAGTCCCGGTGATATGCCAGCCGCGGTCGTAATGCTCCGGAAACACCGACAGACCGATGCGGATTTCAGCCTCGACGCCCAGCACATACGCGTGCACCAGGTCGCGGCCGCTGAATTTGCGCCATTCGCACAGGGCCAGCACCGCCGGCAGCACGGGGGCGCTGGGATGAACCGCGCGGTAATGCGTGTCGTCGAAATCCAGCACGTGCGAGCTGATGCCGTTCAGCAGCGCGGCGTGCAGGATATCGGCACGATCCGGCCGGCCCACCACCTGGGCCTGCGGCGCGCCGAAGAAAGGCTGGTAGGCGTCCAGCGCGGCCTGCACGGTCTCGTGGCGCGCCGCGCCCAGCGCGCAACCGTACCAGTTCAGCAGACCGCGCGAGGCTTCATGCACCACTTCCGCGGGCAGATCCTCGTAGCGCGAGGCCACCAGATAACGCGCCAGGATGCGCGTGACTTCCTGTTGATCGGGGGTGAGCTGGGGTGTCGTCATAATCAGTCGATGTGAATGTTCGCGACCTTGATAACCTTCGCGAACTTGTCGATTTCCGCGTGGATGAAAGCGTCGGCCTGGGCCGGCGTGCCGGCCTGGACCGACGCGCCCTGCACGCGCAGCGCGTTCTGGACGTCCGGCGCTTTCAGCGCTTCGTTCAATGCGCTGTTCAGCTTGTTGATCACGTCATCCGGCGTCTTGGCGGGCGCCAGCAGCGAGAACCAGGTACCGGTGTCGAAATCCTTTACGCCGGCCGCCTGCATCGTCGGCACGTCGGGCATGTCGGGATCCGGCTGGGCGCTGGTAATGGCCAGCGCGCGCAAGCGGCCCGCCTTGATCTGCGGCAGCACCGACAAGGCGTTGGCGAACATCATGTCCACTTCGCCCGACATCAGGTCCGTCATCGCCGGCGCGGTGCCACGGTAAGGCACGTGGCGCAGTTGCACGCCGGCATCGTAGGCATACATCTCCGCGGTCAGGTGCGGCGAGCTTCCGTTGCCCGTCGACGCGAACGTCAGGTTGCCCGGCTTGGATTTGGCCAGCGCGGTCAGCTCCGCCACGTTCTTGACCGGCACCTTGGTGTTGACAACCAGGATAAAGGGCACGGACGCCATCATGCCGATCGCGCGAAAGTCCTTCTCCACCTGGAAAGGCAGGTTCGTATACAGCGACTGGCTGACGGCGATGGACGACGGCGCGGCAAGGATCGTGTAGCCGTCGGCCGCGGCGCGGGCCACGGTGCCGGCACCGACGTTGCCGCCCGCGCCGGAGCGGTTTTCGACGATGAACTGCTGGCCCAGCGATGTGGTCAATTTCGCCGCGACCAGGCGGGTCACGATGTCCACGCCCGCGCCGGGCGGGAAAGGAACGATGACGTGAATGGGCTGGGTGGGATAGCCGGCAGCCTGGGTGGCGGTGCCGAAGGCCAGGGCGGCCATGCACAGCGTGGCACGCAACATGGCGCCGATGCGGGTATTCATGGATTGATCTCCTCGCGCGCTCCGTGGTTGGAGCGTCGGACAAGGATTACAACAGTGTGCCGTCAATGAAACAATCGGCAACTTCGTTTGAATTCATAGGTGCAGCTTATGAATCCTGTTCGGTCGCGATATTGGGCCAGGACGTTTCGCGCATCAGTTGGCGGAAGCGCTCGGCCGCCGGCGATAGGGCATGATCCACATGCCGGACCAGGCAGACCTCGCGCGTCGGCCGCGGTCCGCGCAGGGGCCGGTACACCAGGCCGCGCAGATTCAGCTCCGGCAAGGCGATCAAAGGCACGATGGTCACCCCGAAACCGGCCCGCGCCATGCTCAGGGCGGTCACGGTATTGAGCACCTCGTGCTCGGAACGCTTGTCGATGTCGTTC
>DATJHN010000470.1:0-28094 GCA_035493915.1 Bordetella sp.
CATCATGGGTGGATTGGTCGGCGGCGGCTCGCTCGACGGCAGCACCATCCTGGCCTGGGGCATGGCCGGCGCCGTCGTTGGCGATGCGCTGTCGTATTGGCTGGGCCGCGGCGTGGGTCCACGTGTTCTGCGACGCTGGCCGCTGCGCAATCACAGGACAGCGGTGGCACGCGCCCGGCTGTTCTTTTCGCGGTATGGGTTCGCCTCGGTGCTGGCCGGGCGCTTCATGGGCCCCATCCGCAGCACCATTCCCACCGTAGCCGGCGTCATGGGTATGAGCCACACCCGCTTCCAGGCGGCCAACGTCCTCTCCGCGGCACTGTGGATGCCGGCCATGCTGGCGCCCGGTTATCTCACCATGCGCAACATGGACGACATCTCCGAGTTCAGTCATATAGGCATGCTGATCGCCACGGGCATTTCGGTCCTGCTGGGCATCTGGCTGCTGTGCATGATGCTGCGCAAGCGGAGAGTACCGGCGGCTGCCCGCCGGGCGCGGCGTTAGGAGTCCGGATGGCGATCGATGGCGAGCCGAAAGGCGGCGATTACGTCCGCTATGTCGAAAAACTGATCAATCGCGGCCAGGCCGCACCGGGCCAGGTGGTCGGCAAGGCGCGCGATACCCTGGCGGCGCCCCCGATGCCGCCCGCACCAGGCGAAGTCATCCGCGATGCGGCGCCAGCCGCCAACCGTACGTCCGGCCAAACGCGGAGCCGCGGGTCGGCATCAGCGGCGACACCTTCCGCGACACCCAAGGATGGCAAACAGGCCGCCGACGCCACTTTGGCCGGGCGAGCCACCAGACGCCGTGGCGCGCTGGCCGTAACCCTCGTATCGCTGGCGATCGCCTGGCAGGCTATCCGCATGCTGATCGAGGCCTTGCGCCAGCCCGATTTCGATCCGCACGCGCTGGTGCCGGTCGCCTTTCTGTTGATTTTCGCCGGCATGCTGTGGCGTGCGGCACGCAGCCAGCGCACGCGGGCCAACCAGCCACCGACGCGACTGCCGCCCTTGACCACGATATCCAAACATGGCCCGGGCAAATCCGGCCACTGACTTTCCCCTGCCGTCCCGGCCTGGCGGACGGCCCTGTCTCTTATCCCGATACGATGAAATCCGTAGCCCTGAAGATACTCGATCAACGCATGCGCGAATTCCTGCCCTCTTATGCCACGCCTGGCGCGGCAGGCCTGGACCTGCGCGCCTGCCTGGAAGACCCGCTGACCGTAGAGCCGGGCGCGACCGTTCTCGTGCCGACGGGGCTGGCCATCCACATCGGTGATCCAGGCTATGCCGCCATGATCTTGCCGCGCTCGGGCTTGGGGCATAAGCACGGCATCGTTCTGGGCAATCTCGTGGGTCTGATCGATTCCGATTACCAGGGTCAATTGATGGTATCGACCTGGAACCGAGGAGATGCGGCATTCACCCTGCAGCCCATGGACCGATTGGCGCAAATGGTCATCGTTCCAGTGGCACAGGTTGCATTCGAAGTCGTGACCGACTTCCAGGCATCGGACCGCGGCGCGGGTGGCTTCGGCAGCACCGGCCGCGGCTAGGACGCGACTTCGCCCTTATCGCTGGCCGAAGCTTGCTTCGGCGAACAAGTCCTTTACCTCGCGCGGCTGGGAACGCCAGTATTGCTTGGGCGCCTGCACGTGGTGGCCCAGTTGTGCCGCGGCGTGCCAGGGCCAACGCGGGTTGTAGAGCATGCCGCGAGCCAGCGACACCATGTCCGCCTTGCCCTGGGCAACGATATCGTTGGCCTGGTCCGGTTCGGTAATCAGGCCAACCGCCATCGTGGGCAGCCCCGTCTCGCGCTTGATGCGCTCGGCGAACGGTACCTGGTAGCCGGGCCCAAGGACTATCTTCTGGTCCGGCGACAACCCGCCAGATGACACGTCGATGTAGTCGCAGCCGCGCGCCTTCACGGCCTGCGCGAATGCCACGGTCTGCTCCAGATCCCAGCCGCCGTCGACCCAATCGGTAGCGGACACACGTATGCCGACAGGCTTGTCGGCGCTGAATGCCTCGCGGACCGCGTCGAACACCTCCAGCGGGAAGCGCATGCGATTTTCCAGGCTGCCGCCATATTCGTCGGTACGATGGTTGGCGATCGGGGACAGGAATTGGTGCAGCAGGTAGCCGTGCGCGCCATGCACCTGGACGGTATCGAAACCCAGTCGGTCGGCCCGGCGGGCGGCCTGCGCGAAGGCTGCCTTTACGCGCTCCAGGCCGGCGCGATCCAGTGCGTGGGGCGCCTCTTCGCCTGTCTTGTAGGCGACAGCGGAAGGCGCATCGCATATCCATCCGCCTTTGGCGCTGGGAATCTGATTACCCCCTTCCCAGGGTGCATGGCTGGATGCCTTGCGGCCCGCGTGCGCCAGTTGCATCCCCATATGGATGGACGAATAGCGGCGGATCGCTTTCATGACCTTGGCGATCTCGGCCTCGGTTTCGTCATCCCAAAGTCCCAGGTCCACCGGCGTGATGCGTCCAATGGGCTCCACGGCGGTGGCTTCGGTGAACAGCAGGCCCGCGCCGGACAGGGCCAGATGTCCCAGGTGGATCATGTGCCAGTCGGTCGCCTTGCCGTTTTCGGCGGAATATTCGCACATGGGGGCGATGACGATGCGGTTGGCGAGCTGAAGCTGCCCCAGGGAGATCGAAGAAAATAACGTGGTCAATGCAGACTCCGTGCGTAGGGAACCCAATGGTTATACCGCAGGCCCCGGCGTATTTTCCTGAATCCCCTACTTCGGGTCCGGGCGATTCGCGGGGATTTATGATGAACTTGGCCGCGCGGCCTGCGCGGCCGTTTTCCCTGCACCCAATCCGTCAAGGAGTACGAGCATGAAGCGAAAAGCATCGGCAGTATGGAAGGGCGATCTCAAGTCCGGCACGGGGACGATCTCCACCGAAAGCGGCGCACTGTCCAGCGCTCCCTACGGTTTCAATACCCGATTCGGCGACGCGAAGGGGACAAATCCAGAGGAATTGCTTGGCGCGGCGCATGCCGGCTGCTTTTCCATGGCACTTTCCAACATTCTGGGTGAAGCCGGCATGAAGGCCGACAGTATCCAGACGGAGGCTGCGGTCACGCTGGACAAGGCGGACGGCGGATTCGCTATTACAGCGGTGCATTTGACGGTGGTCGCCAGGATACCCGGCGCCGATTCCAAGGCATTCGAGGAAGCTGCGAGCAAAGCCAAGGCAGGATGCCCGGTGTCCAAGGTACTGAACGCGACTATCACCATGGATGCCCGCCTGGCTTCCTGAGGCGACATTCCGATCCCGCAAATCCCGCGGGTATGCCGCGTGCGTATTTCGATCCAAGTGCCGATGAGGCGGTGCTGGTCTTCCGCCCCCGCCGGCCACGCACGCGGTACTTCCCTTCCCCAACGCCCTGGTGCTCAACGAATACCAATGTGGATGGCGCCGCACGCATCGATAGTCATTAACTAATGGATTGCTATACCTAATTTATTTGACCAGCACCCTGCGCGAGCAGAAAATAAGAACCGTTCTCATAAAGGAATAACCATGAGCGAGCTGATCTTAGCGATTTCTGGCGGCAAGCGCGTCCTTCAGGACGGTGACAAAATGCCGGCTGGCTTGCGCCGCCTGGTCGGGTCGGGTTTGCTCGTTGCCGTGGGATACATCGACCCGGGCAATTGGGCGACGGACATCGCCGGGGGTAGCCGCTTTGGATATCACCTGCTCATGGTCGTGTTCGCCGCGGCGTTCCTGGCGCTGGGTTTCCAGATACTGGTGTCCCGCCTGGCGCTTGCCACGGGCCAGGACCTGGCAGCGTTGACCGTGCGCCATCTTCCGCGTCCGTTGGCGCGGGCCGCGTGGCTGGCGGGCGAAGCGGCCATCCTGGCCACCGCCCTGGCGGAACTGATCGGCGGCGCAATCGCGCTGCGGCTGCTTTTCGGCATCCCGCTGATGGCGGGCGTGGCGATGACGGGTGCGGGGACTTATGCGGTTCTTCTCTTCGCCCGGAACAACACCGACCGTCACGAGCGCGTGGTTGGCATGCTGCTCGCGATCGTCTCGGTGTCTTTCGTGTATCTGCTTTTCCAGGCCAATCCCGACTGGGCCGCCGTGGCTCATGGCGCCACTCAGCCTGCCGGCGCGCTGCGGACACCGGAAGGATTCATGATCGCGTTGGGCATCATCGGCGCCACCCTGATGCCACACAACCTATATCTGCATTCGGGCGAACTGGCTCAGCGTGCGCGCGACCTGCCGGCGTCGATGCGGGACGTGGCGATGCGAGTGGCGCGCAGCGATACGGTGCTTTCGTTGGGCATCGCTACGTTGGTCAACGCCGCGATCCTGATCGTTGCCGCCGCATCATTATCGGGCGCGGGGTTGGAAGTCACGAGTCTGGATCAAGCCCACTCCGTGATCGGCAAGACGCTGGGTGTGGGTGCCGCGGCTGTGTTCGCCGTGGCGTTGTACGCCGCCGGACAAAGCTCGACCATTACGGGCGTGCTGGCTGGCAAAGTGCTGTCGAACGGATTCAGCACAGGTGGCTGGTCGGATCGCAAGCGGGCGCTGATGACGCGCGCCATTGCCGGCGTCGCTGCGATGGGTATGCTGGCATATACCGGAGGACAAGACCCCGACCTGCTGCTGGTGCTGAGCCAGGTCATCCTTAGCCTGGCCTTGCCCTTCGCGCTGGTACCGCTGGTAATGCTGGCGGTGCGCCGCGACGTAATGGGATCGTTCGTGCTGCGCGGTGTGTGGCGCACCCTGGCCATCGCCGCGACGGCAGGCATTATCGTGCTGGACGCCTATCTGCTGATCGTCCAGTTGCTCCAGGCCTGACCGCGGACTCGACCGCGGGACCACGGAACAGGCGGGGCTGCGCCCCGCCGCCCCGGGCTTGTTCACACTAGAAACAGCTACGCACTGACCGATCCTAAGCGGTCTCGAGTTCGCCCAGGTAGGCGGCGCGTACCTTGGGATCACTCAGCAATGCCCTGGCCGCGCCGGACAATATCAGCTCGCCCGATTCCATTACGTAGCCACGCTTGCTGTACTCCAGCGCAAGTCGCGCGTTCTGTTCGATCAGCAGGATCGTGACGCCTTCGGCGGCGATGCCCGATATGACCTCGAACACCTTCTCGACCATCAAAGGCGCCAGTCCCATCGAAGGCTCGTCTAGCAGCAGCAAAGTAGGACGGGCGATGATCGCGCGGCCCAGGGCGACCATCTGTTGCTCTCCGCCGGACAGCGTGCCGGCCGCCTGTTTGCGTCGCTCCGCAAGGCGAGGAAATTGCTCGAAGACCTTTTCCAGATCGGCGCGGATGCCGGCCGCGTCGCGCCGCACGTAGGCGCCCATGGCAAGATTTTCCTCGATGGTCAGCTGGCCGAAAATGCCGCGTCCCTCGGGCACCATGATCAGTCCTTGGCGAACCAGCTCGTGGGACCGCCGCCCCTGGATCGACGCACCCTGATAAAGGACTTCGCCACCAGCCACCGGGACCAGGCCGCATATGGCGCGCAAGGTGGAACTCTTGCCGGCGCCATTGGCGCCGATCAGACAAACGAGTTCACCTGGATTGACGACCAGTTCCACCCCGCGCACCGCGCGGATTCCACCATAGGCGACCTGCAGATCGCGCACTTCCAACAAAGGGGTCTGACTCATGCCGCCGCCTCCTGTGCGGCACCGACGCCGAGATAGGCCTCGATCACCTTGGGATTGCGCTGCACATCCGCCGGCTTGCCCATGGCCAGGACCTTGCCGTACTCCAGCACGAGGACGCGATCACATAGGCCCATTACCAGTTTCATATCGTGTTCAATCAAAAGCACAGTGATGCCGTCGGAACGGATTTTTTCGATCAACCGGCGCAGGACCACGGTCTCGGAGGCGTTCATGCCAGCGGCAGGTTCATCCAGCGCCAGCAAGCGCGGCTCGGTGGCGAGCGCCCGGGCGATTTCCAGACGGCGCTGATCGCCGTAGGACAAGGACTTGGCGATGTCATTCGCCCGTGCGGCGATGCCGGTGTATTCCAGCAACGCGTGCGCACGCGCCTCGATGTCAGCCTCTTCGGCACGCGTGCGACGGTTACGCAGCACGGCGCCAATCAGCCCTGCCCGCGTCCGGACATGGCGGCCGATCATGACATTTTCCAAGGCGGTCAGATTCGCGAACAGGCGGATATTCTGGAATGTGCGCGCCATACCCAGTGCCGCGATTTCATGCGGCTTCGCGCCCACCAGGTTTTCGCCCGAGAATACGCACTGCCCGTCTTCCGGCACATATAGCCCGGTCAGGACGTTGAACAATGTCGTCTTGCCAGCACCATTGGGACCGATCAGGCCGTAGATCTCGCCGCTTTGGATATCGAAACTGACGTCGGACAGCGCCTGCAGGCCGCCGAATCGCTTGCCCAGTCCGCGGGCTTCGAGCAAGGTGGTAGTCATGCCTGGCCTCCTTGCGCCGGACGGCTGAGTTCGCGCTTGCGTACCGACGACGGCCACAAACCGGCGGGTCGGAACAACATGACGCACACCATGGCCAGGCCGAACAGCAGCATCCGTATGGCTTCCGGATCGACGACGACGGCGCCGAAGATTGCCTGCTGGACAGGCACGATAACGGCGCGCAGGAATTCGGGAAACACCGCCAGGATGACGGAACCGAGTATGACGCCGGGAATATTGCCCATCCCGCCGAGCACCACCATGCAAAGCACCGAAATCGATTCGGTCAGGCTGAAGCTTTCGGGACTGACGAAGCCTTGCATGGATGCGAAGAGCGCGCCGGCCACGCCGCCAAACGATGCCCCCATCGCGAAGGCCAGCAACTTGATGTTGCGGGTATTGATGCCCATTGCCTTGGCGGCGACCTCGTCTTCCCGGATGGCTTCCCAGGCGCGGCCTATACGCGAGTTCTGCAGCCGCACGCACACCAGCATGATCAGCAAAGTGATCAGGAGCAGAAGGTAGTAATACTTTTCCGGCCCGGTCATGCGTATTCCGAACAGGGTTTCAGTACGATTGAACGCGAACCCAGCGACACGGAACGGATCGATGCGATTGACCCCCTGCGGCCCATTGGTAATGTTGACCGGCGAATTCAGATTGTTAAGAAAGACCCGGATGATTTCACCAAAGCCCAGGGTAACAATGGCCAGGTAATCGCCGCGCAATCTCAGGGTTGGCGCGCCAAGCAATATGCCAAACAGGCAGGCCAGCCCGATGCTCAGCGGCAAGATGGCCCAGAATGGCAAGTGCAGATTGAAGTGCGGCGATGCCAGCAGGGCCCAGGTATACGCGCCAACAGCATAGAAGGCGATATATCCCAAATCGAGCAGACCGGCGAAACCAACCACGATATTCAGGCCTAGCGACAACATCACGTACAGCAGCGCGAAGTTGAGGATGCGTACCCAGCTCTGGCCCGCCATGCCCAGCACGAACGGCAACACGGCCAGGGCGATGGCGACGGCCGCGACGCCCATCATTGTGGACACCGATACGCGGCCGCGCGAAGCGATATTCGTCGTCATGCGCGATCCCCCACACGTTCACCCAACAATCCGGAGGGACGAAAAATCAGGACGAGCACCAGGACGAGGAAGGCGAAAACATCCTGGTAGTTGCTGCCCATGAAGCCGCCGGTCAGATCGGCGATATATCCGGATCCCAGCGCTTCGATCACTCCCAGCAATAGGCCGCCGCACATGGCGCCGGCGAGGTTGCCGATACCGCCGAGCACCGCTGCGGTAAAGGCTTTCAGGCCCAGCATGAACCCCATCGTGTAATGCGCCACGCCATAGTAGGTCGTTACCATCATCCCGGCCACCGCCGCCAGCGCCGAACCGATCAGGAAGGCGGCGGAGATTACCGTGTTGATATTCACGCCCATCAGGCCCGCGACCTCGCGATTCTGCGCGGTGGCGCGCATGGCCGTCCCCAGCCTGGTCTTGTGCACGACCAGCAACAGGCCCGCCATCATCAGCGCCGCGATAGCGATGATGGCGATCTGCAGCGTGCTGATACGGGCACCGCCAAGGTCAAAGACGTGCGGAATGAGAATCTGCGGGAAATGCGCGTAGTCGCGGCCCCACACCATCATGGCCACGTTCTGCAAAATGATGGATATACCGATCGCGGTGATCAGCGCGGCCAGCCGCGGCGCGCGCCGCAGGGGACGATACGCGACCCGCTCCGCAAGCCAGCCCAGTGCCATGCAGACAGGCACGGCGCACAACAAACCCGCGCCCAATACCAGCCACGGCGAAATGGACGGGTACGCGCCAACCAACGTCAATGCAAGCGTGGTCGCCACCATGGCGCCCACCATGACTACATCGCCATGGGCGAAGTTGATCAGGCCGACAATGCCATACACCATGGTATAGCCCAGCGCGACCAGGGCATACATACTGCCCTGGGTCAGGCCGTTGATAAGTTGCTGTACGAAAATTTCCATGGAATGCCAGGAGAAACATGAATAGCGCGGACAGCGGGTGCCGCGCCCGGACGAACCCCAAAGACGGGATTGCGGCCCGGCGTCGCGCCGGGCCGTGGCGCTTTAGTGCGCCTGACTCACCATGGTCTTGACCATTTCCCACTTTCCGCCCTTGACCTGGTAGACGGTCACGGACACTTCCTTGAGATCGCCTTTGGCGTCGTAGGCGATGTGTTCACTGGTCGCACCGCTGCGATTCAACTTGCGCAGCACGGGCAGGTACTTTGCCGGTTCGGAGGAATTGGCCTGCTCCATGGCGATGATCATGTTCCATGCGCCATCGTAGGCATACGGCGCATAGACACCGGGATCCTCCTTGAAACGCGCCTTGTAGGCCTGGGCAAACGCCTTGCCTGCCGCCATCTGGTCCAGCGGCACGCCGGCCAGCGAAGCGTAGGTACCCTGCGCCGCATCGCCCGCGAGCTTCAGGAAGGTATCGCTGCGCGTCATCTCGCCGGAGACGAAAGGCATCGCCAATCCCAGCGTCGCCAGTTGCCGCTTCATCGGACCGGACTGAGCATCCAGGCCGCCGTAGAAAATCGCGTCGGGCGCGGCCGCCTTGATGTTGGTCAGGATCGACGTGAAATCGTTGGACTTGTCCGTTGTGTACTCGCGCCGGACTACCTGGCCGCCGGCGGCCTTTACCGCCTTTTCGACCTGATCGGCCAGACCCTGCCCGTACGCCGTACGGTCGTCGATGATCGCGATTTTCTTGGCATGCAGGTCCTTGACCATGAATTCACCGACCGCCGCACCCTGCTGCGTATCGCTGGTCATCATGCGGAAGGTGTTGTCATAGCCCTGGTTGGTGTATTCCGGGGCCGTGCCCATGGCGATCTGCGGCAAGCCGGCATCGTGGTAAACCTGCGACGCGGGAATGGTCGTGCCTGAGTTGAAATGGCCGAGAATGCCGTCGACATCCTCGTCGACCAACTGCTGCGCGACAGTCACGGCAGTGCGGGGATCGGCCTGGTCGTCCTTGGAAATCAGGACGAACTTGACAGTCTTGCCGCCCAGCTTGATGCCTTTTTTGTTTGCTTCTTCGATGGCGAGAACCAGGCCATTTTGCATGTCCTCGCCGTAGTGCGCCTGGGGCCCGGTCAACGGACCGGCATAGCCCAGTTTGACTTCCGTATCGGCCGCATGCGCGGCGCCCGCCACACAGAAACCGGCGGCAACCGCCACGGCGAGCGATCGTATCGTTGTAGTGAAGCGCATCTGTTCCTCCTTTTGGGATAAGACTGTGAGATCTACGGGAGGGTCTCCCGTGTGTCCTTGCATGCACGTTTCGCGGATGGCGCTATCCGTACTGTTTTTGAAATTATTCATGCGCCGGATGGGCGCGCGGATAACGCGACCATGGCACCATGGCAAGGGAATTGTCGATGCCGCCAGGGGCGACAGGTATTGGCGATTACCCTCCCTGCCATACGACCGAAAATCCCGTGACGTATGGCATGCAGAAGGATATGCCATGTCGCCCGCCGATGCGCTTCACGATCACACCAATGAACCGCACCGGCCTTTCGCTTTTTCAACGCATAACGCGCCCTGAGCGTGGAAAACGTCTCAACCTATGGTCATGAGGCTGGCGTTGCCGCCGGCCGCCGCCGTGTTGACGCTGATGGAACGCTCGGCAAGCAGACGGTCGAGCACATAGGATTGCCCCTGCGCCACGGCGTCGGCCGATAGTCCCTGCACGGATACAATCGGCCCCGGACGCGCGGCCACACGGCCGCACAGCAGGCGCAGCGCATCGCTATCGCCCTCGAAAAGCACCGCCTGGTAGTCCGCGCTTTCCACATCGTCCTCGCGCATGAAAGCCAGGCCGTCGCGCTGTGCGGACGGCAGGCTTTGCGCGAACTGACGGGCCACGCCGTTATCGGCGAACAGGACACGGTTGCCCGTGGCCTGGGCAGCCGCCCACTGCGCGCGAGCGCCCTGCTCCGACGCCGCCACGCACAGCACCGCGCCCCGCGGTTCGAGCCGGAAAGTATTGGACTCGCCCGTCGGGCCCGGCAACGTCAGCACGATAGGCATGGCCGGAGCGCCACCGCCCACGGGCAAGCCCGCCGGACGCACCGATAGCAGCCGATACAGGTACAAGGGTCCGCCGGCCTTGGGACCGGTGCCCGACAGGCCTTCGCCACCGAACGGCTGCACGCCCACCACCGCACCGACGATATTGCGGTTCACGTACATATTGCCCGCATGCACGCGCGTCGTGACATGGCCGATGGTTTCGTCGATCCGGGTATGAACACCGAACGTCAGGCCGTATCCCGTCGAATTGATGTCTTCGAGCAAGCTGTCGAGCTGATCGCGCTTGTAGCGCACCACGTGCAGCACCGGGCCGAACACTTCGCGCTTGAGCTCGCGTACGCTGCCGATCTCGATCAGCGTGGGTGCGATGAAGGTACCGTTGCGGCAGGCTGGCGACAACGGAATTTGCGTGATGGATTTGCCCGCGGACCGCATGCCGTCGATATGGCGTTGTATTCCTTCCCTGGCCTCGCCATCGATGACCGGACCGACGTCGGTCGACAGGTGGTCCGGATTGTCGACACGCAATTCCGCCATGGCGCCGCGCAGCATCTCCAGCACGCGGTCGGCGCTGTCCTCCTGCACGCACAGCACGCGCAGCGCGGAACAACGCTGCCCGGCGGAATCGAAAGCCGACGTCAGGACGTCGTAGACAACCTGTTCGGTCAAAGCGGAAGAATCCACCACCATCGCGTTCTGCCCGCCGGTCTCGGCGATCAGCGGTATGGTATGGCCCGCATCGTCCAGCCGTTCGGCCAGACTGCGTGCGATCAGCCGCGCCACGTCAGTCGAACCGGTGAACAGCACGCCGCGGATGTCCGGGCTGGCGACCAGCGCCGCGCCCACGGTTTCGCCGCGGCCGGGCAGCAATTGCACGGCGTCTTCCGGCACCCCCGCAGCGCGCAGAATGCCCACGGCCTGCGCCGCAATCAGCGGCGTCTGCTCGGCCGGTTTCGCGATCACGGCATTGCCCGCGGCCAGCGCCGCGGCGACCTGGCCGGTAAAGATGGCCAACGGGAAATTCCATGGGCTGATGCACAGCACCGGACCCATTGGGCGATGGGTGGCATTGTCGAACTCGCGCTCGGCCTGCTCGGCGTAATAGCGCAGGAAATCGACCGCTTCGCGCACTTCGGCAACCGCGTTCGACAGGGACTTGCCCGCTTCGCGCACGATCAGGCCAAGCAGCGTCTGCATCTGCTCTTCCAGCATTTGCGCGGCACGACGCAGGCACAGCGCGCGTTCGGCAACGGGCGTGGACTGCCAGATGGACGCCCCCTGCGCCGCGCGCCTTAGCGCCTCCTGCGTTTCGGCTTCGGACGCCTCGATGACGTGGCCCACTACGTCGCGATGATCGGCGGGATTGCGCACGGGCACGGCACGCGTGGCGTCCCAGGCAATGGCGCCCACGGTGGGGCAAGCCTGCCATGCGATCGCCGTGCTGGACAACAATGCCGCCGACAGCGATGCCAGACGGTGCTCGTTGCTCAGGTCCAGCCCCTGTGAATTGGCGCGCGCGCCGGCACGCACGTTGCCGTACAGCTCGCGCGGCAGCGGTATCCGGTCGTGCGGCGCACCCAGCGGAACGATCGCCGACGCGGCTTCCACCGGGTCCTCGATCAGATCATCGATCGATATGCTTTCGTCGCCGATGCGATTCACAAAGGACGTATTGGCGCCGTTTTCAAGCAGGCGCCGAACCAGATAGGCCAATAGCGTTTCGTGCGTGCCGACGGGCGCATAGATGCGGCATGGACGATTCAGCTTACCCTGCGCGACAGGACCGACCACTTCTTCGTAAAGCGATTCGCCCATGCCGTGCAGGCATTGGAATTCATACTGGCCAGGATAATAATTCTGCCCGGCCAGCTGGTAAATCGCGGACAGGGTGTACGCATTGTGCGTGGCAAACTGCGGGAATACCGCCTCGGGCGCCGCCAGCAGTTTGCGCGCGCAGGCAAGATACGCCACGTCCGTATAGACCTTGCGTGTATAGACCGGATAGCCTTCAAGCCCATCGACCTGCGCCCGCTTGATTTCGCTGTCCCAATACGCGCCCTTGACCAATCGGATCATCAGGCGATGCCGGCTGCGGCGCGCCAGGTCGATAACATAATCGATGACGAAGGGGGCGCGCTTTTGATAGGCCTGGATGACGAAACCAATGCCGTTCCAGCCTTCCAGTTCGGGATCGAAGCAAAGCGCTTCCAGCAGATCCAGCGAAATTTCCAGACGATCCGCTTCTTCCGCGTCGATGTTCAGGCCGATGTCGTAGCCGCGGGCTAGGCGCGTCAGCGATCGCATGCGCGGCAGGAGTTCAGCCATGACGCGGTCGCGCTGCGCGCGTGAATAGCGCGGATGCAGGGCCGATAACTTGATGGAGATGCCGGGCCCCTGGTAAATGCCTCGTCCCGCCGCCGCCTTGCCGATGGCATGGATGGCCTGTTCATAGGAACTGTAGTAACGGTCGGCGTCGGCCGAGGTCGTGGCGGCCTCGCCCAGCATGTCGTACGAATAGCTGAAACCCTTGGCTTCCATCTTGCGATTATTTGCCAGGGCTTCGGAAATGGTCTGTCCGGACACGAACTGCTCGCCCATCATCCGCATGGCGATGTTCACGCCCTTGCGAATCAGGGGTTCGCCGCCCTTGCCGATCAGGCGGGTCAGCGCGCGCGACAGCGATTGCTCGCTGTTGACCGCAACCAGCTTGCCGGTCAGCATCAAACCCCAAGTCGCCGCATTGACGAACAAAGAAGGCGATTCGCCGACGTGGGACCGCCAATCGCCGCGCGCAACCTTGTCGCGAATCAATGCGTCACGGGTCGCCCGGTCGGGAATGCGCAACAGGGCCTCGGCCAGGCACATCAGCGCCACCCCTTCCTGGCTGGACAGCGAAAACTCCTGGATCAGGCCTTCTACCCCGCCGCCCGTGCGCTTGTCACGCAGCGCCCGCACGAGGCCGGCCGCGGTGGCATGGATTTTTTCGGGATTCGGCATGCGCGCCTGTCCCAGCAGCAGCGGCACGCATTCCGGCTCCGGCCTGCGGTAGGCCGCCGTGATCGCCGCGCGCAGCACCGACTGCGATTGCACGTCCTGACCGAATTCGAAGAAAGGCGGTACCTGGGCCATCGGCTGCAATTCGGCGTCTTCCGGAGGCGCATCGCCGCCCGTGAAATGCGCGATTTCCGCGGGCAACTGCCCACGCTCGATTTTTTCCAGGTAGGCCACGATGGCCTGCTTGTGCAACCAATGCGGCGTGCATTTCAATTTCGATGCGGCGTCCTTGAGACGATCGCGCAATGCTTCGTCGACTTTGACGCCCAGAGTGGTGGTGCCCATACTGCCTCGGTATTTGCTTTAAAAAAAGGGGCCGGATAGACCCGCCCCGCGGCTTAGGTTGACCGCGATAGTAGGCGGGTTATACCTTATGGAATATTAAGGTTAACCCTGGATTTTTTAAAGCTTTTCCACGACAGCGGTGGATGGCGCGCGCACCGGGCGTGTCGGCGTCAGGAAGGCCCGCAACCGTTCAGTTGCACCATCTGGCTACCGGGTTCGACGCGAGCGCCTCCGGACCGGATAGCGCTGGCAATGGTCGACGCCAGCGCAATGATGGCCTGTTGCTGGGCGGCCACCGCTTGCGCCGGGGTTCCTCCGTCCAGCGGGACCTGCGACACGCTACGGCAGAGCACGGCCTGTCCCGCCAGATTCATCGGCCGTACGCGCCAGGTAGCGTCCAGTATCGCAGCCCCATTCGCCGTCAGGTCGAACCGTTGAATGTCCACTTGGACGTGCCACACGGGCGTGGCCGCAGACGCATTAAGGGATTGCACATCCGGCACGCCCAATTGCCGCACCAGGTTGTAGGACAGTGCACTACGAACTTCGTCCGACAGGGGCGCCGTCCAGCGGTCGGAGTAATAAGCCGCGACCACGCCGTCGGATTCCCGCATCATGATTTGCGGCTGGTCGGCCTGTGGCGGCACCGTGACCGGCAAGACATCCAGCAGG
Organism: Bordetella sp.; assembly: GCA_035493915.1. Taxonomy (GTDB): domain Bacteria; phylum Pseudomonadota; class Gammaproteobacteria; order Burkholderiales; family Burkholderiaceae_B; genus Bordetella_C. Next base: position 14,552 of record DATJHN010000470.1, read on the forward strand.
AACGGTGGCTTGGCATCCCGCAGCGCCGCCGCCCCTTCCTGCCGCTGCCCGGCTTCGGGCGTGAGCAGCGTGTAGTAATGCACGGGCGGGGATGTGGAACATCCGGCCAGCGCCGTCACAAGCAGCGCCGGCATCAGCACGCGTCCGAGTATCGGTTTCATGGTCGGTTGTTCCTGGTAGCACCGTAGTTAGGTAGCGGGTCCGGCCCACGCCCGCGCAGCAAGGCTTCTGGATTGGTCTGCAAATAATCCGCCAGGGCGCGCAGCGATCTCGCTGCCCGCGATAGTTCGTCCATGGCATGCTGGGCGTTCACGGGCAAGGCAGAGTCCGGCGCCAACAGATTACCCAAATCGGCCAGGGATTTGTTGGCCTGTTTGAGCAAAGCTTCCGCCTGCGGAGCGACCTGTGTGTCCAGCCGATTCATCAAGCGTGCCGAATTCTGCAGCGTTTGCTGTAGATCCGTACCTATCTTGTCGAAAGGAATCTTGTCCAGCTTGGTGGCGATACTGGCGATCTGCTGCTGCAACTGATCCAGGTTACCCGGTTGCGTGGGAATCTGCGCAGGAGTAGACATTTCGAACGAGACAGCCTTGGCGTTCGGGAACATGTCCAGCGCCACGTATAACTGGCCAGTCAAAAGATTCGACGTGCGCAATTGGGCTCGCAGGCCGTGTTCCACGAGGGTCCCGAGCAGGCGGCCGCCAGGGTGCGTTACGGGCTTGCCGTCCGCCGCTTTCTGGTCTTCCTGCTGGGAATACTCGCGCACGCGCTCATAGACCGCGCCCAGGCGCTGCGGGTACAGGTTGGCGTGAACCATCGTAAAGAAGCGCTTGGATGTCCTGTCGAAATCCATGGTGATGGAATCGACCTGCCCCAACACAATGCCATTGAAATCTATCGGCGCGCCCACGTTCAGCCCGCGTGTGGATTGGTTGTAACGCATGACGATAGGGAAAGGTTCGCCGTCCGGGATCGCCTCGGCGGCCGCCTCCGTGCCATATAGCGTAAATACCGCATCTTTCTGGGCTGGGGTGGTCGAGGTATCGTCATCCCGCTGACCGAAAGCAATTCCCCCCACCGCCACTGATAGCAGCGATTGAGTACGCACCTTCAGCCCGTCGGCGTTCAACGTGAAGTCCACCCCGCTGGCATTCCAGAAATTCGTATCGGTGGTCACGAATTTGTCGTTCGGCGCATCGACAAAAATCTGGATATTCACGAAGTGACCCGTGCTATCCAATTGATAGCCGATAACCTGGCCGACACTGATACGCCGGTAATACACCGGCGACCCGACATCCAGCGAGCCGAGATCCGTGGCCCGGACAGTGAAGCGCTTGCCCGGCCGGTCGTGCGTCACTTCAGGTGGCGCTTCCAGTCCCACGAATTCCGTTTTCTCTTCGTCGGAAACTGGTTTGCCGTCCGCATCCTTGCCATTGTTGGCATCCACGCCAATATAGGCGCCCGACACCAGCGTGTTCAGACCGGACACCCCACTCAGGCCCAGCCGCGGCCGCACCACCCAAAACTGCGTGCCTTCGCGCGCGATGCTGGCCGCATCCTTGACCAGATCCGCCCTGACGATAACCTTGGAACGGCCTTCGCTGAGGCGGATGCTGCGCACCGTGCCGATATTGACGTCCTTGTAGCGGAGCTGCGTCTTGCCGACTTCCAGTCCTTCAGCAGTATTGAAGGTGATGGTAATCGTGGGCCCGGCCTCCATCCACGTGCGCACCACCAGGGACAAGCCCGCGAGCGCGGCGACAATAGGAACCAACCAGATCCAGGAAATACGACGTTTGCGCCGGGTGACCACCGGAGTCCGGATTTCCTGGTTGTCTCCGGACGATGCTGGGTCAGACATGCTAGCTGCTTCCTTATTCCTCTTGCTTTTGAACTGCACTGCTCGCACGCGGCATGCCGGATGGGGCGGCCCGCGGCGCCTCCGACGGCGTGTTGTCCGGCTGCTCGGCATCCCAACCGCGGCGCGGGTCAAAGCTCATTGCCGCCAGCATGGTCAGTATGACCACCATGCCGAATGCGCCGGCCCCGCCACCGGCACTGATACTCATGAGCCCCTGGAAATGGGCCAATGCCGCCAGCAGGATAACAACAAATACATCCAGCATCGACCATTGACCAATGAATTCCACAAAGCCGTACAAGCGCGTGCGCTGACGCAAATTACCGGCGTTGCCGCGTTGCACGTGCCAAGCCAGCACCGTAAGGGCCAGCAGTTTGGTCAACGGAACCATCACACTCGCGACAAAGACGATCAAGGCGATATCCCACGAGCCCGTCTGCCATAACTCGATCACGCCGCCCAGAATGGTATGCGCGCTGTCGCCGAAAATCGACGTAATATCCATGACAGGCAACACATTCGCGGGGATATAAAGAATCGCCGCGGAGATAAGCAGTGCCCAGGTACGTGCCAAGTGGTCGGGTTTGCGCAGATGCACCACGGCGTCGCAACGCACGCAGTGATGCGTCGCATCGGAGTGGGCGCGGGGCACCGCCTGCACCTGCCCGCACACATGGCAGCCCGCCAGGGCTTCGTCAGGAGCGGCGCGAGGAATGTGCGTATCAACGACGCCAGCCCGTTCTGCGTAATGCCATAGGGATTGCGACGACAGGCGTCCCAATATGGTCAGCAATATCGTAAGCAGCGCGAAGCCACCCAGCCCGACCCCGGGCGAGACCGAGGCCATGCCGGCCAGTTTGACCACCGCCACGAGCACGCCAAGCACGAATACCGGCACCATGCTCCAGGGTTCGAGCAGGCCCAGCAGGCGGGTAGCGGCCGCGAATGCGGGTGGCTTCACGCCCAACGAGAGGGGGTACATCACCCAGATCAGCAAGAGCAATTGCAGCAAGGGGAACAGAACCCCCGCCAACCCGGTCATGATGGCAACGACCTCATGCCCCTGTTGCCAAGTGATGATCACCGCGTTCGGCAAGGACGCTTTCTGCACCATCCCCTGCACGCTCATGATTGCCACGGGATAGATATTGGCGACGATAAAAACAATCAGGGCGGCCAGCGTAAGCGCGAGCCACCCTGAGGGTTGGAGGCCGCTATAGCGCCACAATGCGGTGCCACAACGGCCACACGTGGCCTGTTCACCTGGCCCTAACTCCCGGCGGCGATAGACATTGCCGCAATTCTCGCAGGAGATAAGGGAAGGTTCCGAGGCCATTAATCCGCCAATGCAACTTCCTGCGCGTCGGGCGCGTTCGAAGCCGGTTTGTCGCCAAAGGTGAGCGTCACCTTGCCGTCCTGATCCAGATCGACCGTGACCGAACCGCCGTCCACCAACTTGCCGAATAGCAGTTCGTCGGCCAGCGCACGACGTATCGTGTCCTGGATAAGGCGTTGCATGGGGCGAGCGCCCATGAGCGGATCGAAACCTTCCTTCGCGAGATGCGCGCGCAGCGCTTCGGTGAACACGGCATCGACGCGCCGCTCATGCAATTGGTCTTCCAGCTGCATGAGGAACTTGTCGACCACGCGCAGGATGATTTCGCGCGAAAGAGGAGCGAACGGAATGATCGCATCCAGACGATTGCGGAATTCCGGCGTAAACATGCGACGGATTTCCGCCATTTCGTCGCCAACGACACGCGCGTTGGAGAAACCGATCGACGGCCGATTCAACGTTTCGGCGCCCGCGTTCGTCGTCATGATCAGGATGACGTTGCGGAAATCAGCCTTGCGACCGTTGTTGTCCGTCAGCGTACCGTGATCCATGACCTGCAGCAGGATGTTGAAGACATCCGGATGCGCTTTTTCGATTTCATCGAGCAACAGCACGCAGTGTGGCTGCTTGGTAATGGCTTCCGTCAGCAGCCCGCCCTGGTCGAAACCGACGTACCCCGGAGGCGCGCCGATAAGGCGCGACACGGCATGCCGTTCCATGTATTCCGACATGTCGAAGCGCAGCAGTTCGACGCCCATGGTGAATGCCAACTGCCGTGCGACTTCGGTCTTGCCGACACCGGTCGGCCCGGAGAACAGGAACGCGCCAATCGGCTTTTCAGGTTTGCCAAGACCGGAACGCGCCATTTTGATAGACGCGGACAAGGCTTCAATGGCGTTATCCTGGCCAAATACCACCGTCTTCAAGTCGCGATCGAGCGTAGCCAGTTTGCTGCGGTCGTCATTCGAGATTGATTGCGGCGGAATGCGCGCGATCTTCGACACGATGTTTTCGATGTCGACCTTGCCGATGACTTTTTTCTGCCGTGAGCGCGGCAGCAGCCGCTGGGCTGCCCCGGCTTCGTCAATGACGTCGATCGCTTTGTCCGGCAAATGGCGGTCGTTGATATGGCGCGCCGACAATTCGGCGGCAGCCAGCAGCGCCGCGGCCGAATAGCGAACATTGTGGTGCTCTTCGAACCGGGTCTTCAGGCCGCGCAGGATCTGCACCGTCTGTTCGACGCTCGGTTCGCTGACATCTATTTTCTGGAAACGACGCGACAGCGCGTGGTCTTTTTCGAAGACACCGCGATATTCCGTATACGTGGTCGCGCCTATGCATTTGAGCTGGCCAGAGGACAGCGCCGGCTTGAGCAGATTCGATGCGTCCAGTGTCCCGCCCGATGCCGAGCCGGCCCCGATCAAGGTATGGATTTCGTCGATGAACAGGATGGCGTCGGGATTGCCACGCAATTGTTTCAGCACGCCCTTGAGCCGCTGTTCGAAATCACCGCGGTACTTGGTGCCCGCAAGCAACGCGCCCATATCTAGCGCATAGACTTGAGCCGCCTGAAGAATTTCCGGTACTTCGCCACGGGTAATGCGCCACGCCAACCCTTCGGCGATCGCGGTCTTGCCGACGCCCGCCTCACCCACCAGCAAGGGATTATTCTTGCGGCGGCGGCAAAGCACCTGGATGACGCGCTCTACTTCCGACTCCCGGCCGATCAAGGGATCGATGCGGCCAGCCAGCGCGGCAGCATTCAAATCCGTCGAATACTGGTCGAGCGGCGACTGCCGCGATTCGCCTTGTTCTTCGGGATTCGGCTGCTGTTCCTTTTGCGACGCTGCCGATTCGACCTGCGGCTGCTTGGTGATTCCATGTGACAGGAAGTTCACCACATCCAGCCGCGTCACGCCCTGCTGTTGCAGGTAGTACACGGCATGCGAATCCTTTTCACCGAAAATCGCGACCAGCACGTTGGCGCCGGTGACAGGCTTCTTGCCGCTGCCACCCGCTGAAACATGCATGATGGCGCGCTGGATCACACGCTGAAAACCCAGCGTCGGCTGGGTATCCACTTCGGCTCCGCTGGGAATGACGGGCGTGTTCTCATTGACGAACTGGCGCAGGTTACGACGCAGATCGTCCAGATTCGCCGCGCAGGCGCGCAACACTTCCACCGCGGAAGCGTTGTCGAGCAGCGATAACAGTAGATGCTCTACTGTAATAAATTCGTGTCGGGCCGAACGGGCCTCAACGAACGCCATATGCAGGCTAACTTCAAGCTCTTGGGAAATCACGCTTCCTCCATAACGCATCGAAGCGGACAAAAACACAATTCATATTCTATGCCTATCGGGGCGTAACGCCAGCGATTTCAAATTCAATCCGATCGTAACGACCCCGGCTGTCCATTACCGTGAGCGTATACCGACCGTCGCGCCACAACGACACTGTAAAAGGATGATCCGCCCGCGTCTGTCCAAGCACGTGGCCGTCAAGCATCCACCATACATCACCTTCCGCCCCTGTCGTACCGACGTCGACCGCGATCAGACGTCGTCCCGGCACGGGCCTCAATACAGAACCATCCGCCACGCCGACCACACGCAGCGGCGCCTGGCCAGGGTCCGCGTATCCCGCAAATGACGGCGGAACGGTGTTGTTCAGAGCCCACGCCAGCCGCTGCTCCGGACAATCTTTCGCGCCCATATTCTCCAGACGCACTCCCAGGGGCCAGCACGTAACGACAGGCTGCACGCTCGCGGGCCTGATACGTGCGCGCTGCGGACCATCGGGCAGCGCGGATATTACGTCCCGCAATAACGGTGCCGCGACATTCGCGCCAAAAAAGCCCGGGTTCGGCGTGCCATCCGGCCGCCCCACCCACACGCCGACAGTCCAGTTGTCGGTTACCCCTACTGCCCAGGCATCGCGAAACCCGAAACTGGTACCGGTTTTCCATGCCAACGCCTTGCCCGGCGCGCCAGCCTGGTGAAAAGGACGGTCTGGATGTCCTCCGCCTTCCAGGATATCGCGCACGATCCACGCCGCACCGGCGCTGATCATGCGTGATTCGCGCATCGGCTGGCGAGGATCGAGGCGCGGCTGTCCGGCCAGTCCATCGCGCGCCAATGCACGGTATGCACCGACCAATTCCTCCAAGGTGGTGCCGCCCCCGCCCAAAATCAAGCTCAGGTTGGGAGTGGCGCCGGCAGGCATGCGCAAACGCACGCCGCCACTAAGCATAACCGAAGCAAAATGCGTGGGTCCGACACGATCCAGAAGATCCACGGCTGGCACATTGAGTGAGCGCTGTAAAGCTTGCGCAACGCTGACAGGCCCGGAAAATGCGGCCTGGAAATTGCCGGGCGCATACCCTCCGAAAGACATCGGCACATCGAGCAGCAGACTTTCCGAATGAATCAAGCCGTCATCCAGCGCAATGCCATACAGGAAAGGCTTGAGTGTCGAACCGGGCGACCGCACGGCCGTCACCATATCCACGTGGGCGTAGCGGGTATTGTCGGAATAGTCGGCCGAGCCTGCGTAGGCGCGTATTGCCAGGCTATCGTTATCCATCACCAGGACCGCCATGGATACCTTGGGCGGCAAGGCATCGACCCGGTCAAGAAGCATCTGTTCCACGCGCGCTTGGAGCTCCGCATCGATAGTGGACGCGATAACCTGGCCCGACAGCCGCCCACGTGCGGCAGAAACCGCCGGCGTGCATGCGTCGCATGGGGCCGGCGGTGATTTGGCTGCTTGCCGGACCAGGCGCTGAGCCGCCAAGGGCGCCAGCCAATGCGCGCGCAAAGGCGGCGCCATGACGGGTTCCATCCTGGCATCCGCCACCTGGGACGCGGTCCAGCGACCCAAGCCGGCCATGCGGTCCAAGACCTTGTCACGGGCCGCGCGGGCCAACGCGGGATTGCGGTCGGGGCGCAGCAAAGATGGGGACTGCGGCAAGGCGGTCAACAGGGCCGATTCGCCGGCGCTCAGGTCGCGGGCGGACTTGCCCAGCCAAAGCCGCGCGGCCATCTCCGCCCCTTGCACGATGCCGCCCATGGGAGCCCGGCTCAAATACATCGCAAGGATCTCATCCTTGCTGTAGTGCAGTTCCAATTGCATGGCGCGCAAAGCCTGGCGCAGCTTGGCGCTCAGGGTGCGGGATGAGCGCCCGGCAAGCGCTGGATCGACCAGGCGCGCCACCTGCATGGTCAGTGTCGATCCTCCTGACACGATATGGCCTGCCGTCAACCACTGCCACGCTGCCCGTGCCATCGCGACAGGGTTGACGCCGGGATGCCAGCGGAACCAGCGGTCTTCGTAGGTCAGCAAGGTTTGCAGATACAGCGGCGAAACGTCGCGAGGCTGAACGGGATAACGCCAGATGCCGTCCCTGCTGGGATAGTTGCGCAGCGGCGTACCGTCGGCCGCGGTTACCACCACCGCACCGTCGGCGTATGGGGGCGGTAGCGGATACAGCCTGTCCAATGCGAAAACCGCGCCGCATACCAGGATCGCGACCGCGGCCGCCGCAATAACCGCGCGCACCCATCCGCCCGCGCGGCGCCGGTCGCGGACCTCCGCGACGGCGCCATCCGGCTTCTTCATGGAGTCGCGGCGCCGCGATCCCGGATCTCGATATCGCCCCACGTTTCGCCCACGCCCCGGACTTCCGGACGATACATGTCTTCCGCCACCGTCGATGGCACCGCGTACTTGCCGGGCGTCACGACCCGCAGAAGATAAAAGATATCCACCGGCCCCTGGCCCAGCGTTACCGCGGCGACATAGCGATCGTCGCGGAACTCGGTATGCTTGATCCGAGGATCGGACAGCGCATCCGCCACGCGGTGTTCCGCGATGGTCCAGTCGTTCATGTCCGGATTCTGCGACAGGTTCAAGTTCTCGATTTCCAGTCCCGCGGGCACGCGGTCGGTCACCAGGCCGTCGGGGATGGCCTGGCTGGCATCCGCCCGGATCCACGCCACCAGCATGTCGCCGGTTTGCAGCGTACCGCCGTCCCACGCAGTGCCGTCGGGCCTATACCATTTACGCTGCAAACGGATGATGTTGGCGCGTGGCGCGGGAGGCTGCACGGTGCTGCCCTGGATGTCGAACTCGGCGAATAGCGGCCGGCTGCCCGTGTTGGCGAGCTGCATGGTACCGATGTCCTTTGGCGCCAGAGCCACGCTACGGTCGTCGCCGCCCTGCAGGACCGTGCGTTCAGTGCCCTTGGACAGCGTGGCTTCCCACGAACCGCCGGTGGACACGCCCGCGCCGCGCGCGGCCATCAGCAAGGCCATCTCTTCCTGTGTCGAGAAGTATGAACGCCCGCCCAGCCGCGCGGCCAGATCCGTCAGCAGGACTTCGCGGCGCGCATGCGGCAGGTCGTACTGACGCATGAGCGCATACGACAGCGCCAGGTCGCGCACCGCGCTGCCATAGTCTCCCATCCATTCGTCCACTCCGCCGTACACGGTGCCGAACCCGTAGGGGCGGCTCATGGCGGCATCGAGCGCGGTCCGTGCGCGGTCCGCGTCGCCCATCAGCTTGAATGCGGCGGCGAGCTGCACCAGCGGCAGGGGCGAGCGGGCGCGTTCCTGATAGTTGTCGAACAACTGGCGCACGGTGGCCAGCGGCGCCTTGCCGTCGCGGGCAAGCACCAGCGAGGCAGCCGCCAGCGCGGCAAAGCGCCGATGGTCGTCACGCAGCACGCTTTGCGCATCAGCTGGGATACGGCCGTTCTGGACCGCGCCGCGCAATGCCGCGGACCATGTACCAAAGCCGGAGGATGCCTGTTGTATCTGCTGCAGCAGCCAGCCGCGCGAACGATCGAGCGTCGAGTCGGGCACGCTGAAGCCGCGATCGCGCACGTCTTGCAGGAAGCCGACGGCGTAAGCCGTCAGCCAGACGTCGCGGCTGCCGGCCGGCCCGCCCCACAGCGAATACGCGCCGCTGGAACCGCGCATGCCGGACAAGCGCTGCAAAGCCCTGTCGACCCTATCCTGACGCACCGTCGGCGAGAAATCCCTCACACCATATGTCTTGGCCGTATCGGCATCCATCAGCAACCAGGGCCAGGCGGCGCTGATGGTCTGCTCCGTGCAACCGTACGGGTACGTCAGCAGGTTTCCAACAATGCGCTCGACGTTGAACGGCGGACGGTCGGATACGCTCAAACTGACGGTCGTGGAGTCCGGATAGTAGCCGGCTATCCAGGCTGCATCCGGCCGCACGCTTTCGCCAGGCATGATGCGCAGACGGCGCACCTGGTGTTCGGGCGCCTGCGCGGGTTCGACCTGCAATACCGACTCGCGCACGATATGGACCGGCTCGGCGCCGCCCTGGCTGGATACCGACAGGCGCATCAATCCAAGACCATACGATCCCGTTGTGGTGGCGGTATAGCGCAACGTCGTGCGCTGCTGGTTCTTCAACGTGACCGTGCGCTGACCGTCGGCAATCGCCAGGGGATCGCGCGCCTCGAGCAAGACGGAAAAAGTCCGCGTCGCGCCGCTAAGGTTCGTCACATCCAGCGCAATGGCCGCGTGGTCCCCTGGGGTGATGAAGCGTGGCGTGCTGAGCTCGGCGACAACCGGCGCGGCGACGAGCATTTCCGCATCGGCGCTACCGTAGCGGTCTTCGGTAGAGGCCACCGCCATCAGGCGCAAGGTGCCGTTGAAATCGGGAACGTCCAAGGGAATCTCGGCCTCGCCCTTGGCATCCAGCTTTACCGGCCCGGAAAACAGATCGACCAGTTTCACTTTCTTGGGCAGCGTGCGCGTGTCACCACGCATCGCCGCATCGCCGCCCCATTTCAGCCGACCCTTCGTGCCGTCCATTTTTTCAATCAGTTTGCCGTACATATCCAGCAAATCGGGCGCATAGCGGTGTTTGCCGAAGAAAAATTCGTACGGGTCCGGTGTCGCATACCGGTCGATATTCAGAATGCCGACGTCGACGGCCGACAAAGTGACGATCGCCTGCGTATTCGCCACGCCGTCCACCTTCACTTTCACGGTGGTGCGGGTTTCTGGACGAATCTTGGCGGGCGCCTGCAAATGGACGTCCAGCTTGCGTGCCGACGTGTCAAGCGGCAACGGCGCCAGGCCCACCGCACGCGCCGGTGTAACGCGATCGCCCTGGCTGCCGGGACGGAAAACGACCGCGCCGACGTATAGATCGTGGCGCTTCCACGTGGGATCCACCGGTATGTCGACTTCGGTACCGGTTGCCTTGGCGTCGACCCACTTGGACCACAGCATGCGATCGCCTTCGACCGTGATCAAGGCATGGCCGTCGTGGGGCGGCGTCAAGGTCAGCTTGACTGTGTCCCCCGGCTTGGCGGGCAAGCCTTCGACCTTCATGCGGACACGATCGGGACGATTGCCGGCAGCCTCGTCCCCCTGCGCACCCCAGCCTGCATAGAAGCGGTAGCGCAAGGTCTGTCCCGTTTCGGGATCGGAGATTTCCAATCGATACCGGCCATAAGTGACGGGAACGTTGAAGGTTTCGCGGCTGGTCAACGGCAACAGCCGGGAGTCCGATAATTCCTCGGTTTCGGTATATCCGCTGTTCCAGCCGCGCTGTTCGTCGTAGCGCCAGTAATACTGGCGCTCTTCTCGATACAGGCGCATCTGCGCCTGCGCCAGGGGCTTGATCTCGCCATCGGCATCCACACGCACGGCCTCGAAGCCCGCGGGGCTGTTTTCCGCCGCCACGTCGCCATCAAAGAGCGGCCGCACCGCGATCAACGACGGCGCGGGCCAGATCGAGCGGGTCATGGAACGGACCACGGGCCTGCCGCCCGATTCCAGCAGGCTGGCGGATACGCGTACCTGCAGTGGCGATGCGGCTTTCTGGCTCGACAGATCGACGTCGATCGCACCCTTGCCCTCGTCATCCAGCTGCGATTCCGGCAGTTCCTCGTAATGCTTCAAGGCATCGTCCGCCACATCGCCAAAGATGAAGCCTGGCCACTGCGCCGGCAACGCATAGCGATCCCGCTTGACGGTAAAGTTGGCCAGCAGGCGATTGCCCGCGGCTGGAGCGCCGTACAAATAATCGCCCTGCACGTCCACATGCAGCGACTCGCCGGCCGGCAGCACGCCTTCCGGCGCCGTCAGCGTCAATTTCATTCGTTCGGGAAGAAATTCCTCCACATGAAACGCCCATGTGGCGTCGGCATTGCGGGCAGCTGGATCGACGCGCAACTCGAGCAACCATGTACCGGTCTGCGCATCAGCCGGCAACTCTACGGCATGCTGGATATAGCCCGGCATCGATGGGTCGGCACGCCACAACGCGGTCTGCATTACGCGGCCATCCGGTCGTTTCAATGTGGCGGTCAAAGGAACGGCGGCAGGCAGCCGACCGTCGGCATCCCTCGGCAGCACCGATACCTGCAGCGTTTCGCCTGGCCGGTACAGATCGCGCCCGGCATAGACGAACAGATTGTTGTCAACGGCAGGCAAGCCGCCGACGTCGAACTCCGATAAATCCAGCGCCGGTTCGGCCAGGGACAAGACCGTCATTTCCTTGCCGCGCGTCGCCCGCAACACACTGGCGCGCTCGTAGTCTCCGTCGAAGCGGACATGACCTTCGGTGTCGGCCGTCGCCTTTGCCAGCACTTTTCCATTACCGTCCAGCAATTCGACGGCGTCGCCGGCGATGGCCTCGCCGGAACGCAGGGACACCGTAAATGCCTCGATGCGATTCTCGTAGCGCCGAGCGTGCAAACCGATATCGCTGACGTAGAAATAGGTGGTCTGGTATTCGGTACGGAACCGTCCCGGCTCGCTCATGACGGCGACATATATGCCCGCTTCCTGCAATTCCTTGATGTTTTCAACGGGCAGGAAAGTCACATGGCGTCGGTTGGGTTTGTCATCGGTCAGGAAGCGCCCTTGATACACGCTGGACGCAATGGTCTTCAAACGGTCAAGATCCCAGGCGCTGACCGCGCCTTTCATCGAAACGGAACTGTCGTAGCCGCCCCCTTCGCTATCCTGGTCATCGTCGTCCGCACCAGTGCCGGATTGGCCGCGGTTGCCCAGCAGAATGTCGAAAAAGGCAGGCACATGTTCCGGCGTTATACGCAAGAACTGGACGTCGACTTCCGGCATATTGACGGTCGCGACAGGCAGCCCACCGTTTTGTCCGGCCGGCAACACGACACCGCGGCTGGCGAAATAGAAAGCCGGCGGCATTGCGTCCGTATCGACCTGGCAATGAGCACTTTGATGCAGCGTCGCACCATTCGCGGCCGGAAGGTCGGCGGACAGCCTGACGGTGTAACGCCGTTGCGGCAGGATATAAGGAAAATAGATGACCCGAGGGTTATCGCCGACCACCCAACTGCCCTGCATTTGCTTGCCGGATGCCGCGGCATCGCCCGGCTGAATGGTGCTGGCAGTTGCCTTGACGCCCTTGTTGCCATTGTCATCATCGGACTGGCTGGCGGGCTGGGCCGCGCCACCGTCGATAACTTGCAGGTACCGTCCCAGATCGCTTTTGCGATCGACCGGCTGGGTAAGCGTCACGGATAGCGCCAGGCTGCCCTGATACTGCCGCGCGCTGCAATTAAGTCCGGCGAATGGATCGGAGGCCCCGACCGTCGCGGTCGCGGGAGCTGTCGCCGACGACGCGGCCGGAGCCGCTGCCGTTGCCGGAGTGCCGGACGGAGCGGACGAAGGGGTAGCGAAGCGGTGCGCCAGCCATATGGCGGCCAAAACTGCTGCGACGGCCACGATGGCCACGCCTGTCCAACGACCGGCGCGCTTGCGCTGTTCCACGATACCCCTCTCCCATGTGTCGACCACAAAAGTCCCCGGCGCCCATTTATCGGATGGGCACCTGGAGGCTCGCTATTGCTTATTTCTTTTTCGGCCCGGACGGACCATGCAAATCGTCAAAGGGGTTCCATTACGCACTGCAGCGGGTGCTGTTTGGCACGCGCATACTGCGCGACCTGGGCCACCCGGGTCGCGGCGATATCGCGCGGGTAAACCCCACATACCCCACGCCCTTCGTTATGCACCTGAAGCATGATGCGGGTGGCTTCTTCCTCGCTTTTGCTGAAAAACTTCTGCAGCACGCCGACGACGAATTCCATCGGCGTGTAATCATCGTTCAGCAATACGACCTGGTACATGGGGGGCGGCGCAGTGCGCGCGCTCTCCTTTTCGACCACAAGGTCATGCTGAGTATCCGTACTTGTGCTCATAGCGGCGGCTATTTTATTTAACGGTAGAAAACCGAGTATGGAAATCGGGGTATTTTTACATGTCGAAATGCGTAGTTTCCATACTTGACGCACCAAAGAAAAACGG
>DATJHN010000471.1:0-2601 GCA_035493915.1 Bordetella sp.
CCGGCTCGTTTTCCGGGATGCTGATTTCACCCAGGCCGGAACGCGGACCGCTGGCCAGCCAACGCACATCGTTGGCCAATTTGATCAGGCCGGCTGCCAACGTTTTCAGCGCGCCGTGCGCGAACAGCAGGGCCTCGTGCGACGCCAGCGCCTGGAATTTATTGGGCGCCGACACGAAGGCGGCGCCGGTATCGTGGGCCAATTGCGCGGCCACCTTGACGCTGAATTGGGGATGGGCATTCAGGCCCGTACCCACCGCCGTGCCGCCGATCGCCAACTGATGCAGCCCGGGCAGCGTGGCGCGTATCTGCTGCTCGGCCAGGTCCAGTTGCGCGACATGGCCGGACAGCTCCTGCCCCAGCGTCAGCGGCGTAGCGTCCTGCAAATGCGTACGGCCGATCTTCACGATGTCGTAGAACGCCGCGCTTTTCTCCGCCAACGTGGCCCGCAGGGCCTTCAGCGCCGGCAGCAAATGCTGCTCCACCTGTACGGCGGCAGCCACATGCATGGCCGTGGGAAAGGTGTCGTTGGAAGACTGTCCGCGGTTAACGTGATCGTTCGGATGGACCTTGCGACCCTCGCCGCGCTCGCCGCCCAGGATCTCCGACGCACGATTGGCCAGCACCTCGTTCATGTTCATGTTGCTCTGCGTGCCGGATCCGGTCTGCCACACCGACAACGGGAATTCGTCCGGCCACTTGCCCGCGATCACTTCGTCCGCCGCGGCGACGATGGCCTTGGCGACGGTGCCATCCAGCTCGCCCAGCTCGGCATTCACCTGCGCCGCGGCACGCTTCAGGCGCGCCATGGCATCGATCAGCGGTACCGGCATTTTTTCCGTCGAAATGGCGAAAAACTGCAACGACCGCTGGGTTTGCGCGCCCCACAGGTGATGATGGGGGACATCGATGGGACCGAAGGTGTCTTTTTCGGTGCGGGTCTTCATGGCCATGAGAACTCCATTGGGGAGAGGATGGATAATTCCATTCCCGTTTTTACCATCCGTGCCCCGCCATGTCCGCCCTGCGCAGCCTGACCCTGCATTTGCCCGACGAAGCCGCCACCGAGGCGCTGGCACGCCGGTTGGCGCCCCTGCTCGACGGCCGCCTGGCCCCTGCGGGGGGGCGAATTCACCTCTCCGGCGAATTGGGGGCGGGAAAAACGGCGTTCACCCGGGCCTTGTTGCGCGAAAGCGGCATACAGGGCCGGATCAAAAGCCCCAGCTACGCCCTGCTTGAATCCTATAAAGTTTCTAACTTATACTTCTATCACTTTGATTTTTATAGATTTAGCGATCCGCGCGAGTGGTTGGATGCAGGGTTTCGCGATTTGCTGCGCGACGACGCGGTCATTCTGATCGAATGGCCGGAACGGGCCGAGGGTCTTTTACCCCCACCCGACCTGCAAATCGCCCTGGTTTATGCAGACTCAGGGCGCGACGCCACGTTGACCGCCCATACCGCTAAAGGGCAACTATGGCTGAACGCAATTGTCCCCCCGCCCCCCAATCCGTAGCGCGGGGCATGTCCCGGCGCCGCCTCATCAGCGCGGCCGCCACGCTGCTCGTCCTTCCTGTCATTCCCCGGCTTGCCGAAGCCGCCACCATTCTGGCGGTGCGCACCTGGCCGGCTGACGAGTACACGCGCGTCACGCTGGAACTGGATAGCGAACTCAAGGCCGAGCAATTCACGCTCGACAACCCGCATCGGCTGGTGGTGGACATCGAAGGTCTTTCGATGAGCCAGAAGCTGAACGACCTGGCCACCAAGGTAAAGCCCGACGATCCGTACATCCGGTCGCTGCGCATCGCGCAGAACCGGCCCAACGTGGTGCGGCTGGTATTCGATTTGAAGCAGGCGGTCGCGCCGCAGGTATTCACGTTGAAGCCGGTAGCGGACTATCAATACCGCTTGGTCCTGGACTTGTATCCGAAGGTGGCGCAGGACCCGTTGATGGCGGTGCTGAAAAAAGCGCCCGGGCCCGACGTCGACGATCCGCTGGCCGGCATCCTGAACGACATCGCGCGCCAGCCATCTGGCCCGGACACCGCGTCGCTGCCGCCGCCGGCGGACGTCCCCACTCCCAGCTCGACGCTGCCGCGCCAGCCGCAACTGGCGGGACGCAAGCGCATGTTGACGATCGCGCTGGACCCTGGCCACGGCGGGGAGGACCCCGGCGCCAGCGGGCAGACCGGTCTGCACGAGAAGAACGTGGTGCTGTCCATCGCCAACCGCCTGAAAGCGTTGATCGATGCGCAGCCCAACATGCGGGCGTATCTGACGCGCGACGACGATTATTTCGTGCCGCTGCATGTGCGCGTGCAGAAGGCGCGGCGCGCACGCGCGGACCTGTTCGTATCGATTCATGCCGACGCCTGGATCAAACCGACCGCCAGCGGCTCGTCGGTGTTCGCGTTGTCGCAGCGCGGCGCCAGCAGCGCACAGGCGCGCTGGATGGCCGACAAGGAAAACTCCGCCGACCTGATTGGCGGCGTCAACCTGGGCTCGCATGATCAGCAGGTCGCCCAGGTGCTGCTGGACCTCTCCACCACGGCGCAGATCAATGACTCAATAAAGCTGGGGTCGACCTTGCTGGACGAGA
>DATJHN010000472.1:0-5459 GCA_035493915.1 Bordetella sp.
CCTGGTGCTGCAGGGCGGTCCCTTTACGCCGCAGGAAGTGCAGGCCTTCGAGCGCCTGCCTTATTTCGCCGAGGCCGTGCGCCTGCGCAAGTACGACGATCTGGCCAAGGTGCCGGGGGCGGCCACGCCTCCGCTGCGGCATTATCTGGATATGCTGGAAACCGCCGCTGCCTGAGTGCCGTCGCTTTTGGTTCAAGCCGGCACGCAAGGATCGTAGCCAAGGCGGATACAGATTTCCGCCTGACCGGCAGGGGATCATCATAATCACGGCGACAATAATAAATAATACGGCCAGTACGATTTGCCATTAACCAGTACTGGATTCGAGCACGGGTTCTGGGAGCCGGAACATAATAACCGCGGGCGGCTCCCAAAACTATTCCGTAAGGCTGGTTTCAATTCATTTTGATATTCAGGGACGTGATGATGCCCCGCCACTTTTCGGTATCGTCGCGCACCTGCTGCTGGAATTTCTGCTGCGGCCAGGTATCCACGGCCAGTCCTTGCTCCAGCATTTTCTTTTGCGTGTCCGGATCCTGCAGGGCCTTGTTGATCGCGTCGTGCAGTTTGGCGACGACGGCCGGCGGCGTGCCGGCGCGCACGAAAACACCGTACCAGGGCTCATAGTCGAACCCCTTGATTCCGGCTTCCTGCATGGTGGGCAGGTCGGGCAGCGACGCGGCGCGCTGCGCGCCCGAGGTGGCCAGGGGCCTTACCTGGCCGCTGCGGATATAGGGCAGCACCGCCGGAATCGTCAGCAGCATGGCTTCGATGCGGCCGGAGATCAGATCCGTGATGGCGGGGCCCGACCCCTTATAGGGAATGTGCGTCAGCTTCAGGTTTTCCTTGGATTGCAGCCATGCCATGGGTAGATGGCCGGCGCTGCCCACGCCGCCCGAACCGTAGTTGACGGCGCCCGGATGGGCGCGCGCGTAGTCCAGGAATTCCTTGATGTTGTGGACTGGCATGGAGTTCGTCACCACCAGCACGTTGGGCGTTTGTCCGACGTAGGCGACCGGCGTAATGTCCTTGAGCGGTTCATAGCTCAGGTGCGGATACAGCGTCGCGTTGAAGGCGAAACCGATGTGCTCCAGCATGATCGTGTAGCCGTCGGAATTGGACCGCGACAGCATGGTGCCGGCAATGGTGCCGCCCGCGCCGCCACGATTGTCCGCGACCACGGTCTGCCCCAGGATGCGGCCCAGCTTGTCGCCCAGTATGCGGCCGATGATGTCCGTCGTGCCGCCCGGCGCATAGGGAATCAGCAGCGTCAACGGCTTGCTGGGCCAGTCGTCGGCAGCCTGCGCCGCGCCTGGCACGGCGAGTCCGGTGCACAGCGTGGCGGCCAGTGCCGCCATCCAGCGCCGCGCGGCGCCGCCACGGTATTTCCGTACGGGGCGCGCCGCGGCGGGATCGCCCTGGCGGTCCGTCCGCCCCTTCGCAAACCATATCGTTCTGGATGCGCGGCTCGGTGTTTCCTTGCCGCCGTTCTTATCGTTGTCCTGCATCGCTGCCTCCGTTGATGCGCGTTGTCTCCGTGCGGTCCCGCTGCTGGGCGTGGGACACGTTTTTTGCCGCGGCCGTCTCGAAATGGCGGACCGCGGCGCTCCTGCCGGACGAGCGCGATGCCGCGCCTTGCGCCCAGTGTGATGCCTATCGTTGTCGTTCGCACAACTACTATTTTTTATTTTTATACGCGAAGGGCTGGCCCGTCAATCCGGTAAAAGTGCATATACATATAAGTGCCGGGTTCGCGGCACTGCAATATCCGCAAGGTGACCGTTGCGATCTATTGATTATCGTAGTAGTGTACGCAACAACCATAAAATCTGAGGCCTTCGGGCACGTTGTGCCCGTCATTTCCCGCCGAGGTTGCATGAGCAAGATACGCAAGGTCACGCTGCGCCGCCTGCGCCTGCCGCTGACCACTCCATACCGGCTGTCGTACCGGACCTTCACCGAATTCGAACCCTATGTGGTGGAGCTGGAGGACGACGCTGGCCGCCACGCTTTCGCCGACGGCCACGTGTCGCCGGGTTCCAGCAGCGAGACGCGCGAAGGCGCGTGGGCGTTCTGCCTGGAACAACTGGCGGCGCTGCCGGGACGCGATACCGCGCAAGCCAAGGCCGCGCTGCTGGCGCGCTTCCTGGACAGCAAGGTGGCCGTGACGGCCATGGTGTGCGCGATCGAATCCCTGGAGGGTTCGCCTTTCCTGGATGTGGCGCAGGACACCGTGCTGCCCTTGCTGGTACCCGTCAGCGCGATGGAGCCGGCCGCCATCGCCGAAGAGATCGACCGCCGCATCGCCGCTGGCTTCAAGGTATTCAAGGTCAAGGTCGGCAAGGAGGTGGCCGCGGATCTGGCGCGTGTGCATGCGATCCAGGACGCCGCGCAAGGCCGCGCCACCCTGCGCCTGGATGCCAACCGCGCCTATAGCCGCGACGATGCCATCGCCTTCGTCCGCGGCCTCGATCCGGCCGGCATCGATCTGTTCGAACAGCCTTGCGACGCCGACGATTGGGATGCCAACGCCGCCGTCGCCGGCGCCAGTCCGGTACCGCTGATGCTGGACGAACCCATCTGCGCGCTGGCCGATATCGATCGTGCCGCGACGTTGAAGAACGTCGGCTATTGCAAGCTAAAGCTCAAACGCTTCGGCAGCCTGGAACGGCTGGCCGAAGGCTTGAACCGCGTACGCGCCAACGGCATGCGGCCGGTCCTGGGCGATGGCCTGGGCAGCGAAATCCATAACTGGATGGAAGCCTGCGTGGCGCGTACCACCATCGACAACGCCGGCGAATTCAACGGCTTTCTCAAGCATCCGGACACGCTGTTCCGCCAGCCGCTGGGCTACGAACGCGGTGCCATCGTCATGCCGGCGGGCTATCGGCCCGACCTGGACCGTGCCGCCATCGAGCGGCTGACGGTCGAACGGCGCGACTTCCCGGCCTGAGCGGCGCCTGGGCATTATCAGAAGGAGATCACCATGCCCCACCAAGACTTGCTGGCGGAACTCGACCGTCGGCGCGAAACCGCGCGCGCCATGGGCGGCGAGGACAAACTGGCCAAGCGGCGCACCAGCGGCGACCTGAACGCGCAAGAGCGGCTGGACAAACTGGTCGACCCCGATAGCTTCATCGAACTGGGCCTGCTGGGTGCGTCGGCGCGTTTCGAGCTGGAGGCGGCCGATACGCCGCGCGACGGCAAGCTGGTGGGTTTTGGCCGCATCGACGGCCGCGACGTCGGCGTGGTGGTGAACGACTTCACCACCAAGGGCGCGTCCACCAGCGCCACCAATTCGCGCAAGATGGGCTATGTCCGCAAGACCTGCACCGAGCGCGGCATGCCCTTCGTGCACGTCGGCGAGTCGACCGGCGCGCGTCTGCCGGACGCCATGGGTTCGCGCGGCATGGGCAACCTGCTGGGCAACGATACCTCGCAGTTCCGCCGCATGCGTGAAACGCCCTGGGTGGCGGCGGCGCTGAACACATCGTTCGGATCGTCGGCGTGGCTATGCTGCTGCTCGGATTTTTCCGTGATGAAGAAGGGCTCCATCATGTCGGTGTCGAGCCCGCGCCTGGTATCGATGGCCATCGGCGAAAAGGTCGATCTGGAAGAGCTGGGCGGCTGGCGGCTGCACGCGGAACAGACCGGCCTGATCGATTACTTCGTCGATACCGACGAAGACGCCATGCAGGCCATCCGCCGTTTCCTGTCCTATATGCCTTCGCACAACGGCCAGTTGCCGCCGGTCGCGGACGTCACGGAAGGGTCGGGGGAAGGGCAGGAACGGATCCTGGAAATCCTGCCGGAGAAGCGCACGCAGGTCTACAACATGAAGAAGATCCTGGAGATCATCTTCGACCGCGACAGCTTCCTGGAAATCAAGGCACGCTTCGGCAAGCCACTGGTCGCGGGCCTGGCGCGCCTGAACGGCCAGGTGGTGGGCGTGATCGCCAACAATCCCATGTCGGGCGGCGGCGCGCTGTCGGCGGAAGCCTGCCGCAAGGCTATCGATTTCACCGTCATGTGCGACAGCTTCAATATTCCGCTGGTCCGTTTCATGGACACGCCGGGCTTCGTGGTCGGGCTGGACGCGGAACGGCGCGGCGCGCCGGGGCACATCATGAACTTCATGAACGCCACCTGCCTGACCACGGTGCCGCAGATCACCGTGCTGTGCCGCAAGGCCTACGGCCGCGCTTACGTGGCGATGGGCGGCGGCGCGCACAACGACGTCATGGTCGCCTGGCCCAACGCCGAGATCAGCTTTATGGATCCGGTCTTCGCCACCAATATCGTGCATAACAAGAGTCCGTCGGACGAAGGCTTCGAGGACGCGCTGGCCGACATCCAGAAGGATCTGGAAGTCTGGGACATGGCGCGGATCTTTTCCGCGCAGGACGTCATCAAGCCGCAGGAAACGCGCGCCTTCCTGATTCGCATGCTGGACGTGCACCGGCGCCGCCGTTCGGGCGGCATCGGCGAACACCTGATGCGGACCTGGCCCACCAGTTACTGATCGCGCCTCCAAGGGGAATTCGACATGATGGAACACGATCCGGCGCGGGACATCGTCGCCCGCGCACGCGCGGCGCAGCGGCAGGCTTTGAGCGAGGCCGATGGCAAGGCGCTGTTGGCGGGGTTCGGCATCGCCGTGCCGCGCTCGGTGGTGGCGCGCGATGCCGAAGATGCCGCCGCGCACGCAGCCGAGCTGACCGGGCCCTTCGTTGTAAAGGTGGTTTCGCCCGACATCCTGCACAAATCGGATGCGGGCGGCGTGGCGCTGCATCTTGCCGATGCAGATGCGGTACGCGAAGCGGTGCGCGCCATGGCCGGCAAGCCGGCGATCGCCGCCGCGCGCATCGACGGCTGGCTGGTGGAGGAAATGGCGCCGCGCGGCATCGAGGTCGCCGTCGGCGCGATACGCGATCCGCAGTTCGGACCCATGATCATGGTGGGCCTGGGCGGCATTTTCATCGAAGTGCTGAAGGATGTGGCATTCCGCATGTGCCCCATCACGGAAGCCGACGCGCACGCCATGCTGGATGAACTGCGCGGTGCCGCCTTGCTGCGGGGCGCGCGCGGGCAGGATGCCGTGGACCTGCCGGCGCTGGTGCGCGCCCTGATGGCGGTGGGCGGCGCGGGGGGGGTGATCGAGACGCTGGGCGATGATCTGGCGGAACTGGATATCAACCCCTTGATCGCGTCGTCGACGGGTGTTCGCGCGGTGGATGCGCGATTTGTGCTGACGCCGCCCGGCGCAGCAGGAAAAGCATCCGGCGCGAGTGCTGACGGCGTCTCTTCCACGGTCAATAGTGTGCCGGCGTCGGCATCGGCGGCCGGGTCCACCATGCCGCGCTCGGGCCAGGACGTACTCGACTATTACCGGCCGCTGTTTCGCCCGCGTACAGTGGCAGTGCTGGGCGCTTCGACACGCAGCGTCGCCATCGCCAACA
>DATJHN010000473.1:0-8401 GCA_035493915.1 Bordetella sp.
ACCATGACCGCGGCGATCAGGTCGGGATTATCGAAGACGGCGCCATAGCCGTGCGACAGGCTGTATCCCAGTTCGCCGCCTTCGTGTATGGAGCCGGGCGTTTCCGGCGTGCAATGCGAACCTATGCCACCGGGAAAGGAAAACAGCTGGAAGAACCGCTGCATGCCGGCGACGTCCTGGCCGCGGTCGGGATAGATTTCGCTGTAGTGCCCTTCCATGTATGCATGCGCCAGCGTGGAGGGAGCACCGTGTCCAGGTCCGGATATGAACATGACGTTCAGGTCGCGCTGCCGGATGGCGCGGTTCAAATGAACCAGCGTAAAGGACTGGCCGGGGTCGGACCCCCAATGCCCAAGCAGGCGGCGCTTGATGTGTTCGGGCTTCAGCGGTTCGCGCAGCAGCGGGTTGGCCCGCAGATAGATCATGCCCACCGCAAGATAATTGCAGGCGCGCCAATAGGCGTTCATGCCATGCAATTCTTCGTCGCTCAGCGACAAGTCGCCAGGGGTTTGCACGGGAGGTTGGGAGAGCGTCATCGTACCGGCTCCTTGCCGGGCGGGCGCCGCCCGGCACTGGAAAGCGACCCGGCACGCCACGGATGCATGTCGGAATCGGTTCGGGAAGTAGCGTTCGGAAATTCAGGGCTTGCAGGACTTGCGCGCTACAGCAAGGTGCGTGCCGCACCGGTGCGTGCCTGCCGGCGGCGGGAGCGAGCCCTGACATCCTGCCGCCGCGGGGCGCTCCTGGCAAGCCCTGTTACGTGTAGCCGTGCCGCGCAATCAGGCGTGTAGCGCTTCGTCTTCGCTCGGAGCCGCCGGTACGCTTTCGGTCCATGCGCGGACCGACCGCGTCAACATCGCCAATTCTTCCTGGGCAGCGCGGCAGGCGCCACGCGCCGCCGGATCGCCTTGCGCCAGCGCGTGCTGTGCCGCGACGCAGGCATCGGCCAGCGCCGTGGCGTCTATCATGCGGGCCACGCCGTTAAGGGCATGCAGCACGTCGCTCGCCGCGGCGTGGTCGCTGGCGGCAAGGGCAACGCGCAGGCTCTCGGCGTCCTGCTCGCTGGTTTCCCTTAGCGTGGTGAGAAAACGGTCGGCCATCTGGACGTCGCCGGCCGTCAAGGTGTCGATCGTGCCGGGATCGAAACGCAAGCCATGTTGCCATGCGTCGCGCAGCGGCCCGCGTTCAGTCAGACGTCCGGACAGCCGCCGCTGCAGCGCGGTCAGGCTCAGGGGCTTGAACAGGCAGGCGTCCATGCCGGCCTCGGCGCAACGTTCGATTTCGTCCTGCCGCGAGTTGGCGGTATAGCCCCATACCGTGCAACGCGCGGCGCCCTGCGCAGCCTCTGCCTGGCGTATGCGGCGCGCCAGTTCATAGCCATCGCCCCGCGCCATATTGCAATCGGTCATGACCACGTCGTATGCGCCCGCGCGCCATAGCCGCCACGCGGCGTCGCCGCTGCCGGCCATCACGACGCGATGACCCAGATGGTCCAGCTGCTTGCGCAGCAACAGACGGCTTGGCGCATTGTCGTCGACGGCCAGGATCTGCAAGGGTAAATGCGGGGCGCCGTATCCATGGGGAGCCACGCCGCCGGCGCGTCGCGCGGGCAGGAGATCCGCCTCGAAATCGAAATGCACCGTGCAGCCTTCGCCGCAGGTGCTTTCCAGCCGCAGTGTGCCGCCCATCAACGATGCCAGCCGCCTGGCGATGTTCAATCCGAGTCCGCTGCCGCCGTAGACGCGCGCGCCATCGCGCGTCTGGACATAGGGCGCGAATAGTTTCGACTGGTCCGCGGCGCCGATGCCGATGCCGGTGTCGATGACCCGCACGCATATCGCCAGGCGCATGCCATCGACGCGGCAGGTATCCACGCGCACGGTCACGTGCCCGCCATGGGTGAACTTCACGGCGTTGCTGAGCAGATTGGAAAGAATCTGCTTGAAGCGCATGGCATCCACCAGGATGTCGGCGCCGGCTCCATCATCGGCCTCGAAGCGCAGCGCCAGCCCCTTGTCGCGCGCCATTCCCTCGAAGAGCTGAACGACCGACCGCGCTTGCGTGCGCAGATCGGCCCGCCGCGGCGCCAGTTCGAGTTGGCCGTGGTCCATTTTTTCCAGGTCCAGGATGTCCCCAACCAGGTCCAGCAGCGCTTGCGCGGCACCATGCGCGACGCGCAGGTGGTCCTGCACGTCCTGGCCGGCGGCCGCTTCCTTCAGGCCCAGTTCCAGCATGCCGGCGACCGCGTTGAGCGGGGTGCGGATTTCATGGCTCGCGACCGCCAGGAAATCGCTTTTCGCGCGGGAGGCGGACTCAGCGGACTGGGCGGCGGCCCGCAACGCGTGTTCCGCGCGTTGCCGTTTGGAGATCTGGCGGCGCAGATGCCCGTTCCAGCCCGCCAGCAGCGTTCCGGCAACCATGGCCGCGCCCAGCACCGGATCGAGCAGCATCCACTGTTCTTCCAGCATCGCGCCGATCCACTCCGGCGCGTTGGCGTCGTCATAGGTGCCCGGCGCCGCGTCGGCGCTGACGGCAAGCAGCAGGAACGCCGCGATCCATGCCGCGCGGGTAAGCATGGGACCGCGCATACCGCTACACCAGGCCGTTGCGTCTGGCGATATCGGTAAGTTCCAGCAGCGTGGCCGCGTTCAGTTTCTCCTGCAGCCTGCTCTTGTAGGTACTGACTGTTTTTTCGCTGAGCATGAGCGTCGAGGCGATAGTCTTGTTCAATGCGCCGCGGGCCAGGTGCTGCAGGACGACCAGTTCACGATCCGACAATTGCTCGATCAGCGCCGCTTCGCTCATGGCGGTGCCGCGTTCGCCGCTGGGATGGAGCGCTACCGTGGGGAAGTATGTATTGCCTTGCAGCACCGCCTTGGCGGCGCTGACCAGTTCCTGCAGTTCCTTGCCCTTGTATACGAAGCCCGATGCGCCCGCGTGCAGGCAGCGCGCCGCCAGATGGTCCGGGTTCTGCGCGGTCAATACGACGATGCCCGGTTTATGGTCGCGGCCATCGCCGCGCAGGCGGCCGATCACCATCAGGCCGTCCATCTTCGGGATACCGATATCCAGGACGATCAGGTCGGGGCGATGCTCGCGCGCGCAGCTCAACGCGTCGACACCGGTCGAGGCTTCCGCCACGACTTCCCAGCCGTTTTGTTCCAGTATGGTTCTGACCGCGAAGCGGATCATTGGGTGATCGTCAACGATCACTACGCTTCCTACTCTTTGCACTTGCACCTCATCTTTCGATCGCGGTAATCCCGTGCCGCGCGATGCCGCGCGGAGATGGCCGCAGCATGGTGCGATGCCCCAGGGAAAGCGCGGCAAAGTATACGGAGGGAGGCGCGGTCGTGGCATCCAGCCCGCGTTCGGCTCGTTGCAGAACAGCTACTTATTGCGACTAGTTGCAAAGCCGTCAGGCGGAGATGAAAAATGCCACGGCCGAAGCCGTGGCAAAACAAGCACGTGTGGTCGTCCGGGATTACTACATGCATGACCGGCAATCACGAACGACCAACAACGCTACCACTGCGACCACAGAATAGTGGCGGGTGAATGTTTCGAAAGAAAACGAAAAATCAGCGTGATCCCTATGCGTATTGCGCTGGTGATGGCTTGACAACCACATGGCGGAAGTGGACTCTAGCGCTCCGACGTCAATCAGCCAAATGCTGAGATCAAAAACCCAAAAACGAATGCTCGCCTCGACGTCTCGACGTCAAGTCAAGAGGGAATTTTCAGAATTCCCCGCGTGATGGAGCGCGTGCTATAGAGTGCATTGCAAGAAGGGGAGAACATGGAACTTTATATGACGGTGGGCGAGGGATATCGCCTGACCCTCGATGTGGATGAATCCGCATCGGGTTATGGCTGGTATATCTATCTCGCGCTATCGAAGGAGCAGGGCAGGGGCACGCTGGTCACGATGGACGACACATGCGAGTCCGCGTCCGAAGCAGCGGCGGCCGGCATGCGCGCCCTGGAGCGATACAAGCTGGAACAACCTATATCGGTCGTCACGCCGTCTGCAGTCGCGGTGTACTGACGCGAACGCGTTATCGGAACGCGTTACCGAACCGGCCCGTATTCAGGACAGGCCCAGGTCCGTTCAACCAAAATACTGACTTTATGCTGAATGGTGTGCGCAATTCATTGCGTTGCGCGGTCTGGCAGCGTGATGCGTTTCGCGGTCATACGGTCGTGAACATGTACCGCCAGCGCGACCAGGGCCAGACCCAATCCCAGCATGGACACCGCTTCCCAGCCGCCGCGATGCCATGCGACGCTGGCCGCGCCGGAGCCGAAAGCACCGCCGAAGAAAATCGCGGTGACGTACACCGTGTTGACGCGGCTGCGCGCTTCGGCGTCCAGTCCAAGTATCAGCGATTGGTTGGATACCTGGGCCAGCGATACGCCCAGATCCAGCAGGATGACGCCCACGACCAGGCCGGTCATGGATGGGGCCAGGGCGAACACCACGAAGGAAATCGCACACGCCAGAATGCCCGCGC
This sequence comes from Bordetella sp., assembly GCA_035493915.1. GTDB lineage: Bacteria > Pseudomonadota > Gammaproteobacteria > Burkholderiales > Burkholderiaceae_B > Bordetella_C. Next base: position 4,515 of record DATJHN010000473.1, read on the forward strand.
CGACGCCATTGCGGGCGCCGTAGCGGTCGGCGAGTTTGCCGCCCCAGGATGCCGCGCCCACGCCGATCAGGCCGACGATGCCGAAGGCGCCGGCAACGGCCGCGCCCATCTGGTAGGGCGGTTGAGCCAACAGCAGCGCGAGCACCGACCAGAAGGCGCTGAACAGGCCGAACAGGCAGGCCTGCGTGGCGCACGCGCGGCGCAGCGGCGCATGCGTGACCAGCAGGCGCATCATTGAACCCAACAGCCGCGTGTAAGGCAGACGCGACTTCGGCGCCACGCGCGGCAGCAGCAGGAACATCATGATGCCCAGGGCCAGCGCGATGCCGGCCGCCACCCAGAACATCGCGCGCCAGCCCAGCAACTGACCGATCGCGCCGCTTACGGTGCGGGCCAGCAGAATGCCAGCTAACAGGCCGCTGAACACGACGCCCACCGCCTGGCCGCGTGTTGCATCCGGGGCCAGGTCGGCGGCGAAGGGGATGATCAATTGCGTGATGGTGGCACCCACGCCCAGCATGATCGACGCGGCGATCAAGGTGGCAAAGGACGGCGCGATCGCGCATGCGACTGCCGCGGCGATCAGCAGCGCGCACTGCCACAGGATCAGGCGGCGGCGTTCCAGCCGGTCTCCCAGCGGCACCAGCAGGATCAGGCCGATCGTATAGCCCAACTGCGTGCACGTGGTGATCAGGCCGATCTCCGCGCCTGACCTGAAGGTCCCGGCGATCAAGGCCAGCATGGGTTGGCTGTAGTACAGATTCGCAACCGCGGCGCCGGCGGTTATCGCCAGCGCGAACAGAAGTCCGCGTGTCAAGAGGGGAGGCGGTGCGGGTTGGCGTGTCGAGGCGCCGGACGACGTGTGAATGGTCATGGGGGTGTAAGGGTAAAACAAAATCCGCCCGACACCGGGCGGATTCAGGACAAGGCCGGTACGACGCGATCAGTTCAGCGTGCCGTGCTCCATCAGATGGTTGCGCACGCCGGTTTGGCGTTCGAGCATCCACCCCGGATATTCGGCTGGCAGCGCGCTGATTTCCGCCAGCGTGGCGAGTTCGCCATCGCTCAGCTTGACCGCTGTTGCGCCGATATTGTCGCGCAACTGCTCGATGCGTTTGGCGCCGACGATTACCGTGGTGACGGCGGGTTGGTGCAAGAGCCAGGCCAGCGCGATCTGCGCGACGGAGACTTTGTGCGTATCGGCGATGCCGCGCATCGCGTCGACGCAGTCGAAGGCGCGGTCGCGATTCACCGGCGGGAAATCGAAGGTGTTGCGGCGGCTGCCGTCTTCGCCTTGCTTATCGCGCGCATACTTGCCGCTGAGCAGGCCGCCGGCCAGCGGGCTCCATACCATCAGCCCGACGCCTTCGCTGCGCAGCAGGGGAACGATTTCGCGTTCCAGGTCGCGGCCGGCGATGGTGTAGTACGCCTGCAGCGACTCGAATCGCGCCAGGCCATGCCGTTCGGAAATGCCCAGCGCCTTCATGATTTGCCAGGCTGCCCAGTTCGACACGCCGATATAGCGTACGTGTCCATGCAGCACCAGCGTGTCCAGCGCCCGCAGCGTTTCCTCGATGGGGGTGGCGGGGTCGAAGCCATGAACCTGGTACAGGTCCAGATGATCCAGCTGCATACGCTTGAGCGATGCCTTGACGCTTTCCATGATATGGAAACGAGACAAACCGCGGGAATTCACGCCTTTGGTGCCGGTTTCGCCCATCACCTTGGACGCCACCACGACGTTCTCACGCGGCACGTTCAGGTTCTTGAGCGCCTGCCCGGTCAAGATTTCGGAACGGCCGCCGGAGTACACGTTAGCGGTGTCGATGAAATTGATGCCGGCATCGAGCGCGGCGCCGACCAGCCGGTCGACGTCGTTCTGCTCCAGGCTGCCGATTTGTCCCCACATGGTGCCGTCTTCGCCGCCGAAGGTCATGGTGCCCAGGCACAGTTCGGACACGAATAGCCCGGTGCTGCCGAGTTTGTTGTAACGCATGGGATGCTCCTGAAGTCGATAAGTGCTGCGACGATGAGCGAGCAGTATGCGGCTCCGGCCCTGGCCAGGGGTGCTCGATCCTGTCCGATTGCTGCCTATTCCTCCAGGGATCCATGCCGACAGTGGGGTCGGGCCTTGCCTGACAGGAAACTGGCGCTATTCTTCCATTGCACAAAATTCCAATCCGGTGAGTCATGGGCCTGAACGAAATACCCGATCCTTCCCTGCCTTCCGCCATCGCGCCAGGCGATGCCGTGGCCGACGTATTGTTCGATGCGCCGCGGCGCGAACTGGTCTGCCTGCTGACCCGTCTGACCGGAACGCTGGAAGGCTCGATGACCACCGCCGTGCCGGGGCTGCACTTGCACCGCATTACCCAACCCGGCGGCCCCCACCATGCCTTGCAGTTGCCGATCTTCGGCGTGATCGCGCAAGGGTCCAAGCGGTTGTTGGTCGGCGATGAAGTGTACGACTACGATCCGCTGCACTACCTGGTATCTTCCGTCGATCTGCCGGTCAGCGGCAAGGTGGCCGTCGGCAGCCCCACCGAACCTTATCTGGGGCTGCGCCTGGATCTGGACGTGCAGGCCATCGATGCGCTCATCCGCGACGTCGACCTGCCGCCGTCGGCGCAAACCGAGGCCGCGCGCGGCCTGTACGTGAACCCGCTGAACGATGCGCTGCTTGATGGCGTATTGCGGTTGCTGCGCCTGCTGGAAGCACCCGTCGATATTCCCGTGCTGGCGCCCATGGTCAAGCGCGAGATCCTTTACCGCCTGCTGATGAACGGGCAGGGCGCCGTGTTGCGGCAACTGGTCCAGAAGGACAGCCATACGCAGCGCATCGCCCGCGCCATACGCTTGCTGCGCGAACATTATGTGCGTCCGCTGCGTGTGGATGAGCTGGCGCGCCATGCGCACATGAGCGCGTCATCCTTTCATCACCACTTCAAGGCGGTGACGGCGATGAGCCCGCTGCAATTCCAGAAGCACCTGCGTCTGCAGGAAGCGCGCCGGTTGATGTTCACCAGCGATGCCGATGTCGCCGTGGTGGCGCATCAGGTTGGCTATGAAAGCCCCTCGCAGTTCAGCCGCGAATACAGCCGCCTGTTCGGTTCAGCACCTTTGCGCGACAAACGGCGGTGGATGCGGGACGGCACGGCGCATTAGGGCTTTATTTCACCCGCTGTTTTTCCAGCTTGCGGGCCAGCGTGCGGCGATGCATGCCGAGCCGCCGTGCGGTCTCCGAGATGTTGAACCCCGTCTCGGCCAGGGTCTCGTGTATCCGCTCCCATTCCAGCGTCTTGATGGATGTGGGCCTGTCGCTGAGTTCGGTTTCGATATCCCCGCTGTCCCGCCCGAAGGCGAGTTCGATATCGTCGGTATTGGACGGCTTGGCCAGGTAGTGCCGCGCGCCCAGTTTGATGGCTTCGACAGCGGTGGCGATGCTGGCATAGCCGGTCAGGACGACAATGACGGCCGCGGGATGATGATCGTGCAAGGCTTGGACGCAAGCGAGTCCCGAGGACTCGCCCTTGAGCTTCAGGTCGACGACGGCATAGTCCGGCTTGTGTTCGGGCAGCAGCGCCTGCAGCCCTTCCAGGCTGGTCGCATGCAGGACGCGGTAGCCGCGCCGCTCGAAGGAGCGCCCCAGCGTGCGCGCGAAGGTTTCGTCGTCTTCGACGATAAGCAGCAGGCGTTCCGTGCCGGAGGCCGGGGACGGATCATCGCCGTGTGCCGCGGCGGAGCCGGCCGGGGAGCAGCCTGGCGCGGATTCGTGCGGGGCCTGATCAGGGGGCGGCAGGGGCATCGTCTTCTTCCAGGGTGATGGCGGAAAGCGGAAGCCGCAGCGTAACGCGGGCGCCGCCTTCAGGGCGGTTTTCCGCCGACAC
>DATJHN010000474.1:0-19342 GCA_035493915.1 Bordetella sp.
GCGCGCGTCGGGCACGAAGCGGAAGCGGTGCATCAGTTCGGCCGCCGCATCATCATGCAGGTCCACACTCTGCACCAGCAGGGTCCAGTCCGGCTCGGACGCCTTGGGCAGCCGCGCGAAAGGGCCTTGCTCCATTTGCCATTGGCCTTCTTCGCGCCAGATCAGGCGCGACGCGACATCGTCCCGGCGCGCCATGCGCTTCAGCTCGGCGATGCTCAGCGGCGGCTTGAAGCCGGGTATGGCCTGCCGGATCAACAGCGGCTTGCGTTGCCAATGGGTCTTCATGAACTGGGCCGGCGTGCGGCCGCCCAGCAGATCCAGTGGCTGATTCGGATTGGGGATGGTCATGGACGGTGTGTCTACGCTTGATGAAGAGCGGTCATTGCGTGGCGCGAAAGCGTGGTAATTGCCGGGCGCGGAGGCATAGTCATTGCAGGTGCGCCTTCAGGCGATAAAGCGTTTCCAGTGCTTCGCGCGGCGTCAGGCTGTCGGGGTCGACGTCGGCCAGTGCGTCACGCAGAGCCAGCAGCGTTTCGCCTTCCTGCGCAGCGGCCGATTGCGCCGCGGATTCCGCGTCGGCCTGCGCGGCCGCCGCGAACAGGCCCAGTTGCGGCGTGGGCGCGCCCTGGGCTTCCAGGCGCTCCAGTTCGCGCGATGCCTGCCGGATGACGGCGGCCGGCACGCCGGCGCGCTGTGCTACCTGGATACCGTAGCTGCGGCTGGCCGGGCCGTCGCGGACTTCGTGCAGGAACACGATGCCGCCGGCCGATTCGGCCGCGGCCAGATGGATGTTGGCCGCGGTGGCCTGTTCGGCGGCCATGCGCGTGATCTCGAAATAATGCGTGGCGAATAGCGTCAATGCGCGGTTGTGCGTGAGCAGCCGCAACGCGATTGCCCAGGCCAATGCCAGGCCATCGTAGGTGGAGGTGCCGCGGCCGATTTCGTCCATCAGTACCAGGCTGGCGGGCGTGCTGGCGGCCAGGATCGCGGCGGCCTCGGTCATTTCCATCATGAAGGTGGAACGGCCGCCCGCCAGATCGTCCGCCGCGCCGATGCGCGTAAAGATGCGGTCCAGGCGGCCGATGCGGGCACGCGCCGCCGGCACGAAACTGCCCGTGCGGGCCAGCAGGGCGATAAGCGCGACCTGCCGCATATAGGTGGACTTGCCGCCCATGTTCGGGCCGGTAATCAACAGCATGCGCCGTGTCGAGTCCAACTTGCAGCTGTTGGGCGTGAAGCGTTCGATGGCGCGTTCCACGACCGGGTGGCGGCCCGCTTCGATCTCGATTTCGGCTTCTTCGGAAAGCTCAGGCGCATTCCAGTCGTGGCGGCGCGCGTGCTCGGCCAGCGCCGCCAGCGCATCCAGTTCGGCCAGCGCGGATGCGCAATCCGACAGGGCGCGCACATGTCCGCCGAGTTGTTCCAGCGTTTGCTCGTACAGCCACTTTTCGCGCGCCAGCGAACGGTCCTGCGCCGACAGGACGCGGTCTTCCCAGGTCTTCAGTTCCGGCGTGATGTAGCGCTCGGCATTTTTCAGGGTCTGGCGGCGGCGATAGTCTTCCGGCACCTTGTCCGCCTGTCCCCGGCTGACTTCGATGTAAAAGCCGTGCACGCGATTGAATTCGACGCGCAGATTGGAGATGCCGCTGCGTTCGCGTTCGCGGGCTTCCAGCTGGATCAGGAAGTCGCCGCCGTCGGTGGCCAGCGCGCGCAGTTCGTCCAGGTCGGCGTCGAAGCCGGTGGCGATGACGCCGCCGTCGCGGATGGCCGCCGCGGGCTCGGTGGCGATGGCGGCGGCCAGCAGGGCGTGGATGGCGGGATCGGGCGACAGGTACTGCGCCAGCGCCGCGAAACGACCGTCCTCCGCCAGCGCGCGCACCTGTTCGCACAGGGCGGGCAGTTCCGCCAGCGCATCGCGCAGGCTGGCGAGTTCGCGCGGGCGCACGGAGCGCAGGGCCACGCGGGCGGCGATGCGTTCGATATCGGGAAAGCGGTTCAGCGTATCGCGCAGGGTTTCCAGCGGCAGCGCGGCCGCCAGGCCGGCTGGCGTATCCAGCTTGGCTGCCAACAGCGCGGCGATGGCCTGCTGGCGTTCCCGCACCGGCGCGTTGTCCCGCAAGGGGTGATGCAGCCAGCGCCGCAGCAACCGGCTGCCCATGGGCGTGCGGCAGTTGTCCAGGATGGAGAACAACGTGGGCGCTTCCTCGCCGCTTAGTGTTTGCGTCAGCTCCAGGTTGCGACGCGTTACCGGGTCCATCAGTACGTACTGGCCCGGGCGGTCGACGCTGATGCCTTGTACGTGCGACAGGGCCTGCGACTGGGTGCGCGCGGCATAGCGCAGCAGCGCGCCCGCGGCCCGTACACCCGCCGGCATGTCCTCGACGTCGAATCCGGCCAGGGAATCGGTACGGAAATGCGCCAGCAGATGCGCGCGCGCGCCGTCGCTTTCGAAATGCCAGTCGGGCACGCGCGTCTGGGCACCGTCGAAGCCGACCCGCAGCTCCGTGCCTTCGGGGTAGACGATTTCCGCCGGCGCGATGCGATGCAGTTCGGATTCAATCTGCGTGGGCGCGCATTCGGTGACGTGGAAGTCGCCGCTGGCCAGGTTCAGCCAGGCCAGGCCGGCACGCGGAGACCGGCCGGCGCCGGGAAAGACCGCCGCCAGGCAGCGATCCGCCTTGGCGGGCAGCAGGGCGTCGTCGGTGAGCGTACCGGGCGTGACGATGCGTACGATGCGGCGTTCTACCGGTCCCTTCGATGCCGCCGGGTCGCCGATCTGTTCGCAGATGGCGATCGATTCGCCCAGCGCGACCAGCTTGGCCAGGTATTGCTCCATGGCGTGCACGGGCACACCCGCCATGGGAATGGGGCTGCCGTTGGACGCGCCGCGCTTGGTCAGGGTCAGATTCAGCAGCCGCGCGCCGCGCTCGGCGTCTTCATAGAACATTTCATAGAAGTCGCCCATGCGGTAGAACAACAGCAGGGGGCCTGCTTCGGCCTTCAGCCGCAGGTATTGCTGCATCATCGGCGTGTGGCCGGATAGATCGCTTTTTTCCATTAATCCCGGACGAATAACGCGCGCGGCCTTACCGGCCGCGCAAAGGTTCGATTGTATCGGGATGGCCGGGTACGCGGCGGTGGGTTGGGTGTCCCGTGGTGCAGGGGCCCTGCCATGGTGCCCATGGCGGTGCATGGGGCGATTCGTCGGCATTGCCGATGAATGCATTGGATTTTTTAATTTGTGGCCGGAGCGCGTCCTCGCCCATAGTTCATGAAAACAGTCCGCGCACAGTCCGCGCGCGTCGTCGGATGCGGCAATATGAACGCAAGGGGTTTCGATGTTATCGATACGTATGCTGCTGTCGGCGGCGGCCGCCTGTCTGGCTGTGCTGGTGATGCCCGGTACCGCGGCGCAAGCCGCTTATCCCGATCGTCCTATCCGTCTGGTCATTCCGTGGTCGGTGGGTGGATCGACCGATATGCTGGGGCGCGTGTTGGCGGATGGTATGGGACGGCGCCTGGGGACGGCGATAGTCGTCGAGAACAAGCCCGGCGCGACAGGGACCATAGGCTATGCGCAGGTGGCCCGTTCCGAGCACGATGGCTATACGCTGCTGCTCGGCACCAATAGCACCTTCGCGATCGCACCCCATTTCTATCATTCGCTGCCCTACGACACCGACAAGGATTTCGCCGCGATCGGCATGATAGGGGCGAACCAGCAAGTACTTTGCGTACGTCCCGACGAACCCTACAAGACCTTGTCGGACCTGGTGGCGGCGGCCAAGGCCAAGCCGGGCGCCATCAGTTATGCATCATCCGGCGTGGGCGGGTCCAGCCATCTGGCCACCGAGCTGCTGATGGCCATGACGGATATCGATATGCTGCACGTGCCCTATCGCGGCGGCGCGCCGGCGGTGCAGGGCATCCTGGGCGGCCAGACACAGGTGGGTTTTGTCGACATCAGCGTGGCCGAGCCGCTGATCCGCAGCGGTAAGCTGCGTGCGCTGGGCACCAGCGGCAGCCAACGCGCCGAGCTGTTGCCCGACCTGCCCACCTTGTCGGAGACCGGTGCGCCGGGCTTCGAGTCCCTGACGACCTTCGGGCTGTTCGTGCCGGCGGGTACTCCGGCGGAAATCGTGAAGAAGCTTAACGGCGTGATGAACGCGGTGCTGCAGGATCCGCAGACGCGCAAGCAACTGGCTGCCCAGGGTTTCGAGCTGAATGGAGGCTTGCCTGATGCCTATCGCAGCTATGCAATGACGGAGAGCAAGAAATGGGGAACGCTGATCGAGCAGCGGAATATCAAGCTGCCCTGACGCCGGACGACGATACGCCGTTGCTGTTCACGCCATACACGCTGCGCGGACTGACGCTGCGCAATCGTGTGGTGGTGTCGCCGATGTGCCAATACAAATCCGATGATGGGGCTTCCACGGATTGGCATCTGGTGCATCTGGGCAAGTTTGCCCTGGGCGGCGCCGCGCTGGTGTTCTGTGAAGAAACCGCGGTAGAAGCGCGTGGACGCAAGACCTACGGCTGCGCCGGCATGTACGAGGACCGCCATGTGGCCGCGGCGCGGCGTGTGACGGACTTTATCCATGAAGCGGGCGCCGCCGCCGGCATCCAGCTTGGCCATGCGGGCCGCAAGGCATCGTGCGGACCGCCATGGACCGGATTCCGCCCGCTGACCGACGAGGATGCGGCGCGCGGCATGCCGCCCTGGCGCGGCGTATCGGCCAGCCCCTTGCCCGCCAAATCCGGCGCGCTGGTGCCTGGCGAGATGGACGAAAGCGATATCCGGTCGATGATCCAGGCCTGGCGTATTGCCGCGCGCCGCAGTATCGACGCCGGCTTCGACGTATGCGAGGTCCATGGCGCGCACGGCTACTTGATACACCAGTTCCTGTCACCGCTGGCCAATCAGCGCACGGATGCCTGGGGCGGCGATCTACAGGGCCGCATGCGCCTGGCGCTGGAAATCTCCGAGGCCGTCCGCCAGGAATGGCCGGCGGACAAGCCGGTGTTTTTCCGCGTTTCCGCGGTCGATGGCGATGGCGGCGCCTGGGACATGGACGATACGGTGGCCCTGTCCAGGGCTTTGCGCGAACGCGGTATCGATGCCGTGACGTGTTCTTCCGGCGGCATCAATGGCCCCTTGAATATGGCGGTGGTGCCACGCACGCCGGGTTATCAGGTGCCTTATGCCGCGCGCGTGCGCCGCGAAGCCGATATGCCGACCTGCGCCGTCGGGCTGATTACGCAGGCGGGGCATGCGGAGTCCATCCTGCGCGAGGGAGGCGCGGACCTGATCGCGTTGGCGCGCGAGTTGATGGCGAATCCGAATTGGCCGGTGCAGGCGGCGGCTGAACTGGGCGTGGCGCAGCCGCTGGATCTGCTGCCGCGGGACTATGCGTGGTGGCTGAAGCGGCGCGAGGAGATACGGGCCTTGAACGCAGGGGCGTAGGGCGCCAGGCGGATCAGACCTGCTCGATCCCCGCCGGCAGGGTGCGCTGCCGCAGCGTATCCAGCAAAGCTTCCTGCAGGCCCTGCGCGGACGAGGACAGTGCGCGCAGGCTGCGCGATACCAGGAATAGTTCGCGATGCAGAACGGGGTTTTCCAGGGGCTGGAAGGGCAGTTTTTCCAGCTGGTGGGTCAGGGCCGTCAGCCGCGGCAGTATGCACAGGCGGCGGCCCAGCATCAGCATGGGATACAGCGAGGTGGAACTGGAAACCTCTTCGCGATGTTCGGCCAGGTCGAAGTCCTGCAGCGTGCGGCGGTGCAGGCTGCCGATCTGCGTGTCCGATGCCAGGCCCACCAGGTCTTGCCGGTAAGCGGATACCTGCGACCAGCTTATCGAAGCGGACGCCGGGGCCAAGGGATGATCGGGGCTGCACACGATGCCGTAGCGGTCGCGCAGCAGCGGGGTGTATTCAAGATCCGCGTAGTCGGACAGGCGGCTGGTAATGCCGAAGTCGACTTCGCCCTCGCGCACCCGGCGCTCGATCTCCGCCGAGCCCGCTTCGCGCACGGACAGGGTGACGTGCGGATAGTCCGCCTGGAAGCGCGGCAGCGATGGAATCAGCAGCCAGGCGACGATGGACGGCGCGGCGGCGATGCGCAAATGCCCGTGCTGCTGCAGCGCCATCGCGCGCAGGTCGCTGACCATGGCGTCGAACTGCAGCAGGAGTGCCTTGGCCTGCTGGTGCAGATGCGTCGCGGCGGGGGTAAGCGTCACGCTGCGCGTCGTACGGTCGAACAGCTTGATCCCGACGTCGTCTTCCAATTGGTGAATGGTCGAGCTCAGTGACGATTGGGTCAGGAAAAGGCGTTCGGCGGCGCGTGTGAACGATCCCGTATCGGCGACGGCGACAAAGCTGCGCAGGTGACGCAACGTGATGATGGTCGACATGTAGAGACAGGGCGGTGGTGGCGGCAAGGGTTACGTCCCACCACGGAGGTGGATGCGCCCGCACAGAATATATAGGCGGTGCGAATCAATCAACCGGAACTTTTCATTTGTAGTGGTTAATACGGGTGCCTATCATTTTTTCATTCAGGTACGGGAGCGCCAAACGTGGGAAAAATGGAATCGCAATTCGCGCAGGCAGGCACGCAGAAGCTGCGCATTGCCGTCGATATCGGCGGCACATTCACCGACGGCGTTGCCACGCGCGAGTCCGACGGCTGCATATGGGTGGGCAAGACGCTGACCACGCCCGATGACCCCGGCGTGGCGGTATCGGCGGTCATCGATCACCTGTTGCGGCAGGCGCGCGCCGCCGGTGCCGGCCAGTACGTGCTGGACGAGGTGGTGCATGGCACCACGCTGGTCACCAACACCTTGATCGAGCGCAAGGGCGTGGACACCGCATTGGTCACTACGCAGGGCATGCGCGATGCGCTGGATATCGGCCGCGAATGGCGCTACGACCTGTACGACCTGGAGCTGGTCCTGCCGCGGCCGCTGATCGATGTGGGCAAGCGCGTGCAGGCGAACGAGCGCCTGAATGCATCAGGCAAGGTGCTGGTCGCCTTGAACCGCGAGGAACTGGACCGCATCGCGCGCGACGTGCATGCGCTGGGCGTGCGGTCCGTGGCGGTGTCCTTGCTGCATTCATATCTGAACGACGAACATGAGCGCGAAATCGGCGCCTATCTGCAATCCGCCTTGCCCGGTGTGGAAGTATCGCTGTCCGCCGATCTGGCGCGCGAGGTCAAGGAATTCGAACGCACCTCGACCGTGGCGGCGAATGCCTACGTCAAGCCCATCGTCGCCGATTACCTGCGCCAGCTGGAGTCGCGCGTGGATGCCGTGCAGCGCGGCGTGCCGCTGCGCATCATGGTGTCCAGCGGCGGTTTCACTTCGGCCCAATCCGCAGCGCAGACGCCGATTTTCTTGCTGGAGTCCGGTCCTGCCGCCGGCGTGCTATCGGCCCTGAATACCGCCCGCTCGCAAGACCTGGGCCGCGTGCTGGCATTCGATATGGGCGGCACCACGGCCAAGGCTTGCGTGGTGGCCGATGGCGACCCGCCGGTCGCGCACAGTTTCGAATGCGCCCGGGTGCATCGCTTCAAGCGCGGATCGGGCCTGCCTATTCTGATTCCCAGCATCGACCTGATCGAGATCGGCGCGGGCGGCGGTTCTATCGCGCATCTCAATCGCATGGGCCTGCTGAACATCGGGCCCGAGTCCTCGGGTTCGGTGCCCGGGCCGATCTGCTACGGCAATGGCGGCACCGAGGTCACGGTCACCGATGCCGATCTGGTCCTGGGTTACCTGAATCCGGACAATTTCCTGGGCGGGGAAATGCGCCTGCGCAAGGATCTGGCGATGCAGGGCATGCAGCGCCTGGCGGATCGCCTGGGCATGGCGCCACTGGATGTCGCCTGGGGTATCCACGACATGGTCAACGAGAACATGGCCAGCGCGGCGCGCATCCACATCGCCGAAAAAGGCCACGATCCGCGCGACTTTACCTTTGTGGCGACCGGCGGCGCCGGGCCGGTGCATGCCGCCGAGGTCGCGCGCAAGCTGCGCATACCGCGCCTGCTGGCAACGATCGCGGCCGGGGCGGGGTCCTGCCTGGGCATGCTGGCCGCACCCGCGCGTGCCGATCGCTCGTGGTCCCAGCCGGCGCTGCTGGACGAGGTGGGGTGGGGCGAGGTCAACGAACAACTGTCGCGCCTGCGTGCCGAGGCCGAGTCCGAACTGGAGGCCGCCGGTGCCCAGCCGGACGCCCTGCAATGGACCATAGGCGCGGAGATGCGCTACTACGGCCAGGGCGATAACGTGCCCGTGGCCATGCCGTGGCAGGAATTCAGTGACGGCGAAGAAGTGCGCCGCGTGTTCGAGCAGCGCTATGAAACGCTGTACGGTCATCTGGTGCCCGGCGCGCGTCCGCAGGTATTGACCTGGCGCCTTACTGGCCGTTCCGCATCGACGGCGCGGACCTTCCATTGGGGCGGCGAGCGCGGAACAGGCGATGGCGGCAAGCAGCCTCGCCAACGCGAAATCTATCTGCCCTTGCGGCGCGGCTTTCATCCTGTCGATGTCCACGATCGCTACTCGCTCAGTCCCGGCACGCGCCTGCAAGGCCCCCTGGTGCTGGAAGAGCGCGAATCGACGCTGGTCGTACCCGTACGGTCTCAGGTGGAAATCCTGCCCGACCTGACGGTTTCCGTAATCTTGAAGGAGTTCGAATAATGGCGGCCACCGAAACTGGCGCTTCCGACGGCGCGGCCACCCGGCTGCCGCATCGCTTCGATCCCATCGAACTGGAAATACTCTGGCGCAGGCTGATCAGCATCGTCGACGAGGCGTCCACCGCTTTCGTGCGCACCTGCTTTTCCACCCTGGTGCGCGACGCCAACGATTTCGCGGTGGTGCTGACCGATGCCCAAGGCCGCTCGCTGGCGCAGTCGACGATGAGCATTCCGTCTTTCATCGGCAGCCTGCCGGCGACGGTCAAGCACTTCCTGCGCAAGTTTCCGGCGGATACGCTCAAGCCCAACGACGTGCTCGTCACCAACGATCCCTGGATGGGTACCGGCCACATCCACGACGTCAATACGGCCATGCCGATATTTTTTCGCGGACGGCTTGTGGCGTTCGCGGCGGTGGTCTCGCATCTTCCGGATATCGGCGGCCGCCTGCGCAGCAATGCCAACCGCGAGATCTACGAGGAAGGGCTGCAGATCCCGCTGCTCAAACTGATGGATGGCGGGCAGGTGAACGAGACGCTGGTGGACATGATCCGGCAGAACATCCGCGTGCCGGAACAGGGCATGGGAGATATCTGGGCCCAGGTCAGCGCGTGCCGGATGATGGAAGAAAGGCTGCTGCCCCTGCTGGAATCGGTGGACCTGGACGCGCTGGGCGCCGCCATCCGCGAGCGCTCCGAAACGGCGATGCGCGAGGCGATCGCGGCGCTGCCGGATGGGACCTATGAATCCGAAGTGCTGCACGACGGCTTCGAGGAACCCATCCGTATCCATTGCAAGCTGACGGTGGCGGGCGACACGATAGCCATCGACTACGAGGGCTCCAGCCCGCAGCAGCCGCGCGCGGTGAATGTGGTGCCGATCTATGCCTTTGCCTATTCGGCGTATCCGATCAAGGCGCTGCTGTGTCCCGAAGTGCCCAACAACGAAGGCGGGTTCTTGCCAATTACGACGCGGGCGCCGCTGGGGTCCATCTTGAATCCGACCTATCCGGCCGCATCGGGCGGGCGCGGAGCGATCGGCCACATGCTGTCGCCGGCGATTTTCCTGGCGCTGGCGGACATACTGCCGCAACGGGTCTGGGCATCGGGATCGGCGAACTGCTCGGTGACGATGTTCGGGCAGTATCGCAACCGTCCATTCAATGTGGTCAATTTCATCAACGGCGGGCAGGGCGCCACGGCGTCGCGCGATGGCCTGTCGGCGATTTCCTTCCCGGCGAATCTGGGCAATACACCGGTGGAAATGATGGAATCGCTGGCGCCCATCCTGGTGCATAAGCGGGAAATCCGCCGCGGCAGCGGCGGTGACGGCCTGCATCGTGGCGGCGACGGCCTGACCTTCGAATTCGAGATCACGCCCGAGGCATCGAGCGTGGCCACTTCCTTTCTTATGACGCGGCTGAAGCATCCGCCGCCCGGTCTGAACGGCGGGCAGGCAGGTCAACGAGGACGGCTGGTGATCAATGGGCAGGAGTCGGACCCGACGGAGCAGCGCCTGCTCAAGCCGGGAGACCAGGTGGTGATGGAAAGTGCCGGGGGTGGCGGCTTCGGGGAGCGATAGCCGGAAGATGGGCGATCAGAACTGCCGCGCCTGCACGCTGGCGGCCGGCGTGCCGCGATCGGTAAGCCCCATCTTGGCGATCAGCATGTCGAACACATAGCGCGTCAACGGATTGATCAGGTCGGTCCGCATCCACAGGAAGTAATTCGCATCCGGCAGCGGCGGCAGGCCGTCCTTTTCTCCCAGCACTTGCATATCGGGTCCCAGGAACTCGATGCTGCGCGCCGTAATACCCAGCCCCGCGCGCACCGCCGCGCGGATGCCGACCAGGTTGGGGGCGACGTAGTTGGTCTGCCAGGGCACGCGCGCCTGTTCCAGCGCGTTCAGCGCCAGGCGGCGGAACAGGCTGGGTTCGTCCGCCAATACGAGCGGCACCGGCGCGCTGGCGTCATGCACATAGCCGGCGGATGCGATCCATGCCGTGGGTGACGTGCGCAGGATCACGCCTTCGTACGCGGGATCGAAGCGCGTCGATATGGACAGGTCCAATTCTCCCGCGCGCAGCGCATTCATCAGGAAAGGACTGCGATCCACGCGGATCTCCAGCCTGACGCGCGGCGACCAGCGTGTGATGTGCGTCAGCACCGTGGGCAACAGCGTTTCCGCTACGTCATGCGGCGCGCCCAGGCGCAGTTCGCCTTCCAGCTGGCCGTCCTGCATGGCGCGCATCGCTTCGTCGTTGATGGCCAGCATGTGGCGCGCATAGTCGACCAGCCTGCGTCCGTGCGGCGACAGCAGCTTGTTGCGGCCCTGCTTTTCGAACAGCGGCAGGCCCACGATGCTTTCCAGGCGCTGCATTTGCTGCGTAATCGCCGATTGGGTCTTGTGCAGACGCTCTGCCGCGGCCGAGAATGTCTGGGCCTGGTCTATGGCAGCCAGGGTACGCAGCAGGTCCAGGTCCAGATTGCGCATGCATCCTCCAACATATTACGGACGCTAATAAGTTCTTAAATCAATTTAATTTGTCATGCCGCCGGCAGGACCGTAGAGTATCGCCAAAATCGCTTTACCACAGGAGTTTTTGCTCATGAGCAGCTCGAATCCGCATAACAGAGACATAACGCTGGCGATCGAAAACATAAAGGATACTGTACAAAAACAGGGCTTGAGTCGTGGCAGCCTGGACGATGTCCTGCGCACCGTCATCGGTTTAGCCAGCCACCGCGACTGGTGGGGCGCCGACCTGTACCCGGCGCCGGAGGGCGACGAACGCCAGGCGCGCTACCTGATCAGCGAAGCGCCCGACAAGACCTACGCGCTGTACCTGAACGTGATGCGGCCGGGCAAGAAAATCGTGCCGCACAATCACACGACCTGGGCCTGTATCGCCGCCGTGGAAGGCATCGAATACAACTACGTCTACGACCGGCTGGATGATGGCAAGGTGCCCGGCGTCGGACGCCTGGAAAAGGCGGATACCGTCGTGGTCGAACCCGGCACGGGCATCGCCCTGATGCCCGAGGACATCCATGCGGTGGAAATCCAGGGCGATGGCGTGATCCGCCATCTGCATATGTACGGCCGCGCGCTGGAAACGCTGACCGAGCGCATTTCCTTCGACCTGGATGCCGGCACCTGCGAGGTCAAATCCATCGGCGTGCAGACGCGTCGCTGAACGGAAACCGGATCATGGACGAACAGTACAAGCCGGGCACGCGCCTGCTGCGTGCCGGGCGGCCGCATCGCGGCTGGATCAATACGCCGGTCACGCGCGCCAGCACTTATGTGTTCGACAGCGTGCAGCAGTGGCGCGATACGCGCTCGCGCCGCGACAAGGAGCGCCTGCTGTCGTACGGCGCGCGGGGCACGGACAGCACGCATGCGCTGGAAGACGCGCTGATCGAGCTGGAAGGCGGCTATCGCGCCAAGGTCTATCCGACCGGCCAGGCGGCCATCGCGGTGGTGATGCTGGCGTATCTGAAGGCCGGCGACCATGTACTGATTACCGATGCGGTGTACGAACCGGTGCGGCGCTTCTGCGCCGACCAGCTGTCGCGGTGGGGCATCGAATTCAGCTACTACCGGCCCGACGGCAGCGGTCTGCCGGACCTGATCCGCCCCAACACCCGCATGATCTACGCGGAATGTCCCGGATCGCTGGTTTACGAGATGATGGACCTGCCCGCGGTGGCGGAGCTGGCGCATCGCCATGATTGCCTGGTCGCCGTGGACAATACCTGGGGTTCGGGCCTGCTGTACCGGCCCTTGGCGCTGGGTGCCGATATTTCCGTCACCGCGGCGACCAAGTACCTGGGCGGCCATGCGGACGTCATGATGGGGACGGTCGTCACCAACGAACGGGCCTGGGCGCCGCTGGAACGGACCACCGTGGACATGGGCCAGACGGTAGGCGCCGACGATGCCTACCTGATCCTGCGCGGCATGCGTTCCATGGCCGCCCGGCTGGCCATGCATGGCCGTCATGCCATGCGCGTCGCCGAATGGCTGCAGGGGCGCCCGGAGGTCGCACGGGTGCTGTGCCCAGCCTTGCCGGGCGATCCCGGGCACGCGCTGTGGAAGCGCGATTGCAGCGGCACCAACGGCCTGTTGTCGATCGAATTCGCGCGCGGCATCGAAGACGGCGATGTCGAGCGCATGATCGATGCATTCCGCCTGTTTGGCCTGGGCGCATCGTGGGGCGGCTTCGAAAGCCTGTGCGTGCCCGTCAACATGGCGCGCGCGCGGACCGTTTCCGATTGGTCGGGGCGCGGGGCGATCCTGCGCCTGCATATCGGCCTGGAGGATCCCGAGGATCTGTTGGCCGACCTGGACCAGGCCATGGTTGCGCTGAAACGCTAATGCACTGAGGCACTGAAGTACCGCGCCCCGGCGCGGAGCGCGCCGCGATACGACATCACATCCCTGCACACCGCATCAAAGCGGCGTGAAGGGGGACCTTTTCCCTCGATTTCTTGCAGACCCCTATGACGCAGCACCACATCGACACTTCGTCCATACCCGGCATCGATGCGCCGACGCTAAAGCGCTGGCTGCACGACGGCGCGGAAATCGGCCTGCTGGACGTGCGCGAGCATGGCCAGTACGGCGAGGGGCATCCGTTCCTGGCAGTCTCGCTGCCGTATAGCCGCCTGGAAGCGGAGGCGGAGCGCCTGTTGCCGCGCAAGACCGTGCGCCTGGTGGCCTTTGATGCTGGTGACGGCGTGGCGCCGCGCGCGGCGGCGGCGCTGAAAGCGCTGGGTTATACGGATATCCACGTGCTGCAAGGCGGCGCGCCGGCCTGGCGCGCGGCGGGCTACACGCTGTTCGCCGGCGTCAACCTGCCCAGCAAGACCTTCGGCGAACTGGCCGAGCATGTCTGTCATACGCCGCGTATCGGTGCGGCCGAACTGGCGAGCCGGCAACGCGGCGGCGACAAGCTGGTCGTTCTGGACGGCCGGCCCTATACCGAATACGGCAAGATGAATATTCCGGGCGGCATCTGCTGCCCCAACGGTGAACTGGCCTTGCGCATCCAGGATCTGGTGCCCGACCCGGATACCACGATCGTGATCAACTGCGCGGGACGGACACGCAGCATCATCGGCGCGCAGACGCTTATCAACCTGGGCGTGCCGAATCCGGTGCTGGCGCTGGAGAACGGCACGCAGGGCTGGTATCTGGCGGATCTGCCGCTGGAGCATGGATCGCGGCGCAAATATGCCGACGCCATTTCCGATGCGGCGTTGCCGGAGCTGCGCGAGCGGGCGCAATCGGTCGCGCGGCGGCACGGTGTCAGCATGGTGGACGCCGCCCAGTTGCGCGATTGGCTGGCGGATACCGGCCGCACCACTTATCTGTGCGATGTGCGGACGGAAGAGGAATACGCGGCCGGCACGCTGGCCGGTGCGCAGCATACCCCCGGGGGGCAGTTGATCCAGGCCACCGACCAGTACATCGGCGTGCGCAACGCCCGCGTGGTCCTGGTGGACGGGGAGGGCGTGCGCGCCCCCGTGGTGGCGAGCTGGCTGATGCAAATGGGTTGGGACGTGTACGTGCTGCGCGAAGGCGTGGCCGCCGACGTGGTGGCGCCACTGCCGGCAACCCGTCTGCCGGCCTTGCCCGCGATCGCGGCGGCGGATCTGCAAGCGGCGCTGCGTGACGGCGCCGTATTGGTCGACGTACGTCCCGGCTTGGCATATCGCAAAGGGCATATCGCCGGGGCGCGTTGGGCGATTCGCCCGCGCCTGCATGGCCTGGACATCCGGGCCGGCGCGCAGGTCGTCCTGCTGGCCGCTGATGCGTCCGTGGCCGCGTTGGCCGCGCGCGAACTGGCCGGCATGGGCATCACCGAAGTCCGCTTGAACATGGACGCGCCCGATGCATGGCGTGCAGCCGGATTGTCCATCGAGGCCAGCGACGATCTGCCCGCCGACGAGGACTGCATCGACTACCTGTTCTTTGTTCACGACCGCCACGACGGCAACAAGGCCGCGGCGCGCCAGTACCTGGCCTGGGAAACCAACCTGATCCATCAGATCGACGAGCAGGAGCGATCGATCTTCCGTTTTTCCGTCGGTTCAGAGGCGGACTGACACGGACGTGCCGCATTAACCGATTCATCAACAACGGCCGCACCCGCATCCATATCGCGGCCGGTAAGGGGAAGTGTCATGCAATTCAAACCAATCGCTATCTTTGGCGCTGCCGCGCTTTGCGCGTTATCACTGTCCGCCGCTCACGCCGCCTACCCTGAACCGGGCACCCCGATTCGCATCGTTGTGGGTTTCCCGCCCGGCGGCGGTGCCGACGTGCTGGCGCGCGCCGCCGCGCTGGGCGTATCCAAGGCGTTGAACGCCAACGTCATGGTGGACAACCGCCCCGGTGCCAGTGGCATCATCGCCACGGATTACGTGGCACGCTCCAAACCCGACGGCTATACGCTCTATGTCGCCACGCCCGGCTCCCTGACCATCCTGCCCAGCCTGCAGAAAGTCCCTTACGACCCGGCGAAGGATTTCACGCCGATCTCGCTGCTGGTGACGATGCCGAACGTGCTGGTTACCAGTCCCAATTCCGGCATCCACAGCATCAAGGACCTGATCGCGCGCGCCAAGTCCGGCAAGGACATCACGTACGCGTCGGGCGGCAACGGCACCATCGGCCAGATGGCGGCCGAACAGTTCAACATGATGGCGGGCGTGCATATGCGGCACATCCCGTACAAGGGCACCACCCCGGCGCTGACCGATGTGGCCGGCGGCCTGGTGGAAGTCACGTTCTCCGACCCTTCCGTCAAGTCCCTGGTGCAGTCCGGCAAGCTGAAGGCATTGGGCGTGACCACCGCCGAACCATCCGATGAGTTTCCCGGGGCGCCTCCCATCGGCAAGGATGGCATCCCCGGCTACGAACTGACGAATTGGTACGGCGTCATCGCGCCGGCCGGCGTGCCGAGCGACATCGTGGAAAAGCTCAACCATGCCTTCGCACAGGCCATGGCGAATCCCGACATCGTGAAGCAGCTGGCGGCATCGGGCATGACGGCGACCTCGGATACGTCGGCCCAGTTCGGCGACCTGATGACGAAGGAACGCGCGAAGTGGGCGGAGCTGGTCAAGAAGGCCGGCATACGGCTGGATTGATGAACGGAAACAGCGGCGGCGATTCATGCCGCCGCGGGAGGGCAACATGACATCCATTCCGTCGAAGGAGCGCCGCTATCCGCAACTGGCGCACTGGGGCGCGTTCACGGCCGTGGTGCGCGATGGGCGGCTGGTCGCTTGCGAGCCGTTCGAACAGGACCCGGCGCCGTCGCGCCTGCTCGAAGCCATCGCGCCGATGGTGTATTCACCGCATCGCATCGCACGGCCGGCGGTGCGCAAATCGTGGCTGGCGTCGCGCGGCGCCACCGGCCGCGAATTGCGCGGCAACGACGATTTCGTCGAGATCGATTGGGATCAGGCGCTGGACCTGGTGGCGGCGGAGATCGCCGCGACCCGGGCTGAACACGGGCCCGGCGGACTATTCTGCGGTTCCTACGGATGGTCGTCCGCGGGGCGCCTGCATCATGCGCGCTCGCTGATCCGCCGCTTCTACTTCGCCGGCGGCGGTGGAGTGGACCAGGTGGGAAATTACAGCTGGGGCACCGCGCAGTTCCTGCTGCCGCACGTGATCGGTACGTATACCCCGCTGACCGGCCGCGTAACGTCGTGGCCCAGCATCATCGCGCATACCGACGTCTTTCTGGCCTTCGGCGGCCTGGCGCTGAAGAACGGACAGGTGTCGTCGGGCGGCGCGGCCGAACACACGCAGGAGTCGTGGCTGCGGCAGCTTGCCGCCAAGGGCGCCCGCGTGATCAACGTGAGCCCGACGCGGGACGATTGTCCGGACTTCCTGAACGCGGAATGGATACCGATACGGCCCAATACCGACGTCGCCCTGATGCTGGCGCTGGCCTACGAGCTACGCCGCGCCGGGGCGCACGACGTCGCCTTCCTGGCCAGCCATTGCGTGGGCTACGAAGCGCTGGAGTCGTATTTCACCGGCGCGTCCGACGGTGTGCCCAAGGATCCGGAATGGGCGGCGTCCATCACCGGCATTCCGGCAGCCCGCATCCGCGACCTGGCGCGAGCCCTGTTCGGCACGCGCAGCTACCTGACCTGTTCTTTCGCCGTGCAGCGCGCGCAGCATGGCGAACAGCCGTATTGGATGCTGATCGCGCTGGCCGCCATGCTGGGACAGATCGGTCTGCCGGGCGGCGGATTCGGTTTCGGCCATGGGTCCATGAACGGCGTCGGCAATCCTCGCATCGCCACGCCGGGACCGGAAATGCCGGTGGGGCGTAATCCCGCCGATCTGTCGATTCCCGTGGCGCGCCTGACGGAAATGCTGGAAAGCCCGGGGCAGCCGTATCCCTTCCAGGGCGCAACGCATCATTACCCGGACGTCCATTTCATCCACTGGGCGGGCGGCAATCCTTTTCACCACCACCAGCAATTGAACCGCCTGCTGCAAGCCTGGCGCAGCAAGCCGCGCACGATCGTGGTCAACGAGATCTGGTGGACGCCGGTGGCGCGGCATGCCGATATCGTCCTGCCCATTACGACTTCGCTGGAACGCAACGATATCGGCGGGTCGTCGCGCGACCGCTACGCGCTGGCGATGCATCGCGCCATCGACCCTATCGGGCAAGCGCGCAACGATCTCGACGTGTTCGCGGACCTGGCGCATCGCCTGGGCTACGGCGAACGCTATACCGAAGGCCGGGACGAGATGGGCTGGATCCGGCATATCTACGAGCGCTTCGCCCACACGCATGAACAGGCTGGCGTGGCGCTGCCGGATTTCGAGAGTTTCTGGCGCCAGGGGCACGTCAAGCTGCCGCCGCCAGGCCGCGATTTCATCCTGTTCCAGAATTTCCGCGCCGATCCGGCCGCGCATCCCCTGCGCACGCCGAGCGGGCGCATCGAACTCTACAGCGACACGCTGGCCTCCTACGGTTGCGCCGACTGCGGACCGCATCCGCGCTGGATACCGCCGGGCGAGTGGCTGGGGGCCGCGGGCACGCAGGATTATCCGTTGCACCTGCTGACTGTACAGCCGGGCGATCGCCTGCACAGCCAGCTGGATGCGGCACCGCTGGCACAGGCCAACAAGGTGGCAGGCCGCGAGGCGGTGCGCATCCATCCCGATGACGCGCGCACGCGCGGCCTGCACGACGGCGATGTGGTGCGGCTGTACAACGCGCGCGGTGCCTGCCTGGCGGGCGCGCGGCTGGACGATGGGCTGCTGCGGGGCACGATCGTGATGTCGACCGGCGCATGGTTCGCGCCGGACGCACGCGACGGTGCACCCGAACAGGCAGGCACCGCCAATGTGCTGACACTGGATGTCGGAACGTCGACGCTGACGCAGGGACCGAACGCCATGAGCTGCCTGGTACAGGCCGAGCGTTGGCAGGAATAACGAAACGAACCAAGCAAGGAGCAAGACATGGGAATGATCGGAGAATTTCTGTCGTCACGCGACGGCGGCGCCCGTCGCGATGGCACGATCGACGTGGGCACGATGTCGTCAGGAATGGCCATCGAACTGCCTTACGTCGCGGTGCGTGGCGCGCGCCCGGGCAAGACGCTGTGGTTGCATGGGCAG
The DNA here is from genome assembly GCA_035493915.1 of Bordetella sp. GTDB lineage: Bacteria > Pseudomonadota > Gammaproteobacteria > Burkholderiales > Burkholderiaceae_B > Bordetella_C. Next base: position 18,377 of record DATJHN010000474.1, read on the forward strand.
GTGCATGGCGACGAGATCAACGGCATGCTGGCCGCGCTGCGTTTCGCCGCGCGCCTCGATCCGCAGGCCATGCAAGGCAATGTGGTGGTCACTCCCACCGGCAATCCGCATGCGCTGGACAGCCGCCGCAAGCGCAATCCGCACGACGATCTGGATCTGGACCAGTGCTATCCCGGCAATCCGCGCGGCCTGGTGTCCGAACGGCTGGCACACGCACTGTTCAATGAGATCCGGGGAACAGCCGATCTGCTGATCAACCTGCATACGATGAACGCGCTGTTCGATTCGAAGCCATATGCGGTGTATAAGCTGCACCCGGAAAGCGGCATCACCGAAAACGATCTGCTGCGCGCGATCGGATTATTCGAGCCGCACGTCGCTTGCCGCATGGATGTGGGCGGGAAGGGCGAATTGCCCGGCAATATCGCGGGCGCTTTGGACTACCAATGCCTGGCGGCGGGCATTCCGGCCTTTATGCTGGAACTGGGTGGCGGCAGCCGCGTCGAGGCCGCCAACGTGGCCCTGGCCGAACGCGGGTTCGAACGGCTGGCGGTAAGTATGGGCATCCTGGAAGGGAAGGTCGACGCGCCACGCGCGATACGCCGCGTGACGCGCCGGGGCTGGATCACCTTTGATCGCGGCGGGTTGTTCGTGCCGGAAGTGCAGGCTGGCGACACGCTGGTTGCTGGGGCTGCATTGGGTTCGTCGATGGATATTCACGGGCGGACGCAGGAAGAGGTGCGGGTGCCGGCGGATGGCATCATCATCGGTCTGCGTCGCGATCCCGTTGTGCATACGGGGGAGCGTGCGGCGTTTGTTGGGTATGAGTGGGATAGTTTTATGCCTGGTTAGGTGTTGGTTGCGGGCGGTGGGGGGCTTGCTAGTGCCGTCCGAATTGGATTGATTGCTGGGTAGTTGTTGCTGTCTAAGGTTGTATTGCTCGGGCCGTCCGCCGGGGGGGATGCC
>DATJHN010000475.1:0-6447 GCA_035493915.1 Bordetella sp.
GCCTGCCAGGCGGTTGGTGACGTCGCTATCAGCCTCAGTTTGGCGGACGACAGGCGACGTCGCCATCAGGCACAGCCTAGCGGGTGGCAGGCGGCGCGGCGATTCCGACGCGCCCGCGCCGCCTGCGCACCGGCAGGCGGCCTTTGCCGGACAAGCGCATCAGGCTGCCCAGCGCCACCAGCAGGCCGATCAGCTCCACCAGCGCCGCTGGTATCCACATCGTCAGGCCGCCTATGCTCTGGTCCATGAGCGCCGGCATCGGAATGGCACGGCCGCACAGTTCAAACAAAGGGTAAAGGTCGCGCTGCGTCAGGGCGATATACGCGCCCGCCACCATTTGCGGCGCCATCGTAAAGATCGGCGATATCACGCGCCCGCCAGGTGACATGCCAGCGGGCAAACGCGGCCGCCGATCCAGGATCAGGTTCCAGTACAGGAAGCCGGTGATAACGACGGACCAGTTCATCAAGCGGTACAGGCGCCAATCCAGCATGGAATAGAACTGCACGGTCGGCAGCAGCCACACCACGACCAGGAAAACGAACAGGATGGGGACCAGGAATCTGTGCGTCAGGATGGCTTCCGCGGTCCGCCCGGTAGCCGTGGCGCGGAAGCGATGCAGCCAACGCCGCGCGGCCTGCGGCAAACCGGAGCGCATGGCGGAGCCCGGATAGGCGGCCATTACGATAAGCGGGCCAAGGTGATGCAGCACCAGATGCTGGATGCGATGGATGAAAAACATCCGCTCGGCGTAATAGTCCACGCGCGTGTGCAGGGACAGGTAGAGCAACACCATGCCGGTCCAGAACAGCGCCTTGCGTACGCCAGACACGCGATGCACCCGCCCGCCGCGCACGAAAAGAATCCCACCAGCGACGAAAAGCGCCACCAGCGTCGGCGAAAACTCCCAGGGAATAAGCCAGTCTAGCCAGGCCACGGACGGAATCCCGAAGAGCGCGCCCCCGGAACGGCGGCGCACGGATCGTCCATTGTAGTCGGCACTGGCTGGTCTGCTAGAACTGGTGCGTGATGCCTACCGCAAGCACCGTCGTATGTGAGTTGTCCGGATCGAATTGATTGTCGAGTGTGTAATTGCGCGCGTAGCCAACAAAGGTATACAGGCTGGTGCGCCGCGATAGCGGATAGATGTAGCCCAGCGTAGTCACCTGCGCGTTGCGGGCGCGATCGCCGTCCTGCCACGACCACGAGGGCTTGGCAGGAGACCACTGCGCGACCAGGCTGCCGGTCCCCACTGGTACCTCCGCGCCGACGAACCATGCGTCCACCCGGCCGCCATGGACGAAAGGCGCGGGCCCGAGATCCAGGCCCAGTCCGTCCGGGTCGGCGCCGTCCAGGCCGACGAAACCATCCTGCTGGCGCGTCCAGGCCACGGAGATTTTGACGACCTCGAAGTCGTAGGACATGCCCAGCTGCAGTGCGCGCGGGTGGACCCCGGCAGCGCCCGCGCTGGCGATGCCGGTGGCCCCCACGCGCATTTCGTCCCAGGTCGCGACCGCCAGCAGCGGCCCTTGCCGATAGCGCAGGCCCAAGCTGTACGCACGATTGTTGTCCGCCGTGCGGAATCCGGATGCGCTGCCGTCGTCCGCGTTGAAGCTATAGCCCACACCGAATTGCAGGCCCGCGAAATCCGGCGACAGATAATTGACGGTGTTATCGAACTGGAAATTGTCCGACGCCTTGAAGGTGGCGCCCAGACCCATGTCCTTCCAGCCCGCAAGTTCCAGATCGCCGGCGAACTGATTGGCGATGGTCCGCTGCCGCCCCAGGCGGATCTCACCGAACGAGGAATGGCCCAGGCCCACCCAGGCGTTGTAGTTGAACAGCCGGCCGTCCTCGTCTTCCACATTGCCGTTGGCCGCGTTGAAACCGGTCTCCAACTGGAACGAAGCGTGCCAGCCATTGCTCAGGTCTTCATTGCCGCGCATCCCCCACAGCGAGTCGGTTTGTCCGCCCGTGATCATGCTGTTGCGCGTACCTTGCCCGGACGTATGCTGAGTCGCGACGCCCAGGTCGATCAATCCATACAGCGTGACACGAGATCCCGCGGAGTTGTCGTCATCGGCATGGCCGGTCATGGGATAAAAGAACGCCGCGCTGGATAGCGCGGCGAATAAAACATATTGCTTCATTGCACACGGCCTTTTGAGTCGTCCTCGCCGCGTACATTGTTGGTCAGGAAACAGCGCGGCGAAAGTCACCAAAGTGTACGTGGCGAATGCTCGGATGCGCCTGTAATTGGCGCGCTTGCGACATAAGTATCGTTCTCATTTCTGCGGGGCATTTAACGGTTATGCACGCCGAAGCCAGTTGCTCATCGCTCCCTTGATCCACTTGCATCTGCGATACGGTCAGCCCCGCTGCCTTGAAGTCGGAGACGATATGCTTGCGTACCGCGCCCAGCGCATCGCGCGGACAAACGACGGTCAATCGCGAACTGGCATCGCGACGATCGGGCATGGCGGCACGATCGACACCGGCACGGCGCAGGAACAAATCGAAAACACGCATAACGACCTCCTTGCGAAAGCGGGTACCGCGTGGATACACGTCTGGCTATCGCCACGGACTCATGCGATGCACGCATGGAACAGCCGCGAACGACAACAACGGACGATTCGAACGACTTGCTGCGCACAAGCAGCCCGTGCCCACGTTGCACACGAACCGGCACGGCCGCTCATTGCAGAGCATGGGCCTGACGCCGGGGCATGGCAGAAAAACGTGAGATGGGGAAAATGCGGGAGGACAGCACTACACGTCATTCCGCGATAACGGACCCGGGCATTTGCCGGATCATTCATCCCGGAACCCGCCGCCGTATTACAAACGGATGGACGGAGAAAACGTTAGAACTTGCTGGACAACCGCACCCTGCTGGACAGGGTGCGGCAGAGTTGAATCTGCGTGAACCCTATCAGGCAGCGACGCCGACACTAGGTCGACTACTACTGTCGCCGGAATCTGTATTCACGTAGCAACTCCTGGGGATTCGAAGCTTCGATTGTAATCGGGTTTACCCGGGTGCTCAATGGCTGCGCATAAATCAGGCATAGAAATGCCAGCCGATGTAACCCGCGAACAACGCATACAGTCCGCCCACGGCCGACAGGGTCCGCAGGCTCATGGACTCCCGGCGGAAGCGCAGCCATAGCACGCCGATCGACATCATGGTGAACAGGCCCGCGGCAATCAGCGTACCGTCGAGCAGCCACGGAGTCAGGAATATGCCCAGCGAACTGGGAATGGTGGCCTGGATCATCATGGCGCCCGAAATGTTCGCCAGGGCCAGCCGTTCCTTGCCCTGCCGCACCCAGATGATGGCGTTCATGATTTCGGGCAGCTCGGTGGCGACCGGCGCGAGCAGCAGCGCGGCCACGTGGGGCGTTGCTCCCATGAGCTGGCCCAGGACTTCGATCTGCACCACGAAGATACGCGACGCGACGGCGATGACCACCAGCGCCAGCACGGTCTGGAAGCACGCCCAGCCCATCGAAGGCTGCGCATCGCGCGGCCGTAGCTTCAGCGGCTCCAGGATATCGGATTCCGCGCACGTTTCGTCGGCGGATAGTTCACGCTTGACGTATAGCGCGTATGCCATCAGGAAAAAAATGCCCAGCCATGGTTTCCAGGCAAAGGCCAACAGACCCAGGCCGACCTTGAACACGAATATGCCCATGAACCAGCCCTGGTCACGGGCCAGGCGCTGCTGGTCGGCCTTGATACAGGGATCGTTCGCCACCGCCGGCCGCCGCTTGCGCAGGCGCATCAGGGCCAGCCCCACCACCGCATAGGCCACGGTGGACAGCACCAGCGGTCCGCCCATGGCGGCCCCGACGCCGATATCCTTCTGGTCCGGCGTGGTGCCGAATACCACCGCCATGAAAGTCACGGCGCTTTCAGGCAGGGCGGTGCCGAAAGCCGCCAGCACGGTCCCTACCGCGGTCGCCCCCAGTTGGAGCCGCTGGCCTACCCATTCGACGCCGTTGACGAAATATTCGCAGGCAAAGTAGATCACCGCCGCGGCGGCGAAGAACAGTACGAAGGTGGAAATCATGATGACACAGCCGGACGAGCGGATTCCGATGGCGCGACGACGCGGCTCGCCCGGCTGGGTTAGCGCGTCGTGGCCAAAGGTCTCGCCTGGCTGGTTCGCGGGCCGCGCGACAATTGCGGCGGTGGCGAAGGCCGTTTGCGCCATGGGGTCCGTGGACCGCCAAGTGTGTTGACGCAAACTCCTTGGGGGCAAGGATGGCTACTCCCCAATGACAACGGGCGCAATTTTAGCAGGAGGTTAAGAAAGCTGTACCGTGAAAGTTTGGTGACGCGCGGTAAAGTAGCCCATCGGACACAGCCGGATATGCCCAATGAGCCTGCCTCCCGACGACCTTGCCCCCCACATCGCCCGCCGCCGCCGGCTCCAGGACATCATGCGCGCCGCTGGCGGCGGTATCGCCGTGCTGCCTGCCGCGCGGGCGGCCGTGCGCAACCGCGATGCGGAATATCCGTATCGGCAGGACAGCGATTTTCTTTACCTGACGGGGTTTCCCGAACCCGACGCGTGGCTGGTGCTGATCGCCGGCGCCACGGACCGGGCGGTGCTGTTCTGCCGGGACAAAGACGAAGAACGCGAACTGTGGGAAGGCCGCAGCTTCGGGCCGGAAGCAGCCGTCGCGCGCTTCGGCTTCGACGAAGCCTATCCGGTGGATCGCCTGGATGAGATGCTGCCCGGCATGATGCTGGACCAGCCAATTCTGTTCGCCACGCTGCTGCGCGACAGCCGCGTCGACGATTGCGTGCGCCGCGCCACCGATACGGCATTGCGGCAGTCCAGGACCGGCCGGCGGCCGCCGGCCCGCCAGCAGGACCCGCTGCCCCTTATCGCGGAAATGCGCCTGGTGAAGGATCCCGCGGAAATCGCCATCATGCGGCGCGCCGCCAGGATTTCGGCGGGCGCGCATGCGCGCGCCATGCGCCATGCGCGCCCTGGCATGCGCGAGTATGAGATCGAAGCCGAGCTGTTGTATGAGTTTCGCCGCCATGGCGCGCAATCGGTGGCCTACAACACCATCGTGGCGACGGGGCCGAACGCCTGCGTCCTGCACTACCCGGCCGGCGATGCGGTGCTGGAAGACGGCCATCTGCTGCTGGTGGACGGCGGCTGCGAAATGGATGGCTACGCCGCGGACATCACGCGCACCTTTCCGGTCAATGGGCGCTACAGCGGTCCGCAGCGCCTGCTGTACGACCTGACGGTGGCGGCGCAGGACGCGGCAAGCGCGGTAACTCGGCCCGGCCTGACATGGAACGACGGCCATGAAGCCGCGCTACGCGTCCTGGCGCAAGGCATGATCGATGCCGGCCTGCTGCAAGGCTCATTGGACGGGGTGCTGGAATCGAAGGCGTACAACCGCTTTTATATGCATCGCACGGGCCACTGGCTGGGCCTGGACGTGCATGACGTGGGCGACTACCGCACGCCCGATGCGCCCGCGGGGCCGGAGCGCGGCTGGCGCGTCCTGGAAAAAGGCATGCTGCTGACGATAGAACCCGCCATCTACGTGCGGCCGGCCGACGATGTGCCGAAGGAGTTCTGGAATATCGGCATCCGCACAGAGGACGACGCACTGGTCACCGACGAAGGCTGCGAACTCATCACGCGCGGCGTACCGGTGGATGCGCGGGAAATCGAGGCCCTGATGCGGGAATAGGAGCGGCGCGAAAAAGCCCCGGCGCGTTTCAGAGCACGTAGCCTTGCAGCCAGCCCATAGCCTGCCAGACGTACACCACGACCATGGCGATGGCGAACATCGCGCACACGGAGCCGATCAGCACGGCGGCCAGCGCGACCAGGACCGGCCCCCAGCCCGTGCGGGACGGAGCGGCCAGGCCCGGGTTGTAGGCGCGATCGAATTTTTCGTCCGGGCGCAGGCAGAGCACGGCGCTTTCGATAAAGCCTTCGGTCATGGGGATGAACAGCAGGAAGAAGGCGGGGTTGTCGTACCAGACCGGAAACCAGCGGGTCGCGGCCAGGCAGGCTAGCGCGTACACGGTCACCCAGATGGCGCCGCGGCGACCCAGGTACCACCAATGTGCCCCCATCCAACCGAGAAATAGGGCAAGCAAACCGGCCCGTACCTTGGTGCGGGGCGCGCGGCTGGACGGCTGTAGAACGGAAGAAGCATCGACCATATGAATTCCATGCGGACAGACGGCGTCGCCATGCGGACGGGCGGCGTCGGCAATTGTAAGGGCTAGAATTCCGCCATGACCGATTCCGCATTTCCCATCGCGATCCTCGGCGCCGGCCCGGTGGGCCAGGCCCTGGCACTGATGCTGGCCCGTGTGACGGACGATGCGTCGCGCATCGTCCTGATACAGGGCGCCGCGCCCGCACGGGCGGCGGCGACGGTGGACGCCGCGACTCCC
>DATJHN010000476.1:0-8469 GCA_035493915.1 Bordetella sp.
CTTGGCGCACTCAATGTTCTGGCGACGATAGCGGGCGGGGAATGATAGAGCGGTTGGGCTTATGGATGGCGGGGCTGGGACGGCGGCTGGCGGCTGGTCTGGTGGTCCTGTCGATGGTGGGCCTGGCGGCCGGCGTCGCCCGCGCCCAGGGCCTGGCGCCCGCATCGACCAACGGGCTGCCGAATGAGCTGGCATCCGCCTGGCGCGCCAGCAAGTTGCCCGGGGCTTCGCTGTCGCTGGTCGTGCAGGAACTGGGCGGCCAGCGCCTGTTGTCCATCAATGCCAAGGAACCGCGCAATCCCGCCTCGGTGATGAAGCTGGTCACGACCTGGTCGGCGCTGTCCAGCCTGGGGCCCGACTACGTCTGGCGCACCGAATTGCTGTCGGAACCCGGCGCCCGCCTGGGGAGCAACGGCGTGTTGCCCGGCCCCCTGTATCTGCGCGCCAGCGGCGATCCTTTCTTCCTGATGCAGGATCTGTGGACCCTGCTGCGCGACCTGCGCCTGCACGGTGTGCGGCAGATCAACGATCTGGTCATCGACCGCACGATATTCGGCTCGGTCGCCACCGATCCCGGCGCCTTCGACGGCGCCCCCGACCGCCCCTACAACGCCAGTCCCGACGCGCTGATGGTGGGCTTCGGCGCGGTCCGCCTGATGTTCCTGCCCGATCCCGCGGCGCGCCGCTGGCGGGCCGTCATCGATCCGCCGCTGCCCGGCGTAACGGTCGGCGGCCAGGTGGAATGGAGCGACGTCGCCTGCCCGGGGGCGCCCGAAGTCGCCACGGAGCCGGTCATCACGCAGCAGGGCATGACGCTGCGGCTGACCGGCAAGGTCGCCGGCTCCTGCGGCGAGTTCAGTTTGTACCGCCTGGCCCTGTCGCAGCCGGATTTCGCCACCGAGGTATTCCGGCTGCTGTGGCGCGAACTGGGCGGCACCTTCAACGGCCAGGTGCGCGCCGGCATGGTGCCGCCGGATGCCGTCCCGCTGGCGGCCCACGAATCGCCGCCCCTGAGCGATGTGATCCGCACGATCAACAAGCGCAGCAACAATGTGATGGCGCGCCTGCTGCTGCTGACCCTGGGCGCGGAGGGCGGCCGCCGCCCGGCCACGACGGACGGCGGCGCGGCGGTCGTGCGCCGGGTGCTGGGCAGCCAGGGACTTTCCATGCCGGAACTGGTCATCGACAACGGCTCCGGCCTGTCGCGCACGGGACGGGTGTCGGCGGACAGCCTGGCGTCGCTGCTCACCGTGGCCTGGGATTCGCCCTATATGCCGGAATTCATGTCTTCCCTGGCCATCGCCGGAGTCGACGGCACCGTGCGCCGGCGCCTGCGCGGCCAGGACACCCGCGGGATGGCGCACCTGAAAACCGGTACGCTGGCCAACGTGCGGGCCATGGCCGGCTACGTGCTGGGTGCCAGCGGCAAGCGCTATGTGGTGGTCAGCATTGTCAACGACGAGCGCGCGGATGCGGTGCGTCCTTTCAATGATGCGCTGATCAAGTGGCTGGCCGATCACTGAGCGCCGGGCTACGATTCGACCCATCGATATCGGAGAACCGCAATGCCCGTGCATGAAATCCGCCATCCGCTGATCCGGCACAAGCTCGGCATCATGCGCCGCGCAGACCTGAGCACCAAAAGTTTCCGCGAACTGTCCCAGGAGGTCGGGGCGCTGCTGACCTACGAGGCCTGCAAGGACCTGCCGCTGGAGCACTGCCAGGTGCAAGGCTGGAGCGGCACCGTGGACGTGGAAAAGCTGGCCGGCAAAAAAATCACAGTGGTGCCCATCCTGCGCGCCGGCATCGGCATGCTGGACGGCGTGCTGACCCTGATTCCCGGGGCCAAGGTCAGTGTGGTCGGCCTGGCCCGCAACGAGGAAACCCTGCAGGCGCATACCTATCTGGAACGCCTGGTGGCTGACCTGGACCGGCGCGTGGCGTTGATCGTGGATCCCATGCTGGCGACCGGCGGGTCCATGTGCGCCACCATCGACATGCTCAAGCGCGCCGGCTGCCGCGACATCCGTGCCCTGGTGCTGGTGGCCGCGCCCGAAGGCATCGCCCGCCTGGACCGGACCCATCCCGACGTGCAGGTCTATACGGCATCCATCGACGAGCGGCTGAACCAGGATGGCTACATCATCCCGGGGTTGGGCGATGCGGGCGACCGCATTTTTGGCACCCGCCAGACGACGGGCTAGACCGCGATTCGCGCGCTTCGATAGCCGCGCCTCGACCGTCCCATCGACGCGCCATCCGCGCTCAGGCGGTCGGCACCTCCGCCATGCCGTCGATATGCTGCCCGAACCAATGCAGCTGATTGGCCAGCGCGGCCACGCTGCCCACGATCAGCAGGGCCGGCGCGCGGATGTCATGCGCTCGCGCCAGGCCGGCCAGGTCTTGCAGCCGCCCGGTCAGCACGCGCTGCTCCGGCCGGCTGCCGTTTTCCACCAGCGCGAACGGCGTGTCCGCCGCCCGGCCATGTTCGCGCAGCCGCCGCGATAGCGATTCCAGTTGGCCGACTCCCATATAGAAAGCCAGCGTCTGGTTGGTGCTCGCCAGGGCCGCCCAGTCCGTCGTTTCGCCTTCATCGCGGCAATGGGCGGTGATCAGATGCAGCGACTGGGCATGCTCGCGGTGTGTCAGGGGGATGCCGGCATGCGCCGCACAGGCCAATGCCGCGGTTATGCCCGGCACGACTTCGTAAGGGATATCGTGAGCCCGCAGAAACTGCAGTTCCTCGCCGCCGCGGCCGAAGATGAATGCATCGCCGCCCTTGAGCCTCACCACGCGGCGTCCGCGCCGGGCGTGCTCCACCATCAGGGAATGGATGCGGGCCTGGGTCGCCGTGTGATCCTCGCCCAGCCGCTTGCCCACGTCGACGCGTTCGGCGTCCCGCCGCGCCAGCGACAGGATTTCGTCGCTGATCAGGCGGTCGTACAGGATGATGTCGGCCTCGTTCAAGGCCCGCAGCGCCTTCAGGGTCAATAAGCCCGGGTCACCCGGACCGGCGCCGACCAGGACCACACTGCCCGCGGGCGTTTCCTGCGGCTGTTCGAGCGCGGCTTCCAGCGCCTGCTCGGCCTGCGCCGGACGGGCCTGCCGCAGCAGTGCCGCGACCGGGCCGTCCATCAGGCTGTCGTAGAAGCGTCGGCGCGAGCCCAGGTCGGGACGCCGTTCCCGGATGCGGGCGCGATAGCGCGCCGCCAGTTCGGCCAGCGGGCCCAGCGTATGGTCGAACAGCGATTCGATGCGTTCACGCAGGCGCCGGGCCAATACCGGCGCGACGCCCGAGGAGGAAATCGCGACGATCAGCGGCGACCTGTCCACGATCGACGGCACCTGGAAAGAGGACAAGGCTGGATCATCGACCACATTCGCCAGGATGCGCCGCGCGGCGGCGGCCGCCGCCACCTGGGCGTTGACGGCGGCATCGTCCGTGGCCGCCACCACCAGCCAGGCGCCTTCCAGCCAGTCATCCTCGAAGCGGCCCTGCAAGTGGGTGACCGCGCCGTCCCTGGCAAGCGCCGCCAGATCCGGATTCAATTCGGGCGCACCCACGCGCACGCGGGCGCCGGCGTCCAGCAAGGCATGCGCCTTGCGCGCGGCGACGGCACCACCGCCCACAACCAGGACAAGGCGCTGGTTCAGGTCGGCGAACAGGGGGAATAGCTTCATGATCGGCTGCGAAGTGAAAACGGCAAAAGCCCATGTCCGCGGCAGGGCATGGGCAAGGCATTCATTCTAGAAAGCCGCCGCCCCGCCGGGAACGAAGATGTGGGCATGTTCATATAATCTAAGGCAATATCCACATGGATTTTCATTGATGGCTGATATAAGCATCCGCCACGACCGGGCGCCACCGGGTCGGTGTAGTATCGATCGACCCGTCCCGGTACCCGGGCGGCAGTTTATGAAGAGGTTTTTCATCGTGCATTCGTATCCCGCTCCCGCCGCCGCGCCGGCCTGCCGCTCCCGGACAGCGTGCCTCCTCCCGCCGGCCGTCCGGCATCGGGTTTCCGCCGTTTTTGTGCGTGCGCTCGCCGCGGGTGCGATGGTGCTGGCGGCGGGCGCGGCCCAGGCCGGGGTCTGCGATGCGCAATTCATCCACAACGGCGGCCAGGTGCAGCTGACGGGATCCGGTAATTTGCAACTGGGCGCCGATCTTGCGTTTGCTGAGGTAACCAAAAGCAATGGCGAGAACTGCCGGGCGCGCGTCTCCGGCGTTGCTACTTTTTCATACGCGGGCCTGCCGCCGGGCAAGTCTAAGCTGGATTACCTGATGACGGTCAACGATGGCAAGGCGAGCTTTGTCCGCTACGCGGATGCCGGCGAAAAACCTGTCTCCGAAGGCCAATTCGACCTGCGCATGCTGGGTCTGTTCGCCTATGACGGCAAGATCAGCGGACCGGGGCAGAAGCTGCCAGGCGCCAACTTCCGTCTGAACATCGGCAAGGAAGCGCCCGTCGGCGGCACGCCCAGCACGACGGTGCGCATCAGCCAGAAGACGGTGGGTACGAAGCGATCCATGGATACGGCGCTGGGCAAGCAGACCTGCTGGCCGATTTCCTATAGCCGCGACACGGATCCGACCATGGCCACATTCAAAGGCTTGACGATTCCGATCCCCGCCTTGAACACCACCGTCACGGATTGGTATTGCCCCGCGGTCAGCCTGGTCATGAAGCAGGACATCGACCAGCAAGGCATCAAATCCGCCGTCGAGATCACCAAGATCAAGTAGTGTCTATATAGAGTAGGTACTCGCGCGTTGAATGCCGCCCGATTTCCCGCGATCCTGCGATCTCAGGCCGTAGCAGTCGGTAGCAATAGAGGGCTTGAGGCGAAATGGCGCTGGTATCATTGTTTTTCGTGCAGGTTATGCAACAAAAGAAAGGAGCGAACATGAACGCGAAATCTTCCGAAGGCGCCAAAGAGAATCTCATCGACAGCGTCAAAAGCAGCCTGAACGATGCGGAAAACCTGCTCCGCGAAGCCGCGGCCAGCACGGGCGACAAGGCCGCTGAACTGCGTGATCGCGCCATGGCGACGCTCAAGCGCAGCCGCGAAACGCTCTACGAAGTGCAGGATGCCGTCGTCGAACGCGGCCGCAAGGCGGCGCGCGCGACAGACGAATATGTGCATGACAATCCCTGGCAGGCAATCGGCATTGCGGGCGTGACCGGCCTGCTGCTGGGCCTGCTGATCAGCCGCCGCTGAACCTGGCGGGCAGGTCGATGAGCGCGTATCGTCCGCGCGCCTGATGGCTTGCCCCACTTATATGCCTTTGCGCAAATCCCTGCTCGGTGTTGCCTCCAGCCTGGTCGATTTGGGGCGCACCCGGTTCGAGCTGCTGGCGCTGGAAGCGTCGGCGGAAAAAGCCCGCCTGCTGAAACTGCTGGGGTGTTCCTTCGCGGCCCTGCTGTTCCTGACGCTGGCCCTATTGGTTTTCTCGACTATGGTGGCCGTGTATTTCTGGCCGACCGACGAGCGCTACATGGCCTTGGGCGTCCTGGCCGCGGTCTATGCCGTGCTCGGCGTGGCGCTGCTTTTCGTGGTGCGTCGCATGCTGACGCTGGGGCCGGCGCCTTTCTCCGCCACCTTGGAAGAGCTGGGCCGCGACGTGCAATTGCTCGAACGCCTGCGCCAGCAGGCGCAACTGGAAGAAGAAGCGGAACGGCGCGCCGAAGCCGACCGGCGCGCGCACGCCGCGCGCCGTCGGGAGTCCGTCCCATGAACAAATTGTCCCCCGAGGTCGACCGCCAGGTGCGCATCGAATTGTTGCGCGCTCGCGCGGCAGTCGAGCGCGAAGCGCTGGTGCACAACGTGGCGGGGGTGATGCAATCCCTGTCGCCTTCGCTCCTGATCAAGGGCCTGGTGCCGCGCATGGGCGCGGGCAATATGCCGGCGATGGCCTGGCAAGCCTTTTCGATGGCGCGCCGCTATCCGGTCATTACATCGACGCTGTCGGCGGTTTTTCTGCGCGGCAAGCGGTCCAAGCTGCTGAAGCTGGCCACCGCCGCGGTGGTCGGCTGGCAGGTCTATCGCGGCTGGCAGGGCCGGCAGGCCCCGCAGGATGCCGCGGCGGACGCTACAGGCCCAACTCGCCCCACATCGCGTCCACCTTCTCTTTGACGGCAGTGTCCATGGTGATCGGGCGACCCCATTCGCGGTCGGTTTCGCCCGGCCACTTGTTGGTCGCATCCAGGCCCATTTTGCCGCCCAACCCCGATACCGGCGATGCGAAGTCCAGGTAATCGATGGGCGTGCGCTCCACCAGCGTGGTATCGCGCACCGGATCCATGCGCGTCGTCATGGCCCATACGACTTCCTTCCAGTCACGCGGATTCACGTCTTCGTCCACCACCACGATGAACTTGGTGTACATGAACTGGCGCAGCACGCTCCACAGGCCGAACATGACGCGCTTGGCGTGGCCGGCGTACTGCTTGCGGATCGATACCACCGCCAGACGGTAGCTGCAGCCTTCGGGCGGCAGGTAGAAGTCGACGATTTCGGGCAGTTGGCGGCGCAGCAGCGGTACGAAGACCTCGTTCAGCGCCACACCCAGCACCGCCGGTTCGTCGGGCGGCTTGCCGGTGTAGGTGGAATGGTAGATGGGGTTCCGGCGCATCGTGATGCGATCCACGGTGAACACCGGGAACCAGTCGCGCTCGTTGTAATAGCCTGTATGGTCGCCGTAGGGGCCTTCCAGGGCCATTTCGTAGCCGGTGTCCGGCGGCGGGGCGACGCCTTCCGGCACGGCGGGAGCAATCGCGCGCGGATCCGCGGCGGGCAGCAGATGGCCTTCCAGGACGATCTCCGCATAGGCCGGCACGGACAATTCGCTGCCCAGGGCCTTGGCGACTTCCGTGCGCGAGCCGCGCAGCAGGCCGGCGAACTGATATTCCGACAGCGTATCGGGTACCGGTGTTACAGCGCCCAGGATGGTCGCCGGATCCGCGCCCAGGGCAACGGCAATCGGAAAGGGCTGGCCAGGATGGGCCTGGGCGTGTTCGCGAAAATCCAGCGCGCCGCCCCTGTGCGACAGCCAGCGCATGATCAGCTTGTTGCGGCCCACCGGCTGCTGGCGGTAGATCCCCAGATTCTGGCGCCGCGCACGCGGCCCCTTGGTGATGACCAGGCCCCAGGTCAACAGTGGCGCCACGTCGCCGGGCCAGCAGGTTTGCAAGGGCAGCCGAGACAGGTCCACATCATCGCCTTCCAGCACGATGTCCTGGCAGGCCGGGCCGCGCACGGTTTTCGGGCTCATATCCCACAGGGCGGCCTTCAGCATCGCCACCTTGGCGAAAGCGTCGCGCAAGCCCTTGGGCGGTTCGGGTTCGCGCAGCGAAGCCAGCAGTTCGCCGGTTTCGCGCAGCGCCTCTACCTGATCGGCGCCCATGCCCCAGGCGACGCGCCGCGGCGTGCCGAACAGATTCGCCAGTACGGGCATGCCGGCCGCGCGGTCCTGGTGGCGCGCGTTTTCAAACAACAGGGCTGGGCCGCCCGCGCGCAGGACGCGGTCGGCGATTTCGGTCATCTCCAGGTGCGTGGAGACCGGCGCCGCGATGCGTTTCAGGTCGCCGCGCGCTTCAAGTTGGGCGATGAAATCTCTTAAATCTCGGTATTTCACAGGAGGCCTAGGGAGGGCAAATGAAAATTGGCGGAAGTTAAGCTCAGTTGCTTAAAGTTGCGTGTCATTTACGGTTTTTGTTACATACGCGCAGCCGATAAGAGGTTAACATCCCCTTCCCTTAAAAACGCAGGAGGTCACCAATGCCTTATGCGTCAGTGGCCAGTTATCCGTTTCGGCAATTGGCACAAGGCGTTCACCGCTATCTCGGCGAATGGCTGCGAACCTGTGCCGTCTATCTCGGCATCGCCGTCATCGTTACCGTCAGCATGGGTTTGGCTTTGCCTGGTCTGCGTGATCAGGCGCTGCAGGTACACAAGGCTTTGTTGACGGCGCTCGCGCCCGCCACGGTTCCGCCGGCGGGCTCGGACAGCGCTTATGCCGACGCCGATGCATTGCCCGATTTCGATTCGGGCGACAGCAAGGCGGATGGTACGCCGGGCGCGGTCGCGCTCGCCATACCGGATACGGGCAACAACGCCACCGCTTTCCTTACGCCCTTGCCCCATCCGGAGCTTCGGTCCGCGTCCCGTCCTGACATCGTCAGCAATGCGCAGACCAGCGCGCTGCGCAACTATATTTCGCGCAAGTACAAGGTGGCCTCCGATGCGACCACTGTGCTGGTCAATACCGCGTACAAGGTCGGACGTGAATTGCAGATAGACCCGCTACTGCTGTTGGCGGTCATTGCCGTGGAATCGCGCTACAACCCCTTCGCCGAAAGCAGCGTGGGCGCGCAGGGGCTGATGCAGGTGATGACCAGCGTGCACCAGTCCAAGTTCGACGCCTATGGCCAAAAGGGGGCGCTGGATCCCGTCGCCAATATCCGT
>DATJHN010000477.1:0-21062 GCA_035493915.1 Bordetella sp.
CCAGGACGCCGCCACCGACTGCATAATGCGAGCGGCCCAGGCCGCCCGCCTTGTCCGATCACTGCACGGCCGGGAAATCGACGTCGGTGTCGTTGATGCGGTTGAAGGTGTTGGTGAAGATCGTCAGCGCGATGGCCAGCGAGATATCGGCCAGTTGCGCGTCGGTGTAGCCGGCCGCGCGGATGGCCTCGACTTCGGCCACCGGCAGCGTGCCGCTGGTCTGCTGGATCACCCGCACGAAGCGCACCAGCGCATCGCGCTTGGCTTCGCCCGTCGGTTGGCCGGCGCGGATCTGACGCAGCGTCTCCGGCGAGAGGCCGGTCATCTTGCCCAGCAGGGTGTGCGCGGCCACACAGTAATCACAACCAGTCAACTCGCTGACCACCAGCTTGATCGTTTCCAGGTCCTTGCGGCTCAGGCTGGCGCTGCCCAGTGCGCCTTCGGCGTTCAACACCGCCGACAGCGAAGCCGGCGCCAGGTGGCCTAGCGCGGCAAACAGGTTGGGAACGCTGCCGCCGGCGATCTTCTTGACCTGGGCGTAAACGTCGGCGGTGGCGCCGGTGGCGGATTCGAGGGCGGGGATGGCGATGCGGCTCATGGTGTGACTCCTTGGTTAAACACGTTGTGTGCTTGGGAGTCGTCACTTTAGGCCCGCAAAACGATCTGGACGAGTCTGTAATTGCTCAATAAAATGCTCAATAGGATCACACGCGAAACCGGAGCTTCCATGTCCAGCCCGCTCGACTGGCTCAGCCAGCTGCTAGAAATGATCACCGTCACAGGCCAGCTTGAAATCCGCTGCGCATATGGTGCTCCCTGGCGTATCGCCTACGGGCATTCCGCCGCGCGTGAAATCCCATACCACGTCGTACTGCAAGGCGTCGCGATCCTTGAGGATCCGGAAGACGAAACTGTCCGCGAGCTTGGCGCGGGCGACATCATCATGCTGCCCCATGGATCGGCCCACATCCTGCACGACGGCAGCGGCCGCGCGCCCATACCGGCGTTCAACAAGCAGGCCGCCAACCTGATACGCAGCGAAAATGGCGGCGAGGCAAAGATGCTGGATATGCTGTGCGGGCGGTTTTACATCGCACCGCCCCACGACCGCCTGGTCCGTGACTATCTGCCGACCAAAGTGGTGGTTCACGCCACGAACATGGAAGGTGAAGCCGGCATCGATGGGGCATCCGACCAACTGGCGGCGCTGGTCCGCCTGATGCGCAGCGAGACGTCGGTGGACACACTGGGCGGGCATGCCATGCTGAACGCCTTGTCGTCCGCCCTGTTCACGCTGGCGCTGCGCGTAGCCAGCGATTCGGAACAAGCGCCCACCGGGCTGCTGGCACTGGCTGGACACCCGCGGCTGGCTCCCGCGCTGTCGGCTATTTTCAACGAACCCGCCAGGCAGTGGACTTTGCCGGAACTGGCCGGGCGCTGCAGTATGTCGCGGGCGACCTTTATGCGCCACTTCCAGGACAAGCTGGGGCGGTCCGCTTACGACCTGCTGACCGACGTCCGCATGAGCCTGGCATCCAATGAATTGAAACGCCCGTCCGCGACCACCGAAGCGGTCGCGGAAGCCGTTGGCTATCAATCCGTGGCGGCCTTCCGGCGCAGTTTCTCGCAATGGATGGGAATGACGCCTGGCGAGTGGCGGCGCGTGGCGCGTGCGCAACCGGCGCAAGGCACCGAGGCCGCAGCCGACTGACGCCCCTGCGCCGCGGCGATCCAGGAAGAGCCGATCGTGCACCCGTTGCGGATGGCAGCGACGTTTCTTCATTGACGATTTTAGAACGGATGATTTAAAACACCACATTCGCCGCGATATTCGGCGGCTTCATACCGTGTCAGTACAGGAGGCAAGTCGGCAAATGATCCGCTTTTACTTTCATCCCACGCCGAACCCGGCAAAAGTGGCGCTCATGCTCGAAGAAACCGGGCTGCGTTACGAGGTGATCCCTGTCGATACCAGTAAAGGACACCAGCACGAAGCAGCGTTTCGCGCGATCAATCCCAACGGCAAGGTTCCGGCCATCGTGGACCCCGACGGACCGGGTGGAACACAGGCAACGGTTTTCGATTCCAGTGCCATCCTGCTTTATCTCGCGGAAAAGACCGGCAAGCTGCTGGGCCAGCCCAAGGATCGCGCGGACATGCTGTCGTGGCTATTCTTTATCGGTACCGGACTGGGCCCTTTTTCCGGGCAGGCCGTGCATTTTCAGCATGCGGCGCCCGCGGGCCTGGACTATGCGGTCAATCGCTACCGACGCGAGGCCGAACGGCATTACAAGGTGCTGGACGACAGGCTCGCCGGGCGTGAATTCATCGTGGGTGGCGAATACACCATTGTCGATATCTCCGCATGGGGCTGGCTGGATCGCGCCTCTCGCGTGTTGAAGGGCGCGGAAAACCCTCTGGCGCCCTATCCCAATATCGCGCGCTGGTTCAAGGCCATCGATGCCCGGCCAGCCGTCGCGCGAGCGCGCCAGGTCGGGACCGGCATTGACTTCAAGACGGTGCGCGACGAAGAAGCCCAGCGAGCGCTCTTTCCATCGAACTATCCGGTCCAGGAGTGACGTGGCGATGGCGATGAAAGCCTGAATTGATCCTGATAAGCATTTTGTTGGGCAACCAGCGGCTCGTTACGAGCGTTTCGCACGCCTAAAACGACGCGACCCACCAACGAAAAAGGCGGCCCCGGCCGCCTTTTCCCATTCCCAGACCGGCCACGTTACTTCTGCATCGCATCCTTGTTCATCGCGCCGCTCTTGTCCATGCCGTCTTTCTTCATGGCATCACCCTTGCCCATCGCATCGTGGCTCATCGCATCACCCTTGCCCATGGCATCGCTCTTCATCGCATCGCCTTTGCCCATGGAATCCTGCTTCATGGCGTCGCCTTTACCCATGGAATCGTGGCTCATCGCGTCACCCTTGCCCATGGCATCGTGGCTCATCGAATCGGCCGCGAAAGCCGCGCCCGTGCCAAAGGCCATGCACATCGCGAAAACAGCAGTGGAAATCTTCTTCATGGTCAAACTCCTGGTGGATAGTCGTGATTGAAAAATGCGGCGAATGCCGCGTGGTAAAAGCTCAGCTGCCGCCGAACCAGTTGTAGCCCTGGTCTTCCCAATAGCCCCCCGGATAGGTGTTGGTCACGTAGATAGCCTGGATATGCTTGGGATTCTTGTAGCCAAGCTTGGTAGGCATCCGCAGCTTCATGGGAAATCCGTATTCGCGCGGCAAGGTCTTGCCGTCATAGGTCAGTGCCAGGATCGTCTGCGGATGCAGCGCAGTCGGCATATCGATGCTGGTGTAATAATCGTCGGCGCACTTGAACCCTACGTACTTCGCCGTCGTATCCGCCCCGACTCGCCGCAGAAAATCCGAGAAAGGCACACCTCCCCAACGGCCGATCGCGCTCCAGCCTTCGACGCAGATATGACGGGTGATCTGATCCGTCTGCGCCATCGCGCGCAATTCCTCCAGCCGCCAGCTGCGCTTGTCCGCGACCAGGCCGGTAACCTCCAGGCGGTAGCCCTCCTCTTCGACCGAGGGCGCCTGATCCATTCCGTAGAACGCATTGAACGGAAATGGGCGGGTGATCATGGATTCCGGATAGGTCGGCGCCAGCGATGCCTGATGAAAAATCGCGCCTTGGACACGGTCATTCCATCGCGAAACCGCCGTCAATGCCTTGCCGACGCTTTCGTTGTCGTCCAGCGAACACCCTGACAGCATCGCCAATCCACCCAGGCTCAGGCCTCGCAGCAGAAAAGAGCGCCGGGAGGGAACGTCGACCCGGGATGCCAGGATTTTCCGGGCTTCCTTCAGAACCAGCTCGCCATCTATCGCCTTGTTGGCGCCACGCGTGATGCTCATGGCAATGCTCCCTTAGCGACCGGTAATCATGGAACGCAGCGTGCGGGGAACCAGCGCCACCATGCTGACATGCAGTACGACAAACGCCACCAGCAGGGACATCGCCGCGAAGTGCACCCGGCGTGCCGGCTCATAGCCGCCCAGCAGCGCGCATAGCGGACCAAACTGCACGGGCTTCCATATGGCCAGGCCGGAGACCACCAGCGCCACGATATCCACGATGACGAACAGGTAAGCGGCACGCTGGACATGGTTGTAATGCCGCACATCGGCGTGCGAGAGCCGTCCACGCAGGGCGTCAAGGGCATCGCGCAACATGCCGCGCGGCGACAACGGCAGGAAACGGCGCGCCATCCGGCCGCTTGCCAGGTTTACGACCAGGTACACCAGGCCATTGCCGACCAGCAGCCACATGAAGGCGAAATGCCATTGCAGCGCGCCGCCCAGCCAGCCCCCCAGGGTGTATTGATTCGGAAACCTGAAGTCCAGGAATGGCGATGCGTTATAGATGCGCCATCCGCTCATCACCATGACGGTGATTGCCAGCACGTTGACCCAGTGGGTAATACGCAGCCATCCTGGCTGGATGGTGGGCCTGCCTGGCCTGGGCGAACTGACCGCACTCACGATGGTATCCACATGCCCCTCCTTGCTGGAGATCCGTTATGGGGCGCATTGTGATGCGGGACCGATCGCGAAGTCCTCACGGAGAATTGAACTTTCTGTGATATTTATCCGCGCAGCTTGCGCCATAAGGTTGTACGGCTGATGCCCAGTTCGCGTGCGGCGGCGGCCTGGTTGCCGCCGTGCGTGCGCAGGGCCTCACGGATATGGTGGATCTCTGTCGCGCGCTGCAGCGGGGCCAGCCGGCGCACATCTTGAGCCGCACCGCCGGCATGTGCATTCGCGGCGGGACCCGACGGATCCAGTACCCCGCGCAGCGTGCCCACCGGGGGCACCGCGTCCGCCAGCAGGCACTCCAGCGCTATCCTTTCGATGACGTTTTCCAGCTCGCGCACATTGCCGGGCCAATCGTGATCCATCAGCAACGGCAGCGCGGCGCGCAAGGCGTCCGCCGCCAGCCTGCCCGCGCCGATGCGCTCCAGCGCGGCGGGCAGCAGATCGGCGGCCAGCGCGGCAATATCCTCGCGGCGTTCGCGCAACGGCGGCACCCGTATGTGCAGTATATGCAGCCGATAGAACAGGTCGTGCCGGAACAAGCCCTGGCGTGCCATCGCCGCCAGGTCGCGGTGCGTGGCCGCGATGATGCGTACGTCGACCGGTATCGCGTCGATGCCGCCGACCCGGGTGATCTCTTTTTCCTGCAGCGCGCGCAACAGCCGTGTCTGCAGGGGCAGCGGCATTTCGCCGACTTCGTCCAGCAGCATAGTGCCGCCGTCCGCGGCCTCGAAGAGTCCCGCCTTGCCCTGCCGCCGCGCACCGGTGAAGGCGCCCTCTTCATAGCCGAACAGTTCGCTTTCCAGCAACTGTTCGGGAAACGCGCCGCAGTTGATCGCCACGAAGGGACTCGCATGGCGGTGGCTGGCGCGATGGATGCCCTGCGCCACGACTTCCTTGCCCGAACCGCTTTCGCCCTGGATCAGCACGGACGCATCGCTATTGCGCGCCAGCACCTCGCAGCGATGCACCAGCTCGCGCATCGGCGCCGACACGGCGACCAGGCCGTTCAGTGTGTAGCGCGCCGAACGCGAGCGGCGATGGCTGTGCGCCCGCAGGCGTCCCACCGCATGTTCGAGCGGTTGCGAGGGATGCAGCGTCAGCACGGCACCAGTCTGCGCGCCTGCTTCGTATAAGGGCACCGCATCCACCACCAGGGCTTGTCCGCGCACGTCCTCCACCCGCCCCAGCTCCGGAGTGCCGCGCGCCAGCACGGGCCCCGGCGTCAGGCCCGGAGCAGCCTCGGCCAGCGGCTGCCCGACAGCGTGAGATGCCGTGGTGCCGACGATCCGTGCCGCGGCCGGATTCAGGGTGGTGATGCGCCCCTGCATGTCCACCGCGACGACGCCGTCGTTCAGGTGCCGCAGCACCAGATCGAGCCGGTCCCGGCGCGCGCGTTCCTCGTGCTGCGCATGGGCGATGGCCAGGGCGGTTTCCATGGCCGCCCGCACGGAATCCAGCGAATACAGCAGCACGGCGGTCAGTCCGGCCTTCTTGGCATAGTCGGTGACCATGCCAGCGCCCACCACCACTTCCACGCCCTGCGCGGCCAGTTCGCCGATACAGCGCGCAGCGTCTTCCGGCGTGTCGTAGGCCCGCAGTTCCACATCCAGGCCGAAAACGCGCATGAACCGCCGCAGCGACGCCGACACCTCGTGATGCAGCACGACGGCCACGTGGCGGGACAGTTCGCGGGCACGCGCCAGCGCCGTCATCAGGTCGTAGCCGCCCACCTGCACCAGCACTACGGGCACCGGCAGGCGCGTGCGCAGGAACGCGCCATTGCTGCCCGATGCCACGACCACGTCGCAGCGGCCTTGCGCCACGGCCTGGTTCAAGGGCCCAAGGGCCGATTCGAAAGCATCGTGCATCAGCTCGATCCGGGCGCGTCCGGCGAACTCGGGCGCGACCTGGCGCAGGCTTTCGAACAGGCCATAGCCGGTAACGGCGTGGATGACTGGCGGTCGGGCGGAATCGCCGGTCAGCGGCGTGCCGCCGCGAGACGGAGAGGAAGAACGCATTGTTGCAGGACGATGATGCTTAAATGAAACATCGCATTTTCACTTATGAAACGATTTCGCGCTTCCGCACTAACCCGGACCAGCAGCTCCCCGGGGAAACGAAGCGGCGGCGCACTTGGCATCGCTTTTGCTTATATGGTTTACCTCTGGCATCCAGACCAGGAAAAACAGGAGACAACACGTGCGATTCTTCTCCCTACGACGCGCCGCGGGCGCGCTGGCGGCCATTTCCGCCTTTTCCTTTACCAGCGGCAACGCCCTGGCGGCGGATAGCGACAACTACCCCACCCGGCCTATCCGCCTGCTGGTCGGTTTCGCGGCGGGCGGCAGCTCCGATACGGTCGCCCGCATCATGGCGCCCGCGTTGTCGAAAAACCTGAAGCAGAACATCATCATCGACAACCGCCCCGGCGCGGGCGGCAATATTGCCTCCGACGCACTGGTCAAGGCGGCTCCCGACGGCTACACCATCATGCTGGGCACGATCGGTTCACTGGCGGTCAATCAGCATCTGAGCAAACTGACCTACGACCCGGTCACCGACATGGAACCGATTTCGCTGGCCGTGTCGTTCTCCAACGTACTGGTGGTCAACGCCAACAGCAAGATCAAAACCTTTGCCGAATATGTAAAGGCCGCGCACGCGCCGCATTCCGACATGTCCTTCGGCTCCTCCGGCATCGGCAGCAGCGGCCACCTGGCGGGCGAACTGTTGAAGTCCGTGGCCGGCCTGCAGAACCAGCACGTCGCCTACCGCGGCGGCGCGCCCGCGATGAACGATCTGCTGGGCGGAACGCTGGCATCGATCTTCGCCAGCCCCACCGACGCGGTCCAGTTCATCGCCGCCGGCAAGCTGCGCCCGATCGCGACGACCGGCCTGCAACGCCTGGACGTCCTGCCGGACGTGCCGACGATCGCCGAGTCCGGCTATCCGGGCTTCGAAGCCAACAACTGGTATGCCTTCACCGCCCCGGCGCATACGCCCAAGCCCGTCATCGAAGCGCTGAACAAGGCCATCGTGGCCACGCTGAAGGATCCCGACGTGGACGCCAAACTCAAGAAACTGGGGCTGGACCCCGCGCCGACCACGCCCGCCGAAACCGATCGCTATATCCGCAGCGAAAGCAAGAAGTGGGGCGATCTGGTCAAGAAGATCAACATCAACGCTGTGTAGGAAACCCACCCCCGAAGCGCTGGCGCGCTTCCCCCTCAAGGGGGCGACGCTGGCGGACCGGCGAAGCCGGCTCCGGCGGCGTCCTGGGTGGGGGCGATACCTGTTTTATGGGGTGCGTGTAGTAGCGCCATGGATAACTGATATCACTTCAAATTTGACAATCATGCCTTCCACCATCGCTGAAAAAATCCTCGCCCGGCACGCCGGTGTCGAAGAGGTCCAGGCGGGCGACATCGTCATCGCCGACGTGGACTTCGCCATGATCACCGATGCGCGCGCGCCGAACGCGATCCGCATGGTCGACAAGGTGGGCGCCGGCGACCTGCCGTTCGCCCCGCGCACGGCCTGGGTGCTGGACCACTATTCGCCGCCGCCCAATCTGGCCGCCGCGCAGACCCATACCGCCATGCGCCGCTTCTCCGACGAGCACGGCAGCCCGCTGTACGACATCGGCGACGGCATCTGCCACCAGGTGCTGCCCGAAGGCGGCCACCTGACCTGTGGCGACCTGGTGGTCGGCACGGACACGCACTCGACGACCTACGGCGCGTTCAATGCGTTCGGCACCGGCGTCGAAGGCACCGACGTCACCGCGGTGATGAAGACCGGCAAGGTCTGGCTGCGCGTGCCGGAATCGGTGCGCGTCGAACTGTCGGGCCGTATGCAGCCGGGCGTGTGGGCCAAGGACATCACCCTGCATATGCTGGGTCGTTTCGGCGCCGAAGGCTTGAATTACCTGGCGATCGAGTACGTTGGTTCGGCGGTGGCGGCGATGGAAATCGACGACCGCATGACGCTGGCCAATCACGCCGCCGAGCTGGGCGCCAAGGCCGCCCTGCTGGAAGCCGACGACAAGACGCTGGCCTGGCTGGCCGCGCATGGCGCGCGTCCGCCGCGTCCGGTATCGGCCGACGCCGATGCGCGTTACGCGCACCGCTTCGCCGTCGATGCGTCCGCGCTGGCGCCCCAGGTTGCCCGGCGCCATGAAGTGGACGACGTGGTGCCCATCACGCAGATCGATAGGCAAAAAATCAATTTCGCGCTGATCGGCACCTGCACCAACGGCCGGCTGGACGATATCCGCCAGGCAGCGGCCATCCTGAAGGGGCGCAAACTGGCGCGCGGCGTGCGCATGATCGTCACGCCCGCGTCGCGCAAGATCTATCTGGATGCCGCGCGTGAAGGCCTGATCGAAATCCTGACCGCCGCCGGCGCCTCGTTCGAAGCCGCGGGCTGCGGCACCTGTGTCAGCATTACCAACCACCTGATCCCGGGCGACAACGAAGTCGCGATTTCCAGCGCGAACCGCAATTTCCGCGGCCGGCTGGGCAATCACGAATCGGAAATCTGGCTGGGTTCCGCCGCCACGGTGGCGGCATCGGCACTGACCGGCTACATCACGGACCCGCGCACGGTCGACGGCGGCGAATGGAGGCCTACCCATGCATGAGACCATCCAGGACGTCATCACGGGCCCGGTCTACAAACTGGGCGACGACGTCAATACCGATACGCAGTGCTCGGGCAAGTACCTGCCCGGCAAGGACGAATCCTATATCGCCGGGCAAGCCTTCGAAGGCGTTTCGCCCGGTTTTGCCGGCCGCTTCCAGCCCGGCGGCATCATCGCCGCGGGCACCCACTTCGGCATCAATTCGTCGCGCGAACAGGCCGTGCACATTCTGCACCGCCTGGGCGTCGCAGCCATCATCGCGCCGTCGTTCGGTCGACAGTTTTTCCGCAATGCCATCAACAACGGCTTGCTGGTCATCGAATACGACACCGCAGGCCTGGCCGACGGCGACCTCGTCAGGATAGACCTGGCCAACAGCGAACTCGTGGCGCCCGCGCGCGGCCTGAAGCAGGCGCTGCGCCCGCTACCGCCGCAGATCCGTGCCATCCTGCGCGAAGGAGGCCTGATCCCCTTCTTGCGCAAATATCCCGATTGGAGCATCACGGAATGAGCGCCCCTCACCCGGAATCCGCCCAGGCCACCTGGGACAAGCCCGCCCGCTTGCGGCGGCTGCTGCGTGAGCGCATTGCACGGGCGGGACGCGGCGTATCCACGCTGATCGCGCCGGGCGTTTATGACGCCTACGGCGCCAGGATGGTCCAGCACGCCGGCTTCGAAGCGGTCTACATGACCGGCAACGGCGTTTCGGCCAGCCTGCTCGGCAAACCCGACGTCGGCCTGGTCGACCTGACCATGATCACCGCTCACGCGCGCCGCGTGGCCGCCTGCGTGGACCTGCCCCTGATCTGCGACGCCGATACCGGCTACGGCGCGGCCGCTGCCATCCGCCGCACCGTCGAAGAATTCGAAGCGGCCGGCGTCGCTGCCATTCACATCGAAGACCAGCAATCTCCCAAGCGCTGCGCCCAGTTCCCAGGTGCCCGCGCGGTATTGCCCTTCGATGAAGCGGTAACGCGCATCGCCGCCGCAGTCGCCGCGCGCGCACCCACCGGACTGCTGGTCATCGGACGCACCGACTGCGCCGCGTCGATGGGGCTGGACGAAGCCATCCGCCGCGCCCAGGCTTTCGCCGACGCGGGCGCCGATGCGGTATTCGTCGAATTGAAAGCGCACGAGCACGTGCTCGACGACATCCGCACGGTCACGCAACGGATCCGTATTCCCTGCATGATCAATCTGGACTCCGGCGGCCCGCTGGCCACCTTGCGCTTCCCCGATCTTGCCGAATTGGGCATCGCCTTGGCGATCTACCCGGGCCTGCTGCGCAATGCGCTGGGATACACCATGCGCGAAGCCCTGGGCCATCTGCGCAACGATGGCAGTACTGCCGCCATGCGCGACCGCATGCTGAGCGGCGCGGAGTACAGCGGCTACCTGGGATTGGCGGAAGTCGAGGAATGGGAGAATCGCTTCCCCGCGTGATCCAGCAGCGCGCGGGTGTCGGGCGCGCGGATACGCCGGCGGCCGTGCGGACGCCGAAGCGGCCCACGCCAAGCGCTCAAGCGGCAGCGGCCAGCGCGAAAAACCCGGCCAGATCGTTCTCCGCTTGCTGTCTGGCGACCGCCAGCGCTTCCGCCCCCAACGCGGTGCCCTGCACGGAAAAGAACCTGATATCGAAAAGGCCGACCGTATTGAGTATCGCGGTCAGGTAAGGCGTCAGGAAATCAGGCTGCCGCGCGCGGTGTCCCGAATACCGGCCGCCGGAAGATACCGCCACATACACCGGCCGGTCCGCCAGGGTTCCCACCTTGCCTTCCGGGCCGGGCGTGAACGTACGATGAATGCGCACGATGTGATCCAGCCAGGCCTTCAGCGCCGACGGCACGGTGTAGTTGTGCATGGGCGTGGCGATGACGACACGATCCGCGGTCTCCAGCTCCTGGATCAGCAGCTCGGAATCGTTCATCGTATTCGCATGCGACGGATGCTCCGGCATGCCGTGCCCACCCAGCGCCTTGGCATAGCCCTCGTCAACGTGCGCGATCTCGCCCTGTGCCAGGCAGCGGTCGACGACCCCGGCATCGGGATGCTGTCGGCGCAATGCGCCGACGATCATGTCTCCCAGGCGATAGCTTTCGGATGCGCGGCCGCGCGGGCTGCAGTAAATACGCAGGATCTTCATGTTTCGTCCTCCGCCAAAACCTTGCTGAAACGCATCGCGCCGGTCAGCAGACCTTCGCGAAAATAAAATCGCTGGGCGCGCGCATTGGACAGCGCGGTATCCAACACCAGCTTCGCGCATCCTTCGCGGCGGGCGATCGCGGTGACTTCCCGCAACAGCCTGGCCCCCCAGCTGCCGCCACGGATGTCTTCCTTTACGACCAGGTCGTCGACATACAGAAAGGGACCGTAGATCAGGTTTTCCTGCAGCCGGTAACCCGCCAGCGCGACCGGTGCATCATCCTGCCAGCCCGCCAGCAGGCGATAACCGTCGCCCCGCATGCGGTCCAACCGGGCCGAGAAATCCTGGTAGTCCCGCAGATGCGGCCTGAGCTCGCGCATCACGGCGAAGCACGCCCGCAGTTCGCCCTCGGTTTCCGCATGTCGCAGTTTCGCGTTTTCCACTTGTATCGCTCCTTGGCGCCGCCGATCGTGGCGGCGCCCTTCTACATCACGATAGGCATCGTAGAAGTGCGATGACATAATGGAAAGAGCCATAAATCGACACATGGACTAGGTCATGATCGGCGTCTCGGAACCCTTCAGCACAGCAGCATCGGCGGCGCCGTTGTACCGGCAGATTTATGACCGGTTTCGCGGCGCCATCGCCGCCGGCGTGCTCAAGCCTGGCGACCGTATTCCATCGGTGCGCGCGCTCACCCGGGAACTGGGCCTGGCGCGCGGCACGATCGAAGCCGCCTACTCGCTGTTGGCGGCGGAAGGCTATATCCAGACGCGCGGCCAGGCCGGCACGGTCGTAACACCCGGCCTCGATTTGCCCGCACCGGCGGCTCGGCGGCGTGCCCAGTCTGCACGGAATGCCGCGGCCCATGCCGCCAAGGGTAAAGGCACGGGCGCGCAAGCGGACGCATCGCTCACGCCGCGGACCGATGACGTACCGACGGGCGAAGTGCTTCCCTTCCAGATGGGCCTGCCCGCGCTGGATGCCTTCCCGCGCAAAATATGGGCAAGGCTGGGCGCGCGCTGCGTCCGCGCCATGCAGCCGGCCGACATGGCCTATCCGTTTTCGCATGGGCTGTCGTCGCTGCGCGGCGAAATCGCCGCCTATCTGCAGGTATCCCGCGGCATCGCCTGCACGCCGGCGCAAATCTTCATCACCACGGGATATCGCCACACCCTGGAACTGGTGGTCCGCGCATTGCTGAGCCCCGGCGACCAGGTATGGCTGGAAGACCCCGGCTACCCACCCACCCGCGAACTGATCACCCATGCCCAGCTGCGCGGCATGCCCATCCCGGTGGATGGCGAGGGCGTCGACGTCGCGCAAGGCGTGAAACTGGCGCCTCACGCGAAAGCGGCGGTCGTCACCCCTTCCCATCAAAGCCCGCTGTGCGTATCCCTGGCGCTGCCCAGGCGGCTGGCCCTGCTGGACTGGGCCTCGCGCAGCCAGGCCTGGATCATCGAAGACGACTACGACGGCGAATACCGTTACGCCAGCCGCCCCCTGCCCGCCTTGAAAAGCCTGGATCGCGACGGCCGCGTGCTATACGCCGGCACCTTCAGCAAAGTGCTGTTCCCCAGTGTCCGCCTGGCCTACCTGGTCGTGCCGGAAAGCCAGGTCCAGCGCTTCGAGCAGATCGGCCGGACCTTTTCCGGCGGCCCGCCCAATCTGACGCAGGCCATCGTCACGGCCTTCATTACGGAAGGCCACTTCGCCCGTCATATCCAACGCATGCGCAAGCTGTACGGAGAACGACGCGAAATCGCCGCGGCGGCGTTGGGCGATGCCCTGGGCCGGCATCTGTGGATCGAGCCGCAGCCGGGCGGCATGCACCTTATCCTGCGGCTGCGTGGACGGCGGCAGGATCTCCCGCTGGCCCAACGCATGCGCGAACATGGCATGGCCGCGACCGCGCTTGGCCCATGGGGTATCGCCGCCGACCCGGGCACGGCGCTGCTGCTTAATTTCACCAATATCGATTCGTACGAAACGGCACAACGGCTCGCTCGGCGAATTCTGAAATTAATCTGAATTCATATCACCAAACTCCGATGCCCGGGGGCGCGCCCGCGATGGGGCTTAACGACGGGGCTTAACGACGAGGCTTAACAAATGGCCAAAACAGCCGTTATAGGAGGAAGAGCAGGATGGCCGACCAGGTCGTCCACGTCACGATCGCGAACCCGAGACCATGCAAAGTTTGCTTCCCCTGAGCGCCGCGTCGACTTCGCCTCCCCTCTCGACGGATCCCGGCGTCGCCGGCCAGGACCTCGCCGACACGGCATCCGCTGGGACCGCCACGTCGACGCCATCGGCCAACGTCACGATCACCGACGCGGAATCCAACCGGCTAAACCAGATCTATAACTCCGTAGGCGCGCTTTCGGCCTCGACACCAGTCTGGGAACGGAACTCCAGTGATTCCATCAGTTCGCTGATGGCCGTGAACTATGACGCCGCCACGCAGGCCGACCGCTTCCATGGCCTGGGTGCGGCGCTGCTGCAACGCTTCCTGGTCAGCGGCGACGACTACTCGCAATCGATCATGCTGCGGACTCCCGGGTCGGGCACCGGTTCGCTCTCGAACCTGGATCAGATCCGGCAAACCCAATTGCACACAGTGGCCGACAACCAGGTCACCCTGGACGTCCAGACCGCCGACGGCGCGACGGTTCATTTGTCGCTGACGAGCCAGTCCGGCGGCCTGGGCGTGCAGATCGAAGTCACCAAAGGCTCCCTGTCCGCCACCGATCGCAAGGCGCTGGCCGGCCTGGCGGATGCGTTCCAGGGTGCCATCGACGGCCTGACCAGCGTGCCGCCGCGGCTGGCGCTGGATGGCCTGACACAATTCGATCCGAACGTGCTTTCGTCGGTCAACATGCACGCCAGCCTCGCACAGGCGGACGGCAGTGTGCAAACGCTCGATTTCCAGGCCGACAGCCAACAGCGCAGCATCGCCTATGTCGGCGCCGCGGGAACGGTGAACGTAAATGTCGACCTGTCCGATCCCGCGCTTATCGGCAGCGCCCAGCAGCAATCGCAAGCTCTGGCCGGCTACCTGCAGCAATTCGACGAGGCGCAAACCCGCGGCCGGGGCAACGCCGACCTGATGGCGATGTTCAAGGACGCATTCACCGCCCTGAACAGCAACTACAACGTCGATCAGAAGAACCCCGTTGCGAAAAACGGCATCCCACTAGGCGACGCCGACCACGCCATGCTCAGCGGCCTGGCTGACTTCAGTGCGTCCGTGCAGGCTACCGATCGCTCGCCCAATCCCATGCAGCCGCAAGAGCTCGATACGTTCTCCTATCAGGTATCGCAACAGACGACCGTACAGGGACCCCGCGTGGGCGATCGCTCCATCCAGCAATCCCAGCAGTCCCATCTGAGCGCCAGCTATCACCAGGCGGTTTATGCGGACACCCCGCTGGACTTCTCCGGCGGCAAGTATGCGCAGAATTACTACTACGATCAGATCGACGATACGGCCAGCAGCGTGGCCAGCATCGGTTATCAGAACGGCCGTCTCGTCAAGGCATCCGTGACGCAATCGGCCAATCAATCCACCCACATCCAGAAGTACCTGGTCGGCGAACTGCAGGAAGACATAACCACGCCTTCGTCGGTCTCCCGCACCTGGGATCTACTGGACCTGCTGCAATCGACCAAGCCGAAGGAAGACGGTACGGCCACCGCGGACGATCGCGCCCGCTGGCGCAACACCCTGTCCTCCATCAGCGATCTGGTGTTGATGAAGTCCGATCCGACGCAATTGCGCACCGAGCAACTGATGGGCGCGAAAGAACAGAAGGCGGCCTGACGCCCGGTCGCTACTTCAACGCCCGATAGACGATAGCGGGGAAAGTTTCAGCCACCGGGCTGCCGGGCAGCAGCCAGCGGTCGTTAAGATCCCTGAGCAGGTTGGCATCCATGACCTGCTTTTCCGACATGCCGTCGGCCTTGGCCTTCGAGATGCGGTCCCGCGCGGTAACCAGCATGGCGCGATACGCGGCAAGGCCGCGCTTGTCCGAAACCGGGCCGTGGCCAGGGACGATCCTGGTCTGGTCGTTCGCCAGCGCGGAGATCTGATCCACGGCGGCGATCATGCCGTCGATACTACCGCCCACCGTGGCATCGATATGCGGATAAAGCAGGGAGTTGAACACGTCCCCCGTGGCGATGACGTTCGCTTCCGGAAAGACGACGATGGTATCGTCGTCCGTGTGCGCGGGCACTGCGGTACGGGATAGCCGCGCCGTCTGCGATTCGATGCGCACCACCATGCCGCCGCCATCATACGTAATAGCCGGCAGGCCGACGGCCGGCATGGGAGCGGCCGATGTGCCATCAGCCCGCTTCGGCGGATGGACCAGGTGCCCCACCGCATGCTCCTCGGCGATTATCACGGCGCCGGCCTTGCCGAAGGCCTCGTTGCCGCCAGCATGGTCCGCATGATGGTGGGTATTGATCACGAACTTGACCGGCAGCGGCGAAATACCGCTTATCTTGTCCCGCAGCTTGCCGTAAAGCTGCGGGAACTGCGTATCCACCACGATAAGCCCGTCAGTGCCGACCGCGACGGTGGTATTTCCGGCAAGCGGCCGGATATTCGGCGACAACACGTAGATCCCATGGCCCAGATCCGTGACGGACTCCTCGACCTTGGCAAAGTCCGTGGTCCATACCGGCTGTCCCGGCGGTTCGGCATGAACGGTAAATGCCAAGGCCGCCAATGCGGCCACACTCCAGCATCTTGCAATACAACGCATGAAACTACCCCTTCGATCAAGTTTTTCTTGAGCGGCCGAAGCCGCGCCGGCGATCCTCACAGGGTGAACCATGCATCACGGACGATGCGGATATGAATGAAGCATATGGCGCTGAGCCCCTGCCGACCGCGCGGCCAGTATGGGTAGCCCCCAGGGGGCGCGCCATCCTCCCCGAGGAGGATGCGTCCGGCAACGGCGGCGGCGGCAGAACGTTCGACGAACTGGCCGCGCCGCCCCGGATCGTTAAGGGACTGGATGAATTGCCTGTCAACCGAAGGTAAAGGAATACGCCGACACCTGAGGCGCCAGGAATTCGATGCTGAATTCATGTTCGGCCACATCGCCGGGCTCGCGCACCAGCTGATACAAGCGCTGATCCTCCACCACCCCGATGCCATCGGCGGTCACATCGGCGCCATGCGCATCGCCCGGCACCTTGCCGTCGACCGTCACCTTGAAAGGCACCGGCTTCCCATCGGGCCCCGGTCCCAGCACCAGATGCAGATCCCGCGCCTTGAACCGATAGGCGATGCGGCCGGAATCACCATCCAGGACGGCCTCGTCGGCACCGACCTTCCACTTGCCCGCCAGGCCCCATTCATTGATTCCCAATTGACGCGTCAGCTGATAGGCAGCGGGCGCGTCCGGCGTCACCCGGCCCGACACGAAGCGCTCGGCGCGCTCGTAGCCGATATACGTTTCGGGCGATCCGATATCCGCCATGTCCGCCGCCTGTTCAATACCGCTTCCGTGCACCGCGGTCACGCCGGCCTGGACCTGCTGGCCGGCCTCGCGCAGCAACTGCTGGATGACCTGTTCGGATTTCGCGTATTCGCCCTCGCCGAAATGCACAAACCGGATGTGCCCCTGGGCATCGATAAAGTAATGTGCCGGCCAATACTGGTTGTTGAACGCCTTCCAGATCGCGTAGTTATTGTCGATCGCGATGGGATACACCACACCCAGCCGCTTGGCGGCCTTCTTGACGTTGTCGATGTCGCGTTCGAAGGCGAATTCCGGCGCGTGCACACCAATTACCACCAGGCCCTTATCGCGGTACTTTTCTTCCCAGGTCTTGAGGTACGGCAAGGTACGCAGGCAATTGATGCAGGAATACGTCCAGAAATCGACCAACACCACCTTGCCGCGCAGCGACTGCAAAGACAGCGGCGGCGAATTCAGCCATTGCACCGCGCCATTCAGCGGCGGGGCCGCGCCCTCGTCGGGCAACGACAAAGACTGGTCGGAGACCTTCATCGCCATTGCGCCGACGCCCGGCGGCAGCGCACCGCCGTTCGCGGCCGCCATCGTTCCGCCGACCGGCGCGCGATCCGCCACTTGCGCGCCGGCCCGCGGCTTCAGGCGGTCCACCAGATACTGCTCGATGCGATCGGTGGATGCCGTCGACACCTGGGTCAACAAGCCCGTATCCAGACCCAGCGCGATCGCCCCGACACCAGCCAGCATGGCAATGCCCAGCCCGCGGCGTATCCATTCCCCCACCCCCAGCGACCGCTTCATCGCGGCAAACACCTTGCCGCCGACCAGCAACGCCAGGGCCAGCGACGTGGCGGCACCCGCGGCATAGGCCAGCAGTAGCGCGGTGGTTCCCAGGCTGGCGCCCTGCAGCGCCGCGCCGGTCAGCACCAGCCCCAGGATCGGGCCGGCGCACGGCGCCCACAACAAACCAGTCGCGATACCAAGCAGAAACGAAGCGCGCGGACGGCCGCCATTGTCCGCGCCCGCCGCTTGCGACAATCGGTTACCGGCGTTCACCAGCGGATGAGTAAGACGCTCGGCGACCCGCGGAAAAAGCAGCGCCACCGCAAAGATGGTGACAAGCACCAGTGCCAGCCATCGACCGTACTGGTTGGCCGCGACCACCCAGCCCCCGCCCACCGCCGCCAGCGTCGCGATCAGCGCGAACATCAGGATCATGCCGCCCAGCAGCGGCAGCGTACTGCGCCGGAACGATTGGCCGGCCGTGGAAAATACAAAAGGCAGCACCGGCAATATGCATGGGCTGACGATCGTCAATGCGCCGCCCAGGTAGGCGAGAAAAATCAACAACATGGCGGACTCCTTCTATCTGGCGGGAGTGCTGATCCGTGGATCAGCACACGATGCCGCCAGCATATTCGTCACGCCTTCGCCAAGTCCTCACGGAAAAATAAACATTCCTTGAACCTTTGCGGCGACCCAATTCAGGGTAAACCCGATGGTATTTAGGGCCAGAACGCTGCTATCAAGCCACAACACCTGAAATATTCCTTGACTTGCCTATGAGGCAACCCTCATAGTGCCCCCAGATCCTCAAGTGTTGCGATTGCGTTCGGTTGTGTGCGAGCAAAGAAGTGCGCCATCATTGTCCATGTCCTACCTTGATCATCTCTCTCTAGGACGTGCGTCCGTATCTCATCAAGGAACACCATGGAAACTGGTATCGTAAAGTGGTTCAACGCCGAAAAAGGCTTTGGTTTCATCATGCCCGACTCGGGCGGCAAGGATTTGTTCGCGCATTTCTCCGAAATCCAGGGCGGCGGTTACAAGTCCCTGCAGGAAAATCAGCGCGTGAGCTACATTTCCGGCCAAGGCGCCAAGGGCCCGCAAGCCACCAAGATCACGCCGCTGTAAGCATCAGGCCTTGCCGATTCACGTAATCGGCAACCTGCATAACAAGCCCTCTCCGGAGGGCTTGTTTGTTTTGGGCGAGTATTTCTGCTCGGCGCGCATACACAAATTCAACCCAATAAGCGATATACAGTCCGCAGCAGTAGCAATACATTAAGTCCTGCTTCCTCATTGCTGTCGCGCCGTTTCCCTCGGGCGGCGGTGCCTGCCCGGCTCGATGCGGGCCTGGTTACGCACACGGTCCACGGGCTTACGGCACAGCCCTTCTGGAGTACTGCGATGAACGATCCAAAGAAGGCAGAAGAGGGAAATGAGCCGCCAGCACGCAAAGGACTGTCGAGAAAACAATACGACAAGGAATTGGCGCATCTTCATGTCGAGCTGGTCAAGCTGCAGGAATGGGTGGTGAAGACGGGCGCAAAGGTCTGCGTTGTGTTCGAAGGGCGTGATGGCGCCGGCAAAGGTGGAACGATCAAGGCAATCATGGAACGCGTGAGTCCACGTGTATTTCGTGTCGTTGCCCTGCCCGCCCCCACCGATCGCGAAAAAACGCAGATGTATGTGCAACGCTATCTTCCCCATCTACCCGCGGCCGGCGAAATCGTGATCTTCGATCGCAGTTGGTACAACCGTGCCGGCGTTGAGCGCGTCATGGGATTCTGCTCCATGTCGCAGGTCAAATCCTTCCTGAAAGTAGTACCGCTCGTGGAGCGGGCAATTATCAGCTCCGGTGTCATCCTGCTCAAGTATTGGCTTGAAGTCAGTGAAGAGGAGCAGACGCGCAGGCTGAAGGCGCGTATCAACGACGAGCGAAAAGTTTGGAAACTTTCCAAGCTGGACCTGGATTCGTACAGCCGCTGGTACGACTACTCGCGCGCCCGGGACGATATGTTCCTGGCCAGCGACACCGATCTATCGCCGTGGTTCGTGGCGCAGTCCGACGACAAAAGGCGTGTACGCCTGAACATCATCAGTCACCTGCTCGCGAGCATCCCGTACAAGTCCGTGCCAAGGCACAAGATCAAGCTCCCCCAACGACAAAAGCCTGGTGGCTATCGTGAACCGAGCCATGAGTTCAGGTTCATCCCCGAAAAATTCTGAAGAAGGCGTGCCGGCCTGGGGTTGATGCCATGGTTCGCGACACTTCGAATACATCCGCGGGCGGCGCGGGAATTCCGCTGCCGGAATGGCTGCGTCACTACCAGAAGCAGTGGGCCAGACTGGATGTGGTCGCGGGGCTGACGGCCGCGACGGTCGTCATTCCAAAGGCGCTTGCCTACGCCGCGGTGGCCGGGCTGCCTGTGCAGGTTGGCCTGTATACGGCGTTCGTGCCGATGGTTATCTACACGCTGTTCGGCACATCAAGGACGCTCAGTGTAAGTACAACCACGACTCTCGCCATCCTGACCGCGACCGCGCTCGATCGCGCGGCACCGGGCGGCGATGCGACGGCGCTCATGGCTGCGACCGCGACCCTGACGATGCTGGTCGGGATCGTTCTTGTGCTGGCTTCGGTCTTGCGGCTGGGATTTCTGGCCAACTTCATTTCCGAGCCGGTGCTGATCGGCTTCAAGGCCGGCATCGCCATCGTCATCGTGGTCGATCAAATTCCGAAGCTGCTGGGCATTCACTTCACGAAAGGCTCATTCCTTTCAAACGTGATCGCGATCGGCCAGGGGATCCCGCAGACCTCCATACCCACGCTCGCGGTCGGACTGATCACGTTTGCCGCGCTGATCGCATTGGCACGGTTTCTGCCACGCCTGCCTGCCCCGCTTCTGGTCGTGGCCGGTGCAATCGCCGCCTCCGCCCTGCTGGGCCTTGCCGGCCATGGAGTGGAAAGCGTGGGCTACGTGCCAATCGGTTTGCCGTCCTTGACGCTACCCAGTCTTCCACTTGTTGCGCAGCTCTGGCCGATAGCGCTGGGTATCGCGCTGATGAGCTTCACCGAAACCATCGCGGCCGGCCGGGCGTTCCTGAAGGATCGCGCGCCTGCGCCCAACGCCAATCGGGAATTACTGGCCACGGGACTCGCGAATGCGGGTGGGGCACTGTTCGGCGCCATGCCCGCCGGCGGAGGAACGAGCCAGACGGCCGTGAACTTTCATGCGGGCGCATGCACGCAGGTGGCGGAACTGGTCACCGCCCTTGTCGCGCTCGGCGTGATGATGCTGTTGGCGCCATTCATTGGTCTCATGCCGCATACAACGCTGGCCGCCGTGGTCATCGTGTATTCAGTCGGCCTGTTCAGCCCGGCGGACTTCCGGGCGATCATCAAGGTACGACGAACCGAGGTCGTTTGGGCGCTC
>DATJHN010000478.1:0-17619 GCA_035493915.1 Bordetella sp.
TGCCCTGAGCGATGGAGTCGAGCGCAACGGCGGCACCATCGCCCTGTGCGGCCACGATATCGGACGCCAACCGCCGCAGGATTGCGTGCGCGACGGCTTGGGTCGCAAGTTCCAGAACGCCAATATCTTCGAGACATTGACTGTCGCCGACAGCCTGCGCATCGCGGGATCCCTGCACGACAGGCCGTCGATGTGGCGGCGTTCGGATACGCTGCGCCTGCCCTCCTATGCCTTGGAAGTGCTGAGCGCAACGCAGCTGGATCGCAAGCTGGACGCCGTCGCGCGCGATCTGTCGCATGGCGAGCAGCAGGCGTTGGAGCTGGCCATGGTACTGGCGCTGGCGCCGCGCATCGTGCTGCTGGATGAACCGACGGCGGGCCTGAGCAGGCACGAGCGCGCCCGCATTGGCGAGATCCTGGCGTCGCTGGCGCATCGCCACGGACTGTGCTGCCTGCTGGTGGAGCATGACCTGGATTTCGTCGAGCAGGTGGCCACCCGTATCGTGGTCCTGCACCAGGGCGCGATCGTCATGGACGGCAGCTTCGCGGAAGTAGTCGGGTCGGAACTGGTCAAGACCATTTACGCCGGAACGGGCCAGGCGGAGGCCACGCAATGAGCGCGTTGAAACTCGATGGAGTGACCAGCGGCTACGGCGCTTCGGTGGTGCTGCGCGGCCTGTCGATGGAAATCGGTTCGGGCCAGGCCGTGGCGCTACTGGGCAAGAACGGTATGGGCAAGAGCACCTTGCTGAAGACTGTGATGGGCTATCTGCCGAAACAGGCGGGGACCGTGGCGCTGGACGGCGACGACATCACGCGGCTGGCGCCGCATCGCGTGGCGCGCAAGGGCGTGGCCTACGCGGCCCAGGAACAGGCCATCTTCACCGAGCTGAGCGTGCGCGACAATCTGCGGCTGGGCCTGGCGCGCGAGGCGGATTTCCCGGCGCGCTTTGCCGCGATCGAGCCCGTTTTTCCGGTATTCAAGGACAGGCTGCGGCAGCCGGCCGGCACGCTGTCGGGCGGCGAGCAGAAAATGCTGTTGGTGGCGCGGGCGCTGATGCTGCGGCCATCCGTTATCCTTCTGGATGAAATCACGGAAGGCCTGCAGCCATCGGTCATCGACCGGCTGGCGCAGGCCTTGCTGTGGGAACGCCGTGAAAATGGCACGACGATGCTGCTGATTGAACAGAACGTCGCGTTCGCCCTGCGGGTGGCCGACCGCTTCCTGGTGCTGAAGCAAGGGGAAATCGTCGAACAGGGTGACGCCAAAGGCGCTGCCGCGGCCGAAACGATATTTGCCCACCTGCGCGTCTAGGACGCGCGGCGGGCCGGGATGGACATATGACGGGTACCAAGGGATCGTCGGCGGATTGGCGCATCGGAATACTCTTCTCGCGCACGGGCGTGACGCGCGTGACAGGGTCGGAGCATTTCCTGGGTACCGCGCTGGCGGTGGAGGAAATCAACGCCGCGGGCGGGGTGCTGGACCGCCAGCTGGCTCCGGTCGTCTACGACCCGGCCAGCAATCCGGCGGAGTACCGCCGCCTGGCCACGCAGCTGATGGCGGACGACGAGGTCAACGTGATCTTCGGCTGTTCCACATCGTCCAGCCGCAAGGCGGTGCTGCCCGTGGTGGAGCGCAATAACGGTCTGCTGTGGTATTGCTCGTTCTATGAAGGCTTCGAATATTCGCCGAACGTGATCTACACCGGCGCGGTCCTGAACCAGAACGCCATGCAACTGGCGGCCTATCTGTTGCAGCACAACGGCTCGCGATTTTTCCTGGTGGGATCCGACTATATCTATCCGCGCGAGTCCAACCGCGTCATGCGCGACATGGTGGAACAGCACGGCGGCGAGGTGCTGGACGAAGTCTATCTGCCCTTGACCGCCGGCCCCGCCGACGTGGCGGAGGTCATCCGCGACATCCGGGCCGCCCAGCCCGAAGTAGTGTTTTCCACCGTGGTGGGCGATTCGGCCCGCATGCTGTACCGCCAGTACGCCGAAAGCGGCCTGGACCCGCGACGTGTCCCGATCGCCAGCCTGTCCATGGCCGAAGAGGAAATTCGCCTGGTCGGATCGTCGCTGTGCGCCGGGCATATCACCGCCGCGACCTATTTCAATTCGCTGGACAACGAAAGCAACCGCCACTTCACCGAGCTTTGGCATAACCGCTACGGCGACCGCCCCACCAGTACCTGGTCGGAGTCCGCCTACAACCAGGTCCATCTGTTCGCGCGCGCCCTGGAACGCACCGGCAGCCTGGACCCGGCCAGGCTGGTGCGCACCGCGCATTCCGTGCACTACGACTCGCCGGAAGGCCCGCTGGCCATCGATTCCGAGAACAACCATTGCCTGCTTACGCCGCGCATCGGCGTGTGCCGCGAGGACGGTCAGTTCGACGTTGTCTGGCAAGGGGCGGAGCCGGTCAGGCCGGATCCCTATCTGTCCACCTTCGGGCTGGCGGAATTCTGGCTGAAATGACGCGATGAGCAGCATACGCCGCCTATATGAAGATCTGCGCAGCATCAGCGTCGCGGTGGTGCATCCGCCCGGCGAGGACCGCGATCTGCTGATCGAACAACTCAAGCGCATCGGCTGCCGTTTGCAGGTCCTCTGGCCTTATTGCCAGGAACCGCCGCGCGGCGCGGACGTGGTGTTTTTCCATTTATCGCAGGACATCCCCAGCGGCGGCATGTGGTGCGCCAGCGCGACGGAGGCAACCCTGATAGCGCTGGCCGATTACGAGAGCCCCACTACGTTGAAGCTGCTGCTGGACAGCAGTGCTCACGGGGTATTGACCAAGCCTTTCCGTTCGTCGGGCGTGCTCAGCACACTGGTGCTGGCGCGATTGGCGCAGGGGTTCCAGCAGCGGCAGCAGGCCAAGATCCAGAAGCTGGAGGCCACCATCAAATCGAGGCGCCAGATAGAGAAAGCGATCAAGGTGTTGGTGGATCACCAGGGCATGGACGAAGTTCAAGCCTATGAGCATATGCGCACCCGCGCGACCAGCCTGCGCGTAACGGTGGCCGAGGTCGCGTCGATGGTGATCGATGCACAGGAAGTCATGGAAAAGCTGGGGCTGGGGCGGTCGGGCTAGGGCCTGCCGGCCACCCCTAGCGGCCGGTGCGGCCCGTCAGCGCACTGCGCAGGCCGGCTTCAAAGGCATCGCGCGCCGCCGGCGAGGCGTAACGGCCCACCTGGATACAGGTCGCACCCTGGCGCAGACACAGGATGCCCGCGTCGTCCTTGATCAGGCGCAGTCCTTGTTCCTTGAGCAGGTAAGTGTCGTGCCGGATACCCCGGTCCACTTCCACGCGTAGGTCGCGGTCTTCCGTCAAGGTGATGGTCTCGCCGTCTATCGCATGGCGCGCGTAGGCCAATGCCGCGGCGGCGATCGCGGCCAGTTCGATGCAGCAGAAGATCGGCACTACCCAGAGACCGCGTATCCAACAGCTGATGGCCACCGCCGCCGATATGCCCATCAGCAGGCCGATGGCCGCGAAGTACTGGTTGGGCCGCAGCGCGCAGTTGCGCTTCAGCCGCCAGGTGCGGGGGCCGCGGGGCGGTAGCCGCGGAAAGGTCCAGGCGCCGCCGGCCGGTGGCGAAGCCGACGCCAGATCATCCGTATCCGCGTGCAGGTTTCTCATGATCGTCTCCCCAGCGTGTTCTTATCGCGGAGGTGTCGCGCAAGGGCGGGAATTCCCGCCTTTACCCGTTTCTATCGGGCGGGCGCGGCAGGCTTACTTTACTTCCGGCGGCGTCGAGAAAGTATGGAAAGGCGCGGGCGAGGGCACCGTCCATTCGAGTCCGGTCGCGCCTTCCCAGGGATTGGCTTCCGCCTTTCTGCCCTTGCCGGCGAAGCAGCGCAGCACCGCCACCAGGAAGATCAGCTGCGACAGGCCAAACCAGTATGCGCCGATGGTCGCCACCTGGTGAAAGGTCGTGAACTGCGCGGCATAGTCCACGTAGCGGCGCGGCATGCCCCCCAGGCCCAGGAAGTGCATGGGAAAGAAGGCGAGGTTGAAGGACAGCATCGACGACCAGAAATGCAGCTTGCCCAGCCGCTCGTCGTACATATAGCCGGTCCACTTCGGAATCCAGTAATAGGTGCCGGCGAACAGGCCGAACAGCGAGCCGGCCACCAGCACATAGTGAAAGTGCGCCACTACATAGTAGGTGTCGTGCACCTGGATATCGATGGGCGCCACCGACAGGATCAGGCCCGTGAAGCCGCCCATGGTGAACACGAAGATGAAGCCGATGGCAAACAACATGGGCGTTTCGAATGTGAGCTGGCCGCGCCACATCGTGGCCACCCAGTTGAAGATCTTCACGCCGGTCGGCACCGAAATCAGCATGGTGGCGTACATGAAGTACAACTGCCCGGTCACCGGCATGCCGGTGGTGAACATATGGTGGGCCCAGACGATAAAGGACAGCACGGCGATCGCCGCGACGGCGTACACCATGGATGCGTAGCCGAACAATTGCTTGCGCGAGAACGCGGGCACCACCGCCGAGATAATCCCGAAGGCGGGCAGGATCATGATGTAGACCTCGGGATGCCCGAAGAACCAGAACATATGCTGGAAGAGTACGGGGTCGCCGCCGGCGGCCGCGTTGAAGAAATCCGTGCCAAAGTGGCGATCGGTCAGGACCATCGTCACGGTGGCCGCCAGCACCGGCATGACGGCCAGCAGCAGGAAAGCGGTGATCAGCCAGGTCCAGCAGAACAACGGCATCTTCATCAGCGTCATGCCGGGCGCACGCATGTTCAGGATGGTCACGATGATGTTGATCGATCCCATGATCGACGACGCGCCCATGATGTGCAGCGCGAAGATCGCCAGGTCCATGCCCGGCCCCATCTGCACGGACAGGGGCGCATACAGGGTCCAGCCGGCGGCGGTGGCGCCGCCCGGTACGAAGAACGACGCGGTCAGCAGGAGCGCCGCCATCGGCAGTATCCAGAAGCTGAGATTGTTCATGCGCGCGAAGGCCATGTCGGCCGCGCCGACCTGCAGCGGGATCATCCAGTTCGCGAAGCCGACGAAGGCCGGCATGATCGCGCCGAACACCATGATCAACCCGTGCATGGTGGTGAACTGGTTGAACAGCTCTGGTTTGAAGAACTGGATACCGGGCTCGAACAGTTCGGTGCGCAGCAGCAGGGCCAGCGTGCCGCCTTCCAGCAGCATGACGAACGAGAAGATCAGGTACATCGTGCCGATGTCCTTGTGGTTCGTCGCCAGCAGCCAGCGTCGCCAGCCATGCGGCATGCCGTGCGCATGCTCGTCGTGGCCGTGATCCGCATGGTCCGGGGCGTGCGCCACCCCTTGTTCGCCTGTGTAGCTGCTCATTCCTGTCTCCCGGGACGAGACCCCCACAACACGACTGCGTCACCTGCCCATCCGCCGGGACTTGTTCGTGTCCTCATCCGAAGAGGCAAGCCCTTCCATAATCTGCGCATTTCGTACGGCAAGAGCCAAGAGATGCTTAGCTTTCGGATCTGCGTCCGTCGCCAGGGTAAAAACAAAGCCGCGCCGGCATGGTGATACCGGCGCGGCGCAGGGTTGGCATCAAAGGATGCGCCCGGATCAGGTAACGGACAAGACCGGCTCGCCGTTCTGCTTGACGCTGCACACGCCCAGCAGCACGTAACGGGCATGGCGTTCGGCGTCCTCGCGCGTATCGAAATTCTGCGTCGCGGCCGCGCGCCACGACAATTGCTCCGCTGTATGGTGTTGTCCCTGTCGGGACGTGGCGATGACGACCGAGTAGCCGTGTTCCGCCTGACGCGTGACCTTGCAGATGACCCGATGGCCGTCGATCACTATTTCACTTGCTGCATCCATGTCGTTTCCCCTCGTCGATACATGGTGTCTGGGCACGTTACCCGGTTTCGCGGCAAACTGTGCTACCAACGGTGAGGCGGCGCGGAGCGCGACAGCGGGGAACAGCGGTCCGCTTCATCCAAAGGCAGTCATCCTTGTGCGCAGTCGCGCAGGCCCTGATTTTTTCGGCGGCAGATAATTTGCTGGTGTGCCGGCGGATGCGAATGGAGGTGGTAATGATCCAGGCCAGAAGCATGCATCGCAAGCGCGGTGAGTCCAGCGATCGCGTTGCCCGCGCCTTGCTCCAGAGCGCCATCGACTTCGCCATCTTCACGACCGATCTATCGCTGCGCATCACCAGCTGGAATGCTGGCGCATGCAAACTGTTCGGGTGGACGGAGGACGAAGCACTGGGCGCCGATGCCGCGATGATCTTCACGCCCGAGTCGCGCAGCCAAGGCGAGCATCTGCGCGAGGCCGAAACCGCGCGTGTGCAGGGCCGGGCGGAGGACGAACGCTGGCATCTGCGCAAGGACGGCTCGCGCATGTGGGGTTCCGGCCTGATGCAGCGCTTCGAGGACGAGCGGACCGGCGAGCACATCGGCTACCTGAAGATCGTGCGCGACCGCACCGAACCGCATCTGGCGGAAAGCCGCGCCAAGGCCGTCGACGCGCGGTTCCGCGCCTTGGTGGAAAGTTCACCGCAGATGACTTTCTTTACCGATGCCGCCGGCCGAGTCATCTACACCAGTCCATATTGGTCGCGCTACACGGGACGCGACGGCGCCGTGCGCGGCGAATGGACCGAATCCATCCACCCGGACGACCGCAGGCCGGTACAGCAAGCCTGGCGCGAGGCCATGGCGAAGGGAACGGGTTGTGAAATGGAAATCCGCTTTCTGTGCGCGGCCGACAACAGCTGGCGCTGGTTCATGGCGCGCGCCGCGCCCATCGACCAGGAAGGCCTGCTCAGCGGCTGGCTGATCATCGCGTTCGATATCGACCTGGTCGTGGCGGCGCGCAACGATCTGCGCCGCAGCCAGAAGATGCTGCTGCACGAAGTCGCGCGCGGCAAGGCCGAGCGGGATCGCACCTGGCAGCTGGCCAACGACCTGATGGTGGTGATGGATTTCGACGGCTATGTGCTGGATGCCAATCCGGCCTGGACCACCCGGCTGGGCTGGAAGCATGAAGAATTGCTGGGCAACAATGTCCTGGGCCTGGTTCATGCCGATTATCTGGCTATGACGCAAAGCCAGCTCAAGCGCCTGCATCGTGGCCATGCCACGTCGCGCTTCGTATGCGAATGCCGGCATCGCGACGGCAGCTACCGCACCTTGTCGTGGACGGCCGTTCCGGGCGATGGGCTGGTCCACGCCGTGGCCCAGGACGTAACCGCCGAGAACGAAGCAACCGCCGAGCTCGAACTGGCGCAGGAAGCCCTGCGCCAATCGCAGAAGATGGAGGCCGTGGGCCAACTGACGGGCGGCATCGCGCACGATTTCAATAACCTGCTGACCGGCATCATCGGTTCATTGCAGCTTATGCAGAAGCGGGCCGAGCGCGGCATGCTGGTGGACATCACGCGCTACACCGACATGGCAATGGAGTCCGCCAAGCGCGCCGCCGCGCTGACGCATCGGCTGCTGGCATTCTCGCGGCGCCAGCCGCTCGCCCCCAAGCCTACCCAGCCGATACAGCTGATCCGTTCCCTGACCGAACTGTTCGAGCGCACCTTGCGCGAAAAAATCGCCTTGAACGTGGACCTGCAGGACGATCTGTGGAATGTCCTTTGCGACCCGCATCAGTTGGAGAACGCGATTCTCAATCTGGTGATCAATGCGCGCGATGCCATGCCGGACGGCGGCACGCTGAATATCACCGCGCGCAACGTGGATCTGGACAACATCGCGGTGGCGCGCGCCGTCATCCTGACCGCGGGCGAATACGTGTGCA
Organism: Bordetella sp.; assembly: GCA_035493915.1. GTDB lineage: Bacteria > Pseudomonadota > Gammaproteobacteria > Burkholderiales > Burkholderiaceae_B > Bordetella_C. The sequence goes on from DATJHN010000478.1 coordinate 7,793, forward strand.
TTTGCGTGGCCGACACCGGCATGGGCATGTCGCCGGAAGTCGCGGCCAAGGCCTTCGAGCCTTTTTTCAGCACCAAGCCACAGGGAGAGGGCACGGGCCTGGGACTGTCCATGGTCTACGGTTTCGTGCGCCAGTCCGGGGGCTACACCGAGCTGGAAAGCCGGCCCGGCGAGGGAACATCCATCCGCCTGTATTTGCCGCGGTATGCCGGACCTGTCATCGAGGAGCCCGTTGCCGATGCGCCGCGGGAACTCGCCGGGCAGGTGTGCGCGCAGCGTCCCCTGGTGCTGGTGGTAGAGGATGACCCGCGCGTGCGAGGCCTGCTGATCGAAGTTCTGCAGGACCAGCAGTGCCGCGTGGTGGAGGCCGCCGACGGCCTTTCGGGCCTGCGCATCCTGAAGGACACGCCCAGCATCCAATTGGTGATCAGCGATATCGGCCTGCCGGGCATGGATGGCCGCCGTATGGTAGAGGAGGCACGCGCCGTCCACCCGCAGCTGAAGGTGATCCTGATGACGGGCTATGCGCAAAGCCTGGCGCTGACCGAAGGGCTGCGCGATCCGGATATGGAGCTGGTCACCAAGCCCTTCGGCATCGACGAAATCACGCGGCGTATCCTGGCGGTGCTGGCCAGTTGATAAAGAATTTCTTTGCTCGAATTCGATAATTATTCGCTTTTGCTTTTTATCGGCGCCGTCCGACAATACCCGCTCGACGAGAGGCGGGCGCCTCTCCAGCGCGGATGGGAACGCCATGGATATGTTGGAAGTCAGGGTATGGCGCAGTGCCGGCGAAGGCGGCTTCATCAGCTATCGCGTGCCGCGCCACACCAGCCAGACCGTACTGGACGTGGTTACCTACATCCAGCGCGAACTGCAGCCTGACCTGGGCTATCGCTACGCCTGTCGCGTCGGCATGTGCGGATCGTGCGCCATGACGGTGAACGGCAAGGCACGCTGGACCTGTCGTACCCATGTTTCCAAGGTGGCCGCCGATGGCCGCCTGGAAGTCGCGCCGCTTGCCAATCTGCCGGTCATCAAGGATCTGGTAACCGACATGAGCGGCTTTTTCGACAAGTGGGCCCAGGCCAAAGGCAGTTTTACCGGCACGCTCACGCGGCATGACGACTTCGCCCGCGTACCACCGGCATCGCCGCGACGCCAGGCGGTGGACGCGGGAATCGAATGCATAGGCTGCGGGGTCTGCTACGCGTCCTGCGACGTGGTGGCCTGGCGTCCCGACTACCTGGGACCGGCGGCGCTGAACCGTGCCTGGACACTGGTGAACGACGAGCGCGACACGCAGGGCGCGGAGCGGCTGCGCGCCGTGGCTGGGGATGCCGGCTGCCATTCCTGCCATACGCAGGGCAGCTGTACCGAGCGTTGCCCCAAGGCCATCGCGCCCACCGCCGGCATTGCCGGACTGAAGCGGATGGCGGCCAAGGCGGCGATGAAGGGTGACCTGTGATGGCGGCCATGAATGTCCGCACCCAGGCCCGCCTTTGGTATTTCCAGCGTGTCAGCGCGATGGTGCTGGCGCTGTTCGTCGCGGTCCACATCGGCATCGTCGTCTATGCCGTGCGCGGCGGCTTGAGCGGTGCGGAGATCCTGGCGCGCACCCACGGCAGCATCGCCTTCGCCTTTTTCTACGGTGTATTCGTACTGGCCTGCGCCGTACACGTGCCCATCGGCCTGTTGCGCATCGCCCAGGAATGGCTGCGCTGGCGGGGGCCATCGGCGGTGGCCGCCGCGCTCGCGTTCGCGGTGCTGCTGGCCGTCATGGGCCTGCGCGCGGTGTACGGGGTGGTGGCATGATGCGCCGCAACGACGTGCGCGCCCGCAATCATCCCGCGTACTGGGCATTCCTGGTGCATCGCCTGTCGGGGCTGGCGCTGGCGCTATTTCTGCCGGTGCATTTCTGGGCGCTGGGGCAGGCCATCGCGGGCGAACAGGCGCTGGATGGCTTTCTGCGCTTTGCCGACCGGCCCTTGTTCAAGTTCGCGGAATGGGGACTGGTGGTGCTGCTTTCGCTGCACCTGATGGGCGGCCTGCGCCTGCTGGTCATCGAGTTCGCTCCCTGGACCCATTTACGCAAGGACTGGCTGGCCGTGGGACTGGGTGTGGGCGCCTGTACGGGCCTGGCTTTTTTATTGGCGTTGCTGCGGTAATCGCGCATTGACGCTTGGGTGTCCGGGTGCCAATCTGACGCGCCGCACCCGCTTGCGGTACGAGCTTCGCCACAGATGCGAAGCCGGAAATTCAACGGAGACGACCATCATGCATGAGTATCTGTACGAGCTGTCCAGACATCCCAGGCATTGGCTGCACACCTGTATTCTGGCTTTCGCGACCACCGCATTGACATTGTCCGGCGTGGTCTACGCGGACGCGCCCTGGCCGGATAAACCGGTACGCATCATCGTTCCCTTTACCGCGGGCGGCACCACCGACGTCGTGGCCCGCGTGCTGGGGGCGGAGCTCGGGAAGATGTGGAATCAGTCCGTCGTCATCGATAACCGGCCGGGCGCCGGCGGCGCGATCGGCGCCACGCTCACCGCGAAATCGCCGGCCGATGGTTATACGCTGCTGATGGCGTCGGGCAGCATGTTCACGGTCAATCCCTATCTGTACCGCAACCTGCCATACACGCTGAAGGACTTCGACTACATCACCGACGTCGCCAGCGGCCCGATGCTGGTGCTGGTGAACGATGCGGTGCCCGCGCGCAACCTGAAGGAACTGATCGCGCTGGCCAAGTCGCAGCCCAAAAAGCTGAACTTTGGCTCGGCCGGCAACGGCAGCCAGGTGCATATGGCGGGCGAGGCCCTGGCCGATGCGGCGGGCATAGAAATCACCCACGTTCCCTACAAGGGCGAAGCACTGGCCTATAACGACCTGCTCGCCGGCCAGGTGCAATTGGTGGTCGGCAATATTGCCGCGGCCTCGGTGTTCGCCAAGAGCGGCAAGGCGCGCGCGCTGGCCGTCACGGGCCCCACGCGTTCGCCCATGATGCCCGACGTGCCCACCGCCAAGGAAGCCGGCCTGCCGGACTACGAAACCACGGGCTGGTTCGCCCTGGTGACCGCGGTGGGCACGCCCAAAAGCGTTATCGACAAGATCCAGCGCGACACCGCGAAGGTGCTGCAGGAGCCCTCTGTGCGCGACAAGCTGGCGGGGCAGGGCATGACAGCGGTCGGCGATACGCCGGCGCAGCTCATGAAGACCATCCAGGATGAATCCGGAAAGTGGAAGGCGATCGTCGCCCGCCGCAATCTTTCCATCGATTGAACGCGGCGGTGGTCGCGGCGGCCATGGCGCCGCCGCGGCCGCGCGCCGCGATGGGAGAAGCAGCATGAAGCCAGATCTCGCGGCGGTCGAGGAAGCCGCCAAAGACCTTTACATACGCGCATTGAAGATCCTGCCGCCGGACATCAAGGAAGGCATCGACAGGCTTGCGGACGTGGAAAGTTCGGAAATCGCGCGCGGAGTGCTGCAGACCATGCGCACGAATATCCGCGTCGCCGAGGACAACGAAAACCTGCTGTGCCAGGACACCGGCATACCGATCTACAACGTGGCGATCGGCCGCAACGTGCAGGTGGACGGACATGCGCTGAAGCAGGCCATCCGCAAGGGCTGCGAGCGCGCGACGCGCGAACATCCCTTGCGCTCGTCGGTAGTGCACCCGCTGACGCGCCAGAACAATCACACGTCCTGCGGGTTCGACGTACCGGTCATCCACATCGACTTCGACGATGCGCCGGACCGCCTGTCCATCGAAATGATTCCCAAGGGCAGCGGCTCCGAGAACAATTCCTTTCTGAAAATGGCCGTGCCGGCCGAAGGCATCGATGCGATCAAGACCTTCGTGGTCGATTGCGTCATCGCCGCGGGCGGCAAGACCTGTCCGCCCACCATCGTGGGCGTGGGCGTGGGGGGGACATCGGACCTGTGCGTGGCGCTGGCCAAGCGCGCCGCCACCCGGCCGCTGGGCACGCACTGCGACGACCCGCAAGGCGCGGAGCTGGAGCGCGTGCTGTCCGCCGCGGTCAACCAGCTGGGCGTCGGGCCGCAGGGGCTGGGTGGCGACGCTACCGCCTTTGCCGTGCATATCGAACTGGCTCATACGCACATCACCATGAACCCCGTCGCGGTGAATATGCAATGCCATTCGGCGCGGCGCGCGCGCGCGGTCTTCACGCCGCAAGGCATCGACTACGGATTCTGATCATGGCGCACCACGAACTCACCATGCCGGTTACCGAGGCGCAGGTCCGGCAGCTGCGCGTCAACGATACGGTCACCCTGCAGCGTACGCTGTACGGCATACGCGATGCCACCCAGATCCATATGTTCGACAAGGGCCGCAAAACGCGCCTGGACCTGAATGGCCATGCTGTCATCCATACCGCTCCCAATGTGCGCAAGGTGGCGGTCAGCGACGCGCATCCCGCCGGCTACGAATCGATCTGCATCGGCACCACGACGTCGGATCGCATGGAGCGCTTCACCCGGCCCCTGATGGAGCAGTACGGCGTGCGGCTGGTGATCGGCAAGGGCGGGCTGCGCCAGGCATCGCAGGATGCCTTTCGCGATCTGGGCGGCGCCTATCTGGCTATCATCGGCGGCACCGCCGCGCTGGAGACGACCTGGATCGAACAGATCGAGGATGTCGATCTGGACGACCTGAATCCCGAATCGCTGTGGCGCTTCCGCATTCGTGATTTCGGCCCCTTGCTGGTCGCCATGGACAGCCACGGCGGCAGCCTGTACGACATCGTCAGGCAGGACACCGCGGACCGCCGCGCGGCGGTCCTGGCCGGACTGGGAGTGACCGCGCCATGAGCACCGCCGTGCCGATCAAGCGCTTGCAGACCGACATCCTGATCCTGGGAGCAGGCGGCGCGGGACTATTTGCCGCGCTGCATGCGCACCAGCGCGCCCCTGATCTATCGATCACGGTAGCAGTCAAAGGCCTGCTGGGAAAATGCGGCTGCACGCGCATGGTGCAGGGCGGCTATAACGTGGCGCTGGCTCCGGGCGATTCGGTCGAGCGCCACTTCATGGACACCATCGAAGGCAGCAAATGGCTGGCCAACCAGGACCTGGCGTGGACGCTGGTCAGTACCGCCATCGAACGCATACGCGAACTGGAGAACGAGCTGGGCTGTTTTTTCGACCGCAATCCGGACGGCACGGTGCACCAGAAGGCCTTCGCCGGCCAGACTTTCGACCGCACGGTGCACAAGGGCGATCTGACCGGCATCGAGATCATCAACCGCCTGGCGGAGCAGGTCTGGCGGCGCGGCATCGGCCGCCTGGAAGAACACCGCGCCCTGGCGCTGATCCGCACGCCCGACGGCCAGGCGCTGGCCGGTGTGCTGATGGTCGACGTGCGCAGCGGCGAGTTCGTTTTCGTGCAGGCGCGCGCGGTGCTGCTGGCCACGGGCGGCGGGCCGACCATGTACAAGTACCACACGCCGTCGGGCGACAAGAGCTGCGACGGCTTGGCCATGGCCTTGGCCGCCGGGCTGCCCTTGCGCGACATGGAAATGGTCCAGTTCCATCCCACCGGCCTGCTGGCGGGGACCGAAACCCGCATGACGGGCACGGTACTGGAAGAAGGCTTGCGCGGTGCCGGCGGCTATCTGTTGAACGGCGACAAGGAACGCTTCATGCAGCGCTACGACGCCCGCGGCGAACGCGCCACGCGCGACATCGTCTCGCGCGGCATCTATGCGGAAATGCGTGACGGGCGTACATCGCCGAATGGCGGCGTCTATATCCAGATGCATCACCTGGGCGTGGACAATGTGCGCAGGCAGTTCAAGGGCATGGTGGAACGCTGCGCCGATTGCGGCTTCGACCTGGCGGGCGGGCTGGTGGAGGTCGTGCCCACCGCGCACTACATGATGGGTGGCGTGGTGTTCCAGCCGGATTGCCGCACGGCGCTGCGGGGGCTGTTCGCGGCGGGCGAGGACACCGGTGGTGTACACGGTGCCAATCGCCTGGGCGGCAACGGTGTGGCCAACTCCACGGTGTTCGGCGGCATCGCCGGCGACAGCATGGCGGACTGGGTACGCCGGGAAGGCAGCTGGCAGGTGCCGGACGAGCAGGCGATTTCAACCGCCGTCGACGTCGCGCTGGCGCCATTCGCGCGGCCCGCGGAAAGCCTTGATCCCATCCGCGAAGCCCTGTACGACTGCATGTGGACCGACGTTGGCATCATGCGTGACCAGGCGGGACTGCTGCGCGCGCGGGACACGCTATCCGGCTTGCAAGAACAGCTGACGCGGGTGGGAGTGGCCGGCGGAGATCGCGCGTTCAATCCCACCTGGCACGATTGGCTGAACCTGCGCAGCCTGATCAGCGTCAGCCAGGTCATTGCCCAGGCTGCGCTGGCACGCGAGGATTCGCGCGGCGCGCACTTTCGCGAGGACTATCCGCAGGCGGGCGACCTGGACAGTTCGGCTTACACCGTGGTGCGCTGGGAAGGCGATGCGGCACGCATCGGTCACGAACCGGTCGACTTCACGCGCGTCGCGCCCGGGCAGAGTCTGCTGAAGGATGCGGCGTAGTCCGCGAGTTCGAAACGGGTGATGGCGCAGTCATTACCCTCCGATCGATTTCACCAGCAGGCTGATGCTGCCCGCGATAAGCACGGTCCACAATAGACGGAAGATATACGTAGCCGGTACGCGATGGCGCAGCCAGGAGCCCGTGCGCACGCCGATCAGACAGCAGGGCAACATCCATACGGCCAGCGCAGCCACCGCGGGTTGCAGCAGCAGCCCGGTGACGGCGAACATGACCAGGCGCGTCAGTCCGGTCAGCATGATCAGCGTGCCGACCGTCGCGCGCAATGCGTTGCGGTCTTCCAGGCGTCCCGCCAGATAGATGGTGTAGAGCGGTCCGCCGGTCCCGAACATCGCGGTGAAGCCGCCCCCGCCAAACCCAAGCGGAATCGCCCAGCGCGGACCCAGTTGCCGGAAAGTGTCGCCGCCGCGCAGCCGCCACAGGGAATACGCCAGCACGCCGACTCCCAGCACGATCAGCAGCGGCCGCTCCGGTACGTAGAGCAGCAGGAGCAGGCCCGCGACCATGCCGATCAGCATCCATGGAACGATGCGCCGCAGTTCGGTTGTCTGTACGTTGCTACGGCTGGTCGCGCCCAGCAGCAGTCCGGAAATCATGTCGCATATCAGCATGATGGGCACGGCGCGGTGCAGCGGCATGACCTGGGTCAGCAGCGGCATGGCAACGATGGCCGAGCCGAAACCCGTCATGCCGAAGATGATGTAGCCGCCCGCCAGGGCCACGCCGGCGATCAGCAGCGCGCCGGCTCCCATGCCCGTGACCCCAGGTCCCAAATGTGATACCAGAAAATCCCACATCGTCTTGGATCTCCTGGCGGCTCAGGCGTTTGCCGGGCGCGAGACGTTGGGCGCGGCCAGTCCTTCGATCATGATGTTCAGGCAGGCGGGTAGCCCGGACCGCTGCGCATCGTCGATGGCCGCCGCTACCTGGGCGGGATCGGTCACCTGCCTGCCGAAGCCGCCGAAAGCCGCGGTCACGGCGTCGTAGCGCGCGGGCAGCAGCTCGCAGCCGATCAGGCGATCCTTGCCGTAGTCGCGCAGCTGGATCTGGTATTCCGCGTTCCAGCGCGCGTCGTTGCCCACCACCGCGATAAAGGGCAGCTTGTAGCGCACCGCGGTATCGATTTCCGCCGTATGAAAACCAAACGTGCCGTCGCCCATGACCGTGACCACCGGCGCATCGGGCCGCGCCAGGCGCGCGGCCAGTGCAAACGGCAGGGCCGCGCCGATCGAACCCGCCACGCCGTTGATGACGCGGTTGGGCGCGTGCAGGCAGGCCTGCGCCCATTGGCCGATTTCTCCGCCATCGGCAATGAAAACGGAATCGGGATGGCTGTCCAGCAGCTTTTGCAAGGGCGCCAGCGCCTGCACCGGATGCATGCGGCCCGGCATGGCGGAGCTTGCCGTTTGCCATGCGGGGGGGCGGTACGCCACCGCATCGCGCACGTCGCGTGTCCACGCATCGTGCCAGCCGGATGCGGCGGCATCGGCCCGCAGCAGCGCATCCAGCGCCGATGCGGCATCGGCCAGCCCCCATTCGGCCAGGCGCGGGCCGACGGCGCGGCGGGTGCGTTCGAATTCCACGGCATCGGCGTCCACCTGCAAAAAGGTGCAATCCGCCGCGAGGGCCGGGGCCTTGCCGAATTTGAGCGTGAAGTCCACCCGCTTGCCCAGCAGCAGGATGCAGTCGGCCTGCGCCAGCATCTGCGCGAAAGCGCCCAGACTGGGATCGCCCACGCCGCGCGGGCTTTCCATGCCAACGACGGGGATGCCGCAGGCGGATTCAAGCTCGCGCGCACGCGCCAGCGCGGGGCCCGCCATCGCGGCCGGGCCGGTCAGGATCAAGGGCCGCTTGGCGCCCTGCAGGCGGCGGATCAGCGACGCGGCGGTGTCGGGGTCCAGCGCCTGGGGGATGGCATCGAACGATTGCGGCGGGTCCGATTGCGCGGAGCATGCCGCCTCCAGCGCGTCCGTCGGCAATCCCAGGCTGACCGGTCCGGGCCGGCCCGAGCGAGCTATGCGTATGGCCTTGCCCACGTCCTGCGCCATGCTGTCCGCGCTGCCGGCCGTGGCTGACCACTTCGTCAGCGGTTCGGCGACGTCGGCCTGGCGCATTTCCTGGAAGGCACCCATGCCCAGCTGGTTGTGGGGCGCATGGCCGGACAGCAGCAGTACCGGCGACTCCGCCATTTGCGCGGTGTACAGCGCGGACACGGCGTTGCCATGTCCCGGTCCGCCGGTGACCATGGCCACGCCGACTTCGCCGGTCAAGCGCGCCCACGCGTCCGCCATATGCACGGCGGCGCCTTCGTGGCGCACGTGGATCAACTCGATATTGGCGTCGATGCAGGCGTCGAACACCGGCATGATGTGATTGCCCGACAGGGTGAAGATGCGTTTGACGCCGGCGCTCGCCAGGGTCTGCACGAGCGCGTCGGCGCCGTTGCGGGATCGGGTCATGATGCGGTCTTCCTCCTGTCATCGGCATTCGCGCCTGCGGCGCATGCCTTATTTGATCTGTATGTCCAGCTTCTGGCCCAGGTCGCGGAACAACTGGTATTGCTCCTGCGCGAAACGCGTCGTGGCGGCCGGCGCCATGATGTTGGGCACGGAACCGATATTCTGCACCCCGGCGAGCCAATTCTTGTCCTTGGACAGCCGCTCCAGCACGCCTTCCCATTGCCGCACCAGGGGCGCGGGCATGCCGGGCGGCCCGTACAGGGCGCTCCAGCCGCTGATGCGCTCGAGTTGCGGATAGCCTGTTTCCTTGGCGGTCGGCACATCCGGCAATTCCGGCAGGCGCTGCGCGGTGGTGGTCACCAGGGCGCGCAGACGGCCGGCCTTGACGTTGCCGATCAGCGCCGTGACGTTGTTGCAGCTGAACTGTACTTCCTTGGACAACACCGCGGCGGTGGCTTCGCCACCGCCTTTGTAGACGATTTGCGCGGCAGCCAGGGGCGGCAGTCCGGCGGCATCCAGCAGTATCTGCGTGGCCAGGTTAAGCACGGTCGCCGGACCGGACGTGCTGTAGTTCAGCTTGCCCGGCTGCGCGCGGATGGCTTCCACCAGATCGCGCAGTGTGCGGTATGGGGCGTCGCCGTTGACGACGCAGACCATGGGGTTCAAGTCGAGCAGGCCCAGCGGCGTGAAGTCGTTCCATTTGTACTTCAGGTCCGATTGCAGGGCGGGCAGGATGGCCTGCGAACCCACGCGCGCCAGCAGCAGCGTGTAG
>DATJHN010000479.1:0-4232 GCA_035493915.1 Bordetella sp.
AATGGAGCCAGCGCCAGATCGATGACCTTACGCCGCGTGACGGCGCGAAACTGCTGGGAGCCGCCTGCAAGCGGGCACCGGTTCGCGGCGGCGAACTGGAGCCATCGGTCCTGACCCGGATCCTGCATCGTTGCCTGTCGGCGGTGCAAGATCCCGCCGATCTTTTGATGCTGTACAACGACCTGACGGCTGCCCCAAGCGCGACACGGGCGCTTGCCGAAGGCCAGGCGGCCAGATTGCGTCCCGTGGCCGACGGAATTCTCGACGCACTGGAACAGGCTTTGGCGGAAGCACTGTCCACTTCGATAGGAAAATCCCTGTTCGACCGGCTGCTCAAGGCGGCCCGCTGCACGCCCGGCAACGCGCAGGAAGTCGGCAAGGCACTGGAGCAGTTGCAAGGAATCGGCCTATGGCTCGCCGTGCCGGCGCGCCCCGCCGCGCACGTGCTTGCACGCATGCTGGATATCGTCAGTGACCAGGAACTGGGGCAGCTCGCGGCCCAGGCGTGGCCCGAGCTGGCGGTGCAGGATGAACGCTACGGAGCCGAACCTGCCGAAATGCGCGCCGCCGTGGCCTTTATCAATACATGCGATGGCCAAGCGCTGGAGACATGGCGGGATGCCCTGCGCATGCAACTGGACGAGCGCAAATGCCTGGCCGCCGGAAAGGCGGTGCAAGCCGTCAATACCGCCATAGACCGGAACCGCCTGGACGCGGGGATGCGGGCCACATACCACTGGCTGGATGGCATGGCGAGCACCCTGACCGGCCTTCTGCCCGGCGCCAGCGTATTGCGGGCTCGCACACGCGCCGAAACGCTGACCCTGGTACTGAACCATGTGCCGGACGAATGGCGGGTTGCCTGCCTGCGCGCGCTGACAGCCCACGATTTGTCCCGGCTGAAGGCACTGGCTGCCCCAGGCGGCGCGTCCGCACTGGATACCACGGTCAGCGAGACCGTGCAGGCGGTACAAGCCGACATGCTCGGGACGGACCAGCGGACGGTCGAGGACGCGCTCGCGGCCGTACACGGCGCCATCGCCGGAAAAGACCGGGGCTTGGCGATAACCCATCTGGGCACACTGGCGCGCACGCTGAATGAACTGCGGTCCACACAGGCCGCATTCGATATCGCCATGCCCGAGGCATTGACGGAATCGCTCGAACATGTGGTGACGTGCATGCGCGGCATGCTGCTTGACGGCGGCCAGGATGATGGCGCCGGCGGCAGCGAGAACAACCGCGGCAGCGGCGTTGCCCGTGACATACGCATTGTGCGTGGCATGTCCGACGTCGAGCTGGGCGAACTGCGCGCCGCGGTCTCCTCTTTGTCGCCGTTTGGCATGTTGATGGACGAGCCCACGCTGCGATCGGCGATCGCCGTACGGTCCCGCATTCCATCCAATGTGAGCAATGCGATGGATACACTGATCGGCGCATTGCTGGATACCGGCGCTGGAACTGCCCAGATTTACGGTGCGTTGCGCGACGCCGCGGACATCCTGGTCAGGCTTAATATCCGTCGCGCCGCCATGGGCGAAGAAATCTCCGCCGATAGCAACGATGAGCTGGCCCATGACGCGCTGCGGCCGGCGATCGATCGTCTGGCACGTCGTGGCGATACGAACAATGCGCATCGAAACCCCATAATGATGCGGGAGCGCGGCATCACGGGTGAAACCTTGTGCGGGCCCTTGTACATGCTGGCCGAATGGTCCGCATTCCAGCCGCACGAAGAAGTCGCGCGGCTGAACGTGTGCATGGCGACGCTGACGATGGCGTGGCACCTGGAACGGCATCTGTACGCGAGCATCACCAATCTTGACGGCGGCAATGCCGTGCTCGCGCATACGCAGTCCACGCAGACCATGGAAGTCGTCGATGACGACGCATTGCGCGCGGCCGTGGCCGGGGAATTCAGCATAGAGTGGAACAACGCGGCGCAGACAGCAAGGCCTTGCATCGCACGCCCGCTTCATGCCTTGTTCGAACAGTACCTGGCCGCCCCGCCCGCCGGCGGCCTGCCGCGCTCGAGATCCGTCAGGTTGTATGCGACCGACGGCACTCCAACGTGGTTCCTGGTCAGCGAGAAGTTCATGCACGACATGCTCGATCGGCCCGGCATGGCGCTGGCGGTGGAAGGAGTCAGCACGCGGGGGCACTCGGTACACAGCGCGGACTTTTCGACTCGCCTGGACAAGGACGCGCGGCTTGCCGCGCTGGGCGCCGCCATGCATGCCTTGCGCGAGCTGGCCGGCGCGGCCGTACCGGCCTTGACGCAATGGATGCATCGCGGCCCGCCCGATGCCTTCGCTGCCGCGCTCGCGGAATTTCCGGATGGCTATCCATTGCATTTGTCGAATGGATTGCGCGCGCGCTTTCCGACTGTCGCGCCCGATGCGACGAACTTTCGAGTACGGAGAGAGGCAGATGGCCAATACAGCATCGAGACACTCCTGACCTGGGCGGGGATAGCGAGCCTGCCTTTGATCGGTGCACGACCTGCGGACATGGAGTTGCGCACGATCTCCCGCCAGCCCAGGAACAAGGGGGTACTTGTGACCGATAACAGGCCTTCAGTCGCGAGTCGGCCTTTGACCAGCGGTCGGCCCGTCGCTGGAAGCCTGCCCGCGATCGACCGATTGTCCGCTGTCGAGCAAACCGGTACGGTCAAGCTGGATCCCGCCCGCAGCCGCATCAGGGCTGCCTTTGCGCTGGCGGCGGATGCCCACGGGACGGTGACCGGACTGCGGGGAGCACCGGACATCCGCTATAGCCTGGCGGTCCTACAATGATAAAGAACAATGACGTAGAAACCCCGCGAGCACGTCGCCCGCCCCGCCGGATACCCAATAATGAAGCTTTCCGACATTCCCTTCGGCACGACAGACTGGTCGACCGTCGAACCGACCGAACATCCCGGCACGACCGGCAAGGCGCTGTGGCGCACGCGGCAATTCGGCGACATCCGAGTGCGCATGGTCGAATACACGCCGGGCTACCTGGCGGACCATTGGTGCAGCAAGGGCCATATCCTGCTATGCATGGCGGGCTCGCTGGACACCGAACTGGAAGACGGGCGCCGGTTCACGCTGCGGCCCGGCATGAGCTATCAGGTCGCCGACGCCGCCGAAGCCCACCAGTCGTCGACGTCGACGGGCGCCACGCTGTTTATCGTGGATTGAAATATCGACCTCGGGCGATCGTCGCGACGCGTTGCATGTACCGGAGACGTCCGCTCAGGCCTGCGCGGGAAAATCCGTCGCCAGGCCGGCTTCGCGCCAGCTTTCGATCTGCTCGACCCGTTCCTTCAGCTTGTCCGTGACTGCCTTCACACCGAAGGCGCCCAGCACCAGATGCCGCGGCGCCTTGTCCACTTCGGTGATGTGAATGATGGCTTGCGCGGCGCGATCGGGATCGCCCGCCTGCTTGCCGCTGTTTTCGCGCGTGGCCTGCATGCGCTTGGCGGAACTGTCGGCGTAGTCGGCGATGCGGGTGGGCGTCTGGCGCAGGGAACGGCCGGCCCAGTCGGTGCGGAACGGCCCCGGCTCCACGCAGGTGACCTGGATGCCCAGGGGCGCGCCTTCCGCCGCCAGGGCATCGGAAAAGCCTTCGACGGCGTGCTTGGATGCGGCGTAGTACGCGGACCCCTGGAAGCCGACCAGTCCAGCCACCGAGGTAATGTTGATGACGTGGCCCTGGCGCCGTTCCCGCATGCCGGGCAGCACGGCACGCGTCATGGCGAACAGGCCGAAGACGTTGGCGTCGAACTGGGCGCGGATTTCGGCTTCGACGCCTTCTTCCACTGTGGATTGATAGCCGTAGCCGGCATTGTTGACCAGTACGTCGATGCGGCCGAAACGGTCCTGCGCGGCGCGCACGGCCGTTTCGATGGCGGACGCGTCTGTCACGTCCAGGTCCAGGGCCAGCACTCGGTCGGGCGCCTGTTCCGCCAGATCGGCGATACGGCTCTTGTCGCGCGCGGTCGCCACCACCGGCCAGCCCCGCGCTATCACGGCAAGCGCCAGCGCACGACCGAATCCGGTGGAACAACCGGTGATGAACCAGACGGGCGTGGATAGTGTGGGGGACATGGCGTGATCTCCTGACGGGGGCCGCGCGAACGGCGGCGAACCGGTCAAGGCTAGCGCAGGCCGGCATCCAGTCGCAACCGCGCACCGTTACACGGCGTGTCAACCTGCCCGTCGCCGCGCAAACCAGCGCGTTGTCAG
>DATJHN010000480.1:0-5250 GCA_035493915.1 Bordetella sp.
CTTCCACATGCGGCCGGGCGACGCGATCGAGAATCTGCGAAATACCCAGGCCATTGATGGTCGCTTCCACCAGGGCCTGTCCATCCGCCAACACCATGACTGGCGAAGGCGAGATTTCGCGAACGATATCGCCATCCTGAACCGTCCACGGACGCAAGCGCCCGGTGGGACCACGAAAGATCACCGCATCATGCGCGCTCAATTCCGACACGGCATCGATGGGCGCGCGCTGCTCCAGATACCGCGGCGCGGCATATAGGCCCAGCCGCAAATCGCATAGCTTGCGCACCGTCATTTCGCTATCGGCGGGCAGTATGCCGATACGCACGACGATGTCCCATCCTTCGCCCACCGCATCCGACATGCGGTCGGTCAGTGCGACCTCCAGCGTGATCTTCGGATAGCGCTGGCGCAAATCCACGAAGCTGGGCAGCAGCAGGCGCCCGAAACCAGCCGGCAAATCGATGCGCACGCGACCGAGCGGCTCATCGCGGCGTGCCGCCAGGGCCTGTTCGGCATCCCGCAGGCTGTCCAGCGCCACCTGGGCCGCCTGCAGATAGGTTTCGCCATCCTCGGTCAGCCGCACCGCGCGTGTCGTGCGCTGGAAAAGCTTGGTGCCCAGCCGCGCTTCCAGGCGCTGCACGGCCTTGCCCACATTGGATTTGCTGGTGCCCAGGTTCTCCGCGGCCTTGGTAAAGCTGCCCGTCTGCGCCACGGCCGCGAAGGCGGTGATCTCCGGTATCGCTGCGTCTGCCCGTTCGCTCATTGTCTCCACCAAAGCGACAAAGAAAGTCATTTTCGCCAATTTATCAAAGATATGGCGAAAGTCATACTCCGTTTCATCGTTCGGGCCGGCGATGGCCGTGATGCCAGACAGGCCCTGAACCCACCGATTCCAACGGCAGAAGCGAAACGAGGCAGAAGCATGTTGACCAGGAAATTAATCAGCTCGGGTGAATACCTGCAGCAGTTCACGGATCTCCCCGAAGCGTGGCGCTGGCCCCGCGAACGCATCCTGCGCTCGCTCGAAGAAACAATGCGCGTGCGTCCCGCCGGCAGCGACGTATGGCTGTTCGGCTATGGCTCCCTGATCTGGAATCCGCTGCTGGACTTCGATTCCCAGCAAGCCGCCGTACTGGAAGGCTGGCATCGCAGCTTCTGCCTGCGCATGGTTGCGGGCCGGGCCAGCAACGAGGTGCCGGGCCGCATGCTGGCCCTGGAGCCCGGCGGCCGCACGCAAGGCGTGGCGTTCCGCATCGACGCCGACAAGCTCGACCAAGAGCTGCCGATGCTGTGGGTGCGAGAGATGGTCTCCGGTGCCTACTTGCCCACCTGGCTGCGCGTGAACCTGGCGGACGGCCATCAAGTACATGCCTTGGCCTTCGTCGCCGATCGCGAGCGCCCGCAGTTCGATGCGGATTCCTCCATCGCCACCGTGGCGCCGCTGATCGCCGCCGCGTCCGGCGTCAACGGCAGCAACGCCGACTACGTTTTCCAGCTTTCTTTCGCCCTTGCGGACCGCGGCTACACGGACGACTACGTGGATGCCCTGGCCTGCGAGCTACGGCGCATTCGTTCCGACCTTGAACACCGCGCGGACCGGGACCTCCCGTAACCGCCATTTCCTATCCCAGGAGTTTTCCATGCTTATCCGACGCAAACGGTTGTCCCTGCTGCTCGGCGCCATGTTCATCACGGCCGCCGGTGTGGGCGCGGGTCAGTACCATCACAGCATCATCGAGGCCCACGCCGCCAGCGTGCCGGCACCGGCCACCGCGGTCGACGTCGCGGACGTTGTCAGCCAGCGCATCACCGAATGGCAAGGATATTCGGGCCGCCTGGAGGCCATCGACAAAGTCGAAATCCGGCCGCTGGCCTCCGGCAGGATCGTCGCCGTGCATTTCAAGGACGGCGCCATCGTGAAGAAGGGTGACCTGCTCTTCACCATCGACCCGCAGCCCTACGTGGCCGAGCTGGAGCGCGCCCAGGCCCAGGTAGCCTCGGCCGAAGCGCGCGTGGCTTACGCCTCGTCCGAATTCGCGCGCAGTCAGCGCCTGCTGGCGGACAACGCCGTAGCGCGCCGCGACTTCGAAGAGAAGCGCAATGCGTCGATGGAAGCCAATGCCGCCCTGCGCGCCGCCAAGGCCGCGGCCGACACGGCCCGCATCAACCTGTCCTATACGCAGGTGACGGCGCCGGTGGCGGGACGGGTATCGCGTGCGGAGCTGACGGTCGGCAACATCGTCCAGTCCGGCGCCAACGCGCCCTTGCTGACCACCGTCGTGTCGCAGTCGCCCATCTACGCCTCGTTCGACGTGGACGAACAAACCTACCTGCGCTACTTGCGCCTGGGCGGTTCGTCGGCGACGCCGGTGTATCTGGGCCTGGCCAATGAAGACGGCTATTCGCGGATGGGCCGCATCGACTCGGTGGACAACCAGTTGAATACCCAATCGGGGACCATCCGCGTCCGCGCCAGATTCGACAACGACGACAACGCCTTGCTGCCGGGGCTGTATGCCCGCGTGAAGGTGGGCGCCGGTACGCCGCAACAGGCCGTGCTGATCAACGAGGCCGCCATCGGCACCGACCAGGCCAAGCGCTTCGTGCTGGTGGTCGACAAGGACAACCATGTCCAGTACCGCGAAGTCATGCTCGGCAACGAGCACGAAGGCATGCGCATCGTCACCGCCGGTCTCCAGCCGGGCGAACGCGTGATCGTCAACGGCATGCAGCGCGTGCGTCCCACCGAGGCCGTCCAGCCGCGCCTGGTCGGCATGACCGACGGCAAGCCTGTAGCGGACACACCGGTGGCCGCAACACCGGCCAACCCAGTCACGGCTACGGCGCCTGCCAAGCCAGCCGTCTGAAGATCCAGTATCCGGAGTCCATCATGAATATCTCCAAATTCTTTATCGACCGGCCCATCTTTGCCGGCGTGCTCTCGGCGGTTGTCGTGCTGGCGGGCCTGATCGCATTGAAGATGCTGCCCACCGGCGAGTATCCCGAAGTCGTCCCGCCGTCCGTGATCGTGCGCGCCCAGTATCCCGGTGCCAATCCCAAGGTCATCGCCGAAACCGTTGCCGCGCCCATCGAGGAACAAATCAACGGCGTGGAAAACATGCTGTACATGCAGTCGCAGGCCAACAGCGACGGCAATATGACCACCACCGTTACCTTCAAGCTGGGCACGGACCCGGACAAGGCCCAGCAGTTCGTGCAGAACCGCGTGACGCAAGCCTTGCCCCGCCTGCCGGAGGACGTGCAGCGCCTGGGTGTGAGTACCGTCAAGTCCTCGCCCACGCTGACCATGGGCGTCAGCCTGTTCTCGCCGAACGATCGCTATGACCTGACCTATCTGCGCAACTACGCGCTGATCAACGTCAAGGATCGCCTCGCGCGCATTCCCGGTGTGGGTGAAGTAGTGATCTGGGGCTCTGGCGATTACGCCATGCGTGTCTGGCTGGATCCTGCCAAGGTGGCGTCGCAGAACCTTACCGCCACCGATGTGGTGAACGCCATACGCGAACAGAATGTCCAGGCGGCCGCCGGCTCCATCGGCGCGTCGCCCATGCCCGGCAACGTGGCGATGCAGTTCAACGTCAACGCCCAGGGCCGGTTGAAGACGGAAGAGGATTTCCGCAACATCATCCTGAAAACCTCCGCCGATGGCGCGGTGACGCACTTGTCGGATGTGGCGCGCGTGGAATTGGGCGCCGCGGAATATGCGCTGCGCGCCATGCTGGACGACAAGCCGGCTGTCCAGCTGATCATCTTCCAGCAGCCCGGCGCCAACGCCCTGCAGATCTCCGACGACGTGCGCGCCGCCATGGAAGAGCTCAAGGCCGACATGCCCCAGGGCGTGGACTATGGCGTCAAGTACGACCCGACCCAGTTCGTGCGTGAAAGCATCGATGCGGTCATCCATACCCTGCTCGAAGCCGTGGTGCTGGTGGTCATAGTCGTGATCGTGTTCCTGCAGTCCTGGCGCGCTTCGCTGATCCCGCTGCTGGCCGTGCCGGTGTCCATCGTCGGTACTTTCTCGCTGCTGCTGGCCTTCGGCTTCACGATCAACGCCTTGTCGCTGTTCGGCATGGTGCTGGCGATCGGCATCGTGGTCGACGACGCCATCGTGGTGGTGGAAAACGTCGAGCGCAATATCGCCAGCGGCTTGTCGGCACGGGATGCGACCTACAGGGCGATGCAGGAGGTTTCCGGTCCCATCATCGCGATCGCGTTGACGCTGGTCGCCGTGTTCGTACCGTTGGCCTTCATGTCGGGCCTGACGGGCCAGTTCTACAAGCAGTTCGCCATGACGATCGCGATTTCGACCGTGATCTCGGCGTTCAATTCCCTGACCTTGTCGCCCGCTCTTTCGGCCGTCCTGCTGAAGAGCCATCACGATCCCAAGGACAAGCTGACGCTGCTGATCGATCGCGTGCTGGGCCGTTTCTTCGCCGCCTTCAACAAGCTGTTCCAGCGCGGCTCGGAGACTTACGGCCGCGGTGTGGGTGGCGTGATCAACCGCAAGATGGCGATGCTGGCCGTGTATGGCGTGCTGCTGGCCGCGACCGTGCTGGTGGGACGGATCGTGCCGGGAGGTTTCGTTCCGGCGCAGGACAAGGATTACCTGGTCAGCATTGTCCAGCTGCCCAACGGCGCCTCGCTGGAACGCACGGAAGCAGTGGTTCGCGAAATGAACGCGATCGCCATGAAGGTGCCAGGCGTGATCAACGTACCGGCCTTTCCCGGCCTGTCCGTCAACGGGCTTACCAACTCGTCGTCCAGCGCACTGGTGTTCTCCGTGCTCAAGCCGTCCAAGGATCGCCCCAAGGAAGAATCCGCCGAAGCGATCGCCGCCACCTTGAATGCGCAGTTCTCACAGATCAAGGGCGCCACGATCGCCACCTTCCCGCCGCCGCCGGTGTCGGGACTGGGCACGGTCGGTGGTTTCAAGCTGCAAATCCAGGATCGGGGCGCGCTGGGCTACGAAGCGCTTAACGACGCCACCCAAGCGTTCATGAAGGCCGCGGCCAAGGAACCCGCGTTGGGCCCGATGTTCACCAGCTACCAGATCAATGTGCCGCAGCTCGACGTGGACCTGGATCGTGCCAAGGCCAAGCAGCTGGGCGTGTCGGTGACTGACGTCTTCGACACCATGCAGATCTACCTGGGCTCGCTGTACGTGAACGACTTCAATCGCTTCGGCCGTGTCTATCAGGTGCGTGCCCAGGCCGATGCGCCGTTCCG
>DATJHN010000481.1:0-4315 GCA_035493915.1 Bordetella sp.
TCGATGGCGGGGTCGAATATTCCGGGGGCATTCAGTTCCGAACGCAGATTGGCCAACTTTTCGAGCATCGTCGATTGATAGGCGGGCAACTGTAGGCTCAAGGCGCGCAGTTGTGTGCCGAGCAATAGGGCAAAACAGCCCAGGACGATAAACAGCACCGCCATCACCAGCACCACGGAGACACTACGCGGCAGGTGCACGCGTACCATCCAGGCCACCAGTGGGCTGAGCGCGAAGCTGATCAAAAAGGCGAAGGCCAGAGGAATCAGAACATCCCGTCCGTAATACAGGCCGGTAATGATCAGCGCCGCGCTGAGCAAGCTCGCCGCAAAACGGACACTGTCCGCAGGGGGCCTGCCAACGGGCGGCCGCTGGTCTTCGGTTTCGTTCCAGGACCTTGGCGGCATTGAAATCCCCGCGGTTTGGCCTTACCCCGGGCTGTGCTGGTTAACAGCCATGCCACAGGCGAGGCCCTTCAACTCGGATCTAGGGCGTCTATTACACAACGACGGACGGCAAGGCGTCATCTGTATTCAGAAGGGCGCCCGGCAAGTTCTGTCCGCACCTTGCCGCCATTTGCACCGTGATTGGCTCGGCCCCGGGGCACGCAAAGAACGTGCGCAAGGTTTGCGTGCTCATCAACTCCTGAAGCGGCCCTCATGCCGTCCATAGCGCCACTCATCCAAACGAAGGTTGCGCGACCGCGTGCCGGGTGTAAGATGGACACACCATAATTATGAATTATGGCCCCCATTTCTGTCCCGGACAGGCCCCTCATGACCGTCGCCACCGCCGTCGAACCGCCCCAACGCATCGTGCGCCAGGCGTTATATCTGGAAGCCGCCGAGCGCCTGCGGGAAATGATCCGGTCGCGCACGCTGGCCGCGGGGGAATGGGTCGACGAACTTCGCGTCGCCGCCCAGCTGGGCATTTCCCGCACCCCGCTGCGCGAGGCGCTCAAGCTGCTGGCCAGCGAAGGGCTGGTGCGCCTGGAGCCGCGCCGCGGATGCTTCGTCAATGAACTGTCCATGCGCGACCTGGACGACATCTTTCCCTTGATGGCCATGCTGGAAGGCCGCTGCGCCTTCGAGGCGGCCCGCAAGGCCGGTCCCGAGGATATCCGCCACCTGGCCGCGCTGCATGAAACCCTGCAGGGACATGCCGCCGCGGGGCGCGTCGACGACTACTACGAAGCGAACTACGTCATACACGAGGCCATCCAGGCGCTGGCCGATAACCGGTGGCTGTCCGACACCATCGGCAATCTGCGCAAGGTGCTCAGTCTGTCGCGCCACAAAAGCCTGATCCTGCCGGGGCGCATGAGCGCCTCCTGTGCGGAACACATGGCGATATTCGCGGCGATCCGCGATCACGATCCCGAACGCGCCGAAGCCGTGGCGCGCAAGCATTTGCTGCGCCAGCTGGACGCGCTGCACACGCTGGACCGCCGCGCGCAAACCGGATCCACGGCGGCCGCGTCCGGCGCGTCCGCCCTTACTACCGCCAAGGAGCTCGTTCATGCCCGTCCCCGAACCGCTCGTTCCCGCACGCGCAACGCGCCTGCTTGACAAGGCCATGCCACGGCGTGCTCTCGTCACTACACCGCCTTCGCCCGATGCGGATGCCGACAAGCCCGAAGCGGAAGCCGGCCTGATGGCGCGCCTGGGCCGCCTGTGGGAGCGCGATCGCTTCCCTGACCAGGCCACCCTGCGGCCGCTGTTCGCGCCCCGCCTGACCGACGTGGCGGCCAACCGGCTGGCCCACGCGTGGTGCCAGGCCTATACGGTGGCCGAAGGCAAGGCGCGGCGCGCCATGCTGGCCCTGCTGGCGGCGGCCAGCGCGGCGCAGGAACAGCCGGACGAAGCCAATGGCCGCTTGTTCCGCCGTTTCAACAATCAGCCCGACGGTTTGCGTTTCCTGGTGGACCTGCGCGCGGACATGCTGCGCTGGCGCAAGCAGGTGTCGGGGCTGCAGTCGCTGGACAAGGCGCTGGAAAGCCTGCTTTCCGCCTGGTTCGACGTCGGTCTCCTGGATCTGCGCCGGCTGACGTGGGACACGCCGGCGTCGCTGCTGGAAAAGCTGATCGTCTACGAGGCGGTGCACGAGATCCAGTCCTGGGACGACCTGAAGCACCGCGTTGCCGAAGACCGCCGCTGCTACGCGTTCTTCCATCCGCAAATGCCCGATGTGCCACTGATCTTCGTCGAGGTCGCCTTCGCGCCGCATATGGCCGACGACGTGCAGGCGCTGCTCGATACGACGCAGCCGCCGCAGAACCTGGACAAGGCGCGCTGGGCGATCTTCTATTCGATTTCGAATACCCAGCCGGGCTTGCGCGGGATCAGCTTCGGCAACTTCCTGCTCAAGCGGGTGGTCGACCAGCTGCTGTCCGAGCTGCCCAAGCTGAAATCCTTTGCCACCCTGTCGCCAATACCCGGTTTCTCCGACTGGCTGGCCAAGCTGAATGCCAGCGAAGTCGAAGACATCGTGCGGGACAGGCAGCGCGAGCGCGCGCGCCGCGGCGTGCCCGATGGCGCGCGTTGGCTGGCGCGGCTGCGCAAGGCGGCGTCGACCCCCCGAGGCGGCGGCGAGGTCGTGCAGCGCGCCGGCATGAAGCTGGCCGCGGCTTATCTGCAATCGATGAAAGCCGGGGCGCCACTGGACCCCGTGGCGCGTTTCCATCTGGGCAACGGCGCGCGCATCGAACGCATCAATTGGGGGGCCGACCGCTCGTCCAAGGGGCTGGAGCAATCCGCCGCCCTGATGGTGAACTACCTGTACGAGCTGGATGCGCTGGACGATAATCTGAGCCGGCTGAATGCCGGCAAGCCGGCCGTCAGCCGCCTTATTGCCCGTATGGGTTAGGGCCTGTTCACGCTGGAGAGCCACGCGCTGGCCGATTCCAGGGCGGCGGGTCGGAATAAAAATATAAGGGACATGACACTCGCCGCTCCGCCGCTCGATACGCAGTCCTCGCCGCCCACGGGCGGCGGGCGCGTTCTTTGCCAACGGGAAGGCGCCGTCGCGCGCGTTGTCCTGTCGCACCCCGGACGCATGAACGCGATCACGGTGGCGATGTGGGGCCAGCTGGCGCGCCTGTTCGGCGAACTATCCGCCGATCCCGCGCTGCGCTGCGTGATCGTGCAGGGCCAGGGCGGCCACTTCGCCGCGGGCGCCGATATCCGCGAATTTCCCCACGAACGGCGCGACACCGCCACCGTCGTGCGCTACCACCGCGAAGTGCTCGCTCCCGCGCTGCGCGCAATCCAGGCATGCCCGCATCCGGTGCTCGCCCGCATCGATGGCGTATGCGTGGGCGGCGGCCTGGAAATCGCCTGCCAGTGCGACCTGCGCATCGCCGCGCGGACGGCGCGCCTGGGCGTGCCCATCAATCGCCTGGGTTTTCCGATGGCGCCGGACGAAATGCGCGGCCTGCTGGACGTGGCGGGACGCGCCGTGACGCTGGAACTGCTGTTGGAAGGCCGCATCCTGGACGCCGAAGAAGCCCACGCCAAGGGCCTGCTGACCCGTGTCGTCGACGATGCCGATCTGGACGGCGCCATACGCCGCTGCATCGACCGTATCCTGGCCGGCGCGCCGCAAGCCGCTCGCCTGAACAAAAACATGGCGGCGCGCCTGTCGCACGCCGAGCCGCTCAGCGACGCAGAATACGAACGTTTTTTTTCTTATGCGGAAAGCCGCGACCATCGGGAAGGCGTGCGCGCCTTCCTGGCGGGCGAAGCGCCGACATTCACTGGAGACTGAAGAGAGTGAGCAATGCCAATCTGTACGCGGTACTCGAAACGGGTTTTCCGCGAGATCGCAGCCTGGTCGCGATCGAAACGCCAACCTTGCGCTATACCTGGGACGACATCGACAAGGCCAGCGCCTGCCTGGCCAATCTGCTGAAGTCGCTGGATCTGCCCAAGGACGCCAGGGTCGCCGTGCAGGTGGAAAAGTCGCCGGAGGCACTGCTCCTGTATCTGGCCACGCTGCGCGCGGGCCTGGTCTATCTGCCCTTGAATACGGCATATCGCGAAGCCGAGATCGATTATTTCCTGGACAATGCCGAGCCGTCCGTCGTCGTGTGCTCCAGCGCCAACCTGCCGTGGATACAGCGCCTTGCGGAAAAATCCGGCGTACCGCATGTCTTTACCCTGGATGACGATCGCACCGGCACGCTGCTGGACGCGGCGGGCAAGCTGCCCCAGACCTTCAAGACAGTCACGCGCGCGGCCCAAGACCTCGCGGCCATTCTGTATACGTCCGGCACCACCGGACGCAGCAAGGGCGCGATGCTGTCGCACGGCAATCT
>DATJHN010000482.1:0-16682 GCA_035493915.1 Bordetella sp.
GCCCTGCTCGGACCGTCCGGCTGCGGCAAGACCACTTTGCTGCGCATCATCGCCGGCCTGGAAACGCCTGACAGCGGCAGCATCTATTTCTTCGGCGAGGACAGCACGGGCGTGCACGTGCGCGAGCGCCAGGTCGGTTTCGTATTCCAGCATTACGCGCTGTTTCGCCACATGACGGTATTCGAGAATGTCGCCTTCGGCTTGCGCATCAAACCCCGTGGCCAGCGTCCCAACGAAGCGGCCATCAAGGAAAAAGTGCATGCGTTGCTGAACCTGGTCCAGCTCGACTGGCTGGCCGATCGCTATCCGGGGCAATTGTCGGGCGGTCAGCGCCAGCGCATCGCGCTGGCCCGCGCGCTGGCGGTCGAACCGCGCGTCCTGCTGCTCGACGAACCCTTCGGCGCCCTGGATGCCAAGGTGCGCAAGGAATTGCGTCGCTGGCTGCGGCGCCTGCATGACGAACTGCATGTCGCCAGCGTCTTCGTGACCCACGACCAGGAAGAAGCGCTGGAAGTCGCCGACCGCGTGGTCGTAATGAACGCAGGACGCATCGAACAGGTGGGAACGCCCCGCGATGTCTGGACGCATCCCACCACGCCGTTCGTCTACGGCTTTCTGGGCGACGTTAACCAGATCGAAGGCTATGCCGCCGGCGGCCTATGGCGCGTCAGCGGGATTACGCTGCCCGCGCCGACGTTCGATGGCCTGGATGAACAGCGCGCCGTGGCCTATGTGCGGCCGCATGAACTGGATGTCGTGCCTTATAAGCCTTCAAGCGAGGGCATTGCCGTCAAGCTTAACCATGCCTACCTGGCCGGCCCCAGCGCTTTCCTGGAGCTGCAGCGCGACGATGGCGCCTTGCTGGAAGCTCAACTTTCCGAAGAGGAATACCACGGCCTGAAGCTGCAAGAAGGCGCGATGCTGTTGGCGCGCCCCCGCCGGGGCCGGATATTCCCGTCGGCCGCCTGAATGCCAGCACCCGCTCCGTCTTTTTTTGTATGTCCCGATAGATCATGAACAGTACCGCGTCAGATTTCCATCCAGAAACCGATGTCGCCGCTCGCTGGACCGAGTTGCTGCACCGGCTGGCCGATATCGCCGCCCGCTATCCCGACGCGGCGCTGGCATCTTCGCTGGCCGCCGAAGACATGGTGCTGACGCATGCCATTCATACCGGCGGCGCGCCCATCGAGGTCTTCACGCTTGACACCGGCCGGCTGCATACCGAGACATTGGGCATGCTGGACGTAATCGAACGCCGCTATGGCCGCCGTCCCACGGTGTACCGGCCGCAAGAGGATGCCGTACGGGTCCATGTGGCGGCGCACGGCGCCTTCGCCTTTTATGAAAGCCGCGAACTGCGCCAGGCCTGCTGCCACATCCGTAAAGTCGAGCCGTTGACCCGCGCTTTGTCCGGGCGCGGGGCCTGGATCACCGGCCAGCGGCGCGCGCAGGCGGCGACGCGCGGCACGCTGCCCGAAGAAGAGCAGGACACCGTGTTCGGCCTGTACAAGTTCAACCCGCTGGCGGCATGGAGCGAAGACGATGTCTGGAGCGCGATCCGTGCGCTGGACATCCCGTACAACCCCCTGCACGACCGCGGCTATCCATCCATCGGCTGCGAGCCCTGTACCCGCGCCATCCGCCCGGATGAGGACGTCAGGGCAGGGCGCTGGTGGTGGGAATCCTCCGACAGCAAGGAATGCGGGCTGCACGCCGGCAATCATGCTCCCGTCCAGGCCTGAAGCGAATTACCCGGAAGCAATCGAGAAAACCCCATGTCCATCGTCCAAACCCGCAGCCATCTCGACTGGCTGGAATCCGAAGCCATTTTCATCATGCGCGAGGTCGCGGCTGAATGCGAAAAGCCGGTCCTGCTGTTTTCCGGCGGCAAGGATTCCTGCGTGCTGCTGCGGCTGGCGGAAAAGGCTTTCCGTCCAGCCCGCTTCCCGTTTCCGTTGATGCATATCGATACGGGCCATAATTTTCCGGAAGTCATCCAGTTTCGCGATGTCCGCGCCGCGGAACTGGGCGAATCCCTGATCGTGCGCAGCGTCGAGGATTCGATCGCGCGCGGTTCGGTAGTGCTGCGCAAGGAGACCGATTCCCGTAATGCCGCACAGGCCGTCACGCTGCTGGAGGCCATCGCCGAATTCGGTTTCGATGCCTGCATCGGCGGAGCACGCCGCGACGAGGAAAAGGCGCGTGCCAAGGAACGCATATTCTCCTTTCGCGACGAGTTCGGGCAATGGGACCCCAAGGGCCAGCGTCCGGAGGTCTGGAGCCTGTACAACACGCGCGTGCACCGCGGCGAAAACATGCGGGTCTTCCCGATTTCCAATTGGACCGAGCTGGACGTCTGGCAATACATCGCCCGCGAAAACCTGGCGTTGCCGTCGATCTATTATTCGCACCAGCGCCAGGTCGTGCGCCGGCGCGGCCTGCTGGTGCCGGTCACGCCCCTGACGCCTCCGCTGGAAAACGAACAGGTGGAAACCCTGTCGGTGCGTTTCCGTACCGTCGGCGATATCTCCTGCACCTGCCCGGTGGCATCCGAAGCCGCCGACAACCAGACCATCATCGCCGAAACCGCGCTGAGCGACATCACCGAACGCGGCGCCACACGCATGGATGACCAGACCTCCGAGGCGTCGATGGAACGCCGCAAGAAAGAAGGTTATTTCTGAAGCCGCGCCGGGAGCAAAGCATGAATGCAGTCAACGAATCCTTCCTGCCCTCGGGCGAAACGGCGGTTATCCGCTTGATTACCGCCGGCTCCGTGGACGACGGCAAGTCCACGCTGATCGGCCGGCTCCTGTACGACAGCAAAAGCGTCTACGCGGACCAGTTGGATGCCATCGCCCGCGCCAAGTACAAGCGCGTGGCCGGCGATGGCATCGACTTCGCCTTGCTGACGGATGGCCTGGAGGCCGAGCGCGAGCAGGGCATCACCATCGACGTGGCCTACCGGTATTTCGCCACGCCGCGGCGCAAGTTCATCGTCGCCGACGCGCCAGGTCACGAGCAATACACGCGCAACATGGTTACCGGGGCCTCGACGGCCGACGTGGCCGTGATCCTGATAGACGCGACGCGCGCCGTCGACGGCCGCCTGCTGCCGCAGACCAAGCGGCACAGCACCATCGCGCGCCTGCTTGGCATTCGCCACATCGTCGTCGCCGTGAACAAAATGGACCTGGTGTCGTGGGACCGCACGGTCTTCGAGCGCATCCGCGACGCCTACGCCGATCTGGCTAACCGCATCGGCATCGCGGACTTCCATGCCTTGCCGCTGTCCGCGCTTAATGGCGACAACGTCGTGTCGCCATCCGCCCATACGCCCTGGTATGACGGGCCGCCGTTGCTGGCCTTGCTGGAATCGCTGGATCCGTCGGAGGACGGCGCCGATGCGCCCCTGCGCTTTCCGGTGCAGTGGGTGGTGCGCCACGACGGTAGTAGCGCCCAGGACTTTCGCGGCTATGCTGGCCGCATCGCCAGCGGCGTGTTGCGGTCCGGCGATGAGGTGCTGGTGCAACCTTCGGGCGTGGCGGCCCGTGTGGTCGAGGTGCGCGCGCACGATCGTGCCCTGGCCGCCGCGGCGGCTGGCGACTCCGTCATCGTGGTGCTGGATCGCGACGTCGACGTGTCGCGCGGCGATGTGTTGTCGCATGCCGCCGCACCGGCGCGCGTGGGTAAAGAGTTCGAAGCCGAAGTGTGCTGGCTGGATGCACAGCCGTTGAATCCGGCACGCAGGTATCTGCTGAAGCATGGCACGCGTTTGACGACGGCGAAGATCCGCGAGGTCGCGACACGCCGTGATATTCACGAACTGCGCGAGATCGATAGCGAGGTCGGCACGCTCGCGATGAACGACATCGGTACGCTGCGGATCGTCACGCGCGATCCGCTGACTGTGGATCGCTATGATGATGTCGCGGCCACCGGCGCCTTTATTCTGATCGACGAGTCCACGCATCAAACGGCCGCGGCCGGCATGCTGCGCTGACCCGCCCGGGACCGGTGCGCGGGGCCCGCTTTTACCACGCCGCCGGCCGCAAAGCCTTATTTCATGCGGGTTTTGCGGCAAAGCCACAGTCCCGGAAATTGCCGCCAGCGGCCGTTGAACTTGGGGTAAAGTGGGACGTCGCCGAAAAAAAAGGCGGCAGGTTCTTGCCAAAAGTACTGTATGGATGTACAGTACATCCATGGCACGTACCGATCATTCCGTTTTTGCCGGTTCTGGGTCCCCGGCTGCCGCCCCCGCCGCCTTGCGCGGTCGGGGTGCGGTTACTAATGTTCGGCACCGCTTCCAGCGTGACGACCGCAGCGCGGCCGATCCGGCGGACGAACCGGCGCTGGCTCGCGACGAAGCCGATGCGCCTGGGCCCGGTGCCATCTCAGCGCCTGTCCCTCGTGTAGCTGCGGGATTCGTCCCTATTTATCCGGTATACGACGATGACGATGCTGCTCGCCCGATAACCAGTGTCGCGGTTGAGCAGGCTCGCAAGTTGTTGTCGCGCAACGACTCCCCGGATGTTCCTTTCGACAGGGCAATCAATACCTACCGGGGATGCGAGCACGGCTGCGCGTATTGCTATGCCCGGCCCACTCATGCCTATCTGGGCTACTCGCCGGGGCTGGATTTTGAAACGCGCCTCATCGCCAAGGCCAATGCGGTGGACGCCTTGCGCGCGGAACTCGCCCGTCCGGGATACCGTGTCGAACCGATAAATATCGGGTCCGCTACCGACGTCTACCAGCCCATAGAGCGCACCTGGCGTCTGACACGCGGCGTAATTGAATTGCTGCTGGAAACCGGCCACCCGCTGACGATCGTCACCAAGAATTCGCTGATCGAACGCGACCTGGATTTGCTGCAGGAGCTTGCGAGCCGCAAATTGGCGGCGGTGTACATCAGCATCACTTCGCTGGACGCCGAGCTCTCGCGTACTTTGGAACCGCGCGCTTCCGCGCCGTGGCGGCGGCTGCAGACCGTGCGCAAGCTGGCTGATGCAGGCATTCCCGTCGGCGTTCTGGCCGCGCCCATGATCCCTTTCATCAACGACGAATTCCTCGAACGCATCATCGACGAAGCCGCCCAGGCCGGCGCTTATTACTCCAGCTACACCGTGGTCCGGTTGCCGTGGGAGGTCAAGCCCGTCTTCGAGGAATGGCTACAGGCGCATTTCCCCGACCGCGCGGATCGCGTTTTGCACCGTATCGAAGACATGCGGGAAGGCAAGCGTAACGACCCTCGTTTCGGTAGCCGCATGCGGGGAACCGGCATCTGGGCCGATCTGTTGCGCCAGCGATTCGACATGGCGGTGCGAAAGGCAGGCCTCAACCGGCAGCGCCTGCAACTGGATACCCACCAATTCATTCCTCCGGCCCCTTTTTCATCAACTTCCGCCGGGCCGGCGTTTGCTCATGGACCTGCGCCCGCGAGGCAGCTGGGTCTATTCGACTAAGTGTTGTCTCCCAAGGAGCGCTCGCATGAATCTCGCAGCCGAACAGCAGTTCCCGACCAAGTGGCCATTTCCCCCGGTACCGCCCACTCGCCGCGCATTGGAGCGGTTGTTGTCGCCATTTCGCCACGGGCGGCGGAATGGCCTTGCCGCAGGGCACCCGTCGTCCCTATCGTCCCCATCGTCCCCATCGTCCCTATCGTCCATACATTGCCCGGTGGAAAAGGCTGCTCCGTCTCTGGCGCGCCCTCAGGCATCCTCCCCACTGTCCCCCAGGGACGCGGTATCCGCCGCGGTATCCGTTACATCCGCTGTCTCTGCCGTATCCGCTGTATCGGCGGTATCCGGGGACGTTACCCTGGGCCAGATGATCGTCGATATCCTGCTGGTTGCCATGTGGGGCGCCATGATTCCGGCCTTTATGTGGTTGGGCGCCGCTGTGGGTTTCTGACGCAAGCCGGTTTACCTAAGCCTCTGATTTCATGTAGAATGCCGGGTTTGCCAGTCTCATCCTCTGCATGCGCGGTGGGCGGTTTGCCTCCAAGGTACTCCTGGGGGTTTCCTCCACTCAGGCCCGACGCCAATACCAACGGGCCATCCCATAACAATCGCATGGCATGATGATTTCGGAGTTTTCATGAACCTTATCGCTATCCTGGAACAGGAAGAAATCAAGCGCCTGACCGGCGACAAGACCCTGCCGTCCTTCGCCCCGGGCGACACGGTGGTCGTCAACGTCAACGTTGTCGAAGGCACCCGCAAGCGTGTGCAGGCATTCGAAGGCGTGGTCATTGCCAAGCGCAACCGTGGCCTGAATTCGGCCTTCATCGTGCGCAAGATTTCGTCGGGCCAGGCCGTGGAACGTACGTTCCAGCTGTATTCGCCGCAGATCGCCTCCATCGAGGTGAAGCGCCGCGGTGACGTGCGTCGCGCCAAGCTGTACTACCTGCGTGATCGTTCGGGCAAGTCTGCTCGCATCAAGGAAAAGCTCGTAAGCCGCCAGGCTGCCGCGCAATCGGCCCAAGCCGCCGAGTCTACTGGCTCCTGATTGCGATCATGGGGTGCCGTCAGTCGGTCACCCAGCAGAAAAGGCACCCCGAGCGGGTGCCTTTTCATTTGAAGTCCGGTTCGTGCAAGCCGGAGTATCCTGTTCCAGCATCGGGTTGCCGCCACCATCGTATCGTCCGTTTTGCCGTCCTAGCCTCGCCTTGCCTCTTATGCCTGACCAGCCAGCCTCGCCACGTCCGCGCCGTCCTATCGTTCGCCCCGCCTTCGATGCGGCAGTCCAGCCCTGGGTCGCCGCTAACGAAGGCTTGCATGCCGTGCCGCCGCAGGCGCTGGCGGTGGACGAGTTGCGCCGCGTGTTGCAGCATCCGGGCGGCTGGCCCGTGCAATTGCCCTTGAATGGCGATACCCGCTATCCGGGACGGGAAGGGCCGCCGGTACTGGCGGCGGTGTTGATTCCCCTGGTTATGCGCCAGGACGGCGTAACAGTCATGCTGACGCAGCGCACGGCGCATTTGCATGACCACGCCGGCCAGATCAGTTTTCCGGGTGGACGCATCGAAGAAACCGATGCCAGCCCCATCGCGGCGGCGTTGCGCGAGGCCCAGGAAGAAACCGGCCTGGCGCCGGAATGGGTAGAGGTATTGGGCACCATGCCCGTCTATTTGACGTCGACCGGCTTTTCCGTAACACCCGTCGTCGCGCTGGTGCGTCCCGGTTTCGAGCTCGTCCCGGATGCTTTCGAGGTCGCCGACATCTTTGAGGTCCCCTTGTCGTTCATCACCGATCCGGCCAATCATCGGCTACATCGCGTCGAGCTGCCGGACGGGCGCGTGCGCCGTTATTACTCAATGCCGTGGGACAAGTATTTCATCTGGGGCGCCACGGCGGCGATGCTGCGCAATCTGTATCACCTGCTGTGCGATCCGACGGCGTCGGATAAGGCGCCCGAATGATGCCGTTCGACCAAACTGTTCGATCGCGGCGCCATTCACCATTTCAATAGCGCGGTGCCGCGGCGTTTTCCTGCAGGATGCGCAAATACAGGGCGTGGCGCGCTGGATCGATCTGTTTCTCGGCCAACGCCCGCAGCACGCCGCAGCCTGGCTCATGTTCGTGAGTGCAGTTGTAAAAACGGCATTGCGCGGCATAGGGCGCGAATTCCGGAAAGCCTCTTTCGATTTCCTCGCGCGACAGATGCTGCAGGCCGAAGCCCTGGAAGCCTGGTGAATCGATCAGGTCTCCGCTTTCGGGAAGATGATAAAGACGCGTGCTCGTCGTCGTATGCCGGCCCATGTCCAGGGCGGTGGAATGCTCCCGGGTGGCGGCATTGGCGTCTGGAATCAGGTCATTCAGCAGGGTCGACTTGCCCATTCCGCTCTGGCCCAGCAGCAGGCTGACGTGCCCCGCCATTTGCGGGAACAGCGTCCGACGGGCGGCTTCGACATCCAGGGCGCTGACTTCCAGTACCGGAACGCCCAGTCGGGCCAAAGGCGCCAGCCGTGCCCGCGCTTCGTCCAGACCTTGATGCAGGTCGATCTTGTTCAGCACGATCAGCGGCATGATGCCGGCACTCCAGGCGCCCGCCAGGGCACGGCCAGCCAGATCGTCCGAAAACGTGGGCTGTACCGCCACCACGATGAACAGCCGGTCGACGTTGGCCGCGAACTGCTTGGAGCGCATGTCGTCGGAGCGGTAAAGCAGGTTGGTGCGCGGCAGGATCTGTTCTATGGCGCCTTCGTCGCGCCCTTGCGGTGCGATGCGCACGCGGTCGCCGACCGCAGCGCCGGCCTTTTTGCCGCGCGGGTAACACTGCCGCAAGGTGCCGTCGGCCATTTCCACCGAATAGTGCCGGCCATGAGCCGCCACGATGCGGCCGTCCAGCAGGCGAAGTTCGCCGCCGCCGTCATTTTTATTCTGCGCATGGCTTTGCGCGTCCGCCTCCGCGTCCAAGCTATCGGATCCAGCGTCAACCGGCGTATCGACCATGGCGTCCTGGCGCCCCGACCGGGTAGGGCGACCCTTGCGGCTCATCGGGCGGCCGCTGCCAGGTGCCGGATGCGGACCGCGGCCGGAGGATGGCTGTCGTAGAACGCCGAATGAACCGGGTCGGGCGTCAGGGTTGCCGCATTGTCGTCATAAAGCTTGACCAGGGCCGACACCAGTTGCTCGGCAGAGCTTTGGCGCGCCGCGTAGTCATCGGCCTGGAATTCGTCGCGCCGCGAATACCAGCTGGCGATCGGCGTGAATAAATAGGTGAACACCGGCACGACCAGGAAAAACAGCAGCAGAGCCATCGCGTCATTGCGGCCGTCCAGCCGCGGCAGGACGCCCAGTTGCTCGTAGAACCACGGTTGGCCGGCCAGCCAGCCCAGCAACGCGAAGAAGCCCAGCGCGACGGCAAAGCTGACCAGGATGCGCCGGGTGATATGACGGCGGGCAAAGTGGCCGAGTTCATGCGCGAGCACCGCCTCGATTTCGTCGCCGTTCAGGCGCGCCAGCAGCGTGTCGAAAAAAACGATGCGGCGGGATTTGCCGAAACCCGTGAAATACGCGTTGCCGTGGCCCGAACGGCGCGAGCCGTCCATGACGAAGAGCCCATTGATGGCGAAGCCACAGCGCTGCACCAGTTGCTGGATCCGATTGGATAGGTCCTGGTCTGCCAGCGGCGTGAACTTGTTGAACAGCGGCGCGATGACCATCGGAAACAGCAGCAGCGTGAGCAGGCTGAATCCCACCCATACGCCCCAGGCCCAGATCCACCACAGCGATCCCGCCTTGCCCATCAGCCAGATGATGGCGGCAATCAGCGGCAATCCGATGACGGCGGTCAGCAGAATGCCCTTGACCGCATCCGAAACGAACAGGGCGGGTGTCATGCGATTGAAACCGAAACGGGCTTCCAGCCTGAACTGGCGCCATAGCGTGAACGGCAGTTCCAGCGCGCCCAGCAGCAGGCCGGTGATGACCAGCAGCAGCATTTGGTGCAGGAAATCGTTATCGGTGAGCCGCCCGGCGAAAAGGTCGATCGCCTGCAGGCCGCCCAACAGGGTCAGGCCCACCAGCACCGCGCAATCGAAAACGCGTTCCACCATTCCCAGCCGCACGCGGGCAACCGTGTAGTCGGCCGCGCGCTGATGGCTGGCCAAGCCTATCCGGTCGGAAAATTCGGCGGGTACGCGATTCCGGTTGCGGGTGACGTGGCGGATTTGCCGCGTGGACAGCCAGAGCCTGATGCTGATATCGACCAGCAGCAGTGCAACGAACAACAGTGTCAGCATGAGTGGTCCGGCCCCGGAAACCAATATGAGAAAATCGGATTTTTAAAAGGCAAATTATATGGCTCTGAACGAGAACCGCCTGGTCTGGCTTGACATGGAGATGACCGGCCTGGATCCGGAAAAGGAACGAATCATTGAAGTAGCGGTTGTCGTAACCGAGCCCGACCTGACCATCGTCGCGGAAGGCCCGGTTCTGGCTATCCACCAGCCCGACAGCCTGCTCGACGCCATGGATAGCTGGAACAAGGCCACCCATGGCAAAAGCGGGCTTATCGACAAGGTCAAGGCATCAACCACCAGCGAAGCCCAGGCCGAGGATATCCTGATCGCTTTCCTGGCGCAGCATGTGCCTGCCGGAAAATCGCCCCTGTGCGGCAATACTATCAGCCAGGACCGGCGCTTCATGTTCCTCTATATGCCCAGGCTGGAGCAATTCTTCCATTATCGCAATCTGGATGTCAGCACTTTGAAGGAGCTGGCCCGCCGCTGGCGGCCGGATGTCTACAAAAGCTTCGAAAAGAAAAGCCGGCACGAAGCGTTGGCCGATATCCACGATTCGATCGAAGAGCTCAAGCACTACCGCGAGCATTTCCTGAAGGTTTGACGCCAGGGCGTTCCGGCGCCGGCCCGCCAAAGCGGCGTAGCGCGTCGGCCGCGAGCGGCCGATAGTGTTCGGCGGCATGGCCGGCAATCGCCTCCAGATGCGCTTCCGATGCGTCGAACAGCGCCCAGTACAGCCGGCGGCAGAGTGTCCGCGCCGCGTGGCCCGGCCAGTCCGCCGCCAGCATGCCGGCCGGCAACTGCGGGTCATGCAGCACGATACGGCGCCAGCGGTGCAGCAGCAGCATGCGCGCGGCGAAGGCGGCCGCCGGCGATGTGCCACCTTCGGGCTCCAGGCCCGCCGACTCCAGTGTTTTTTCCATCGGTGCGAATTGGCGGATGAATTCACGGTACTGCTCCGCCAGTCCGCTCATATCCCAGCATTGCGAAGCCAATGAGGTCAGCGGCAGGGTGCCGACACCTGGCAGGTCGCGCGCGGCCAGCACCAGCGCCTTGTCGGGTATGCCCAGCGATTCCAGGATGCCGCCGGCGGCATCCGGCCGCGCGCGCGGATGCGCGAATACTCCCGGCGCGACCATGCCATAGCCCTCCCATTCCAGGGCGCGCCGCAATTCGGTGCGTTCGGCCAGGCCGTTGCTATTCGTGCGCGGGATGATCACCAGCGTCCAATCGCCATTCCAGGGTGCCTCCGCAACGCCATAGATGCGCTGCGCGGCATGCGCCGTATTGCGCGCGCCCTGCGGCGACAAGCGGTACAGGCTGCGGCGTCCATGCCGTTCGGCATGCAGCCAGCCCTCTGCCACCAGGCGGAAAACGCTGGTGCGCAACAGGCGCTCGTTGATGCCCAGCGGCAGGAGCAGGGTGATCAGGTCGCCCAGCCAGATTGCGCCGCCATGCGGTTCCATGGCGTCGCCCAACAGGCTGACGCACAGCGATTTGGCGCGCGGCGGGTCGGTCCGGATCAGGCGGGCGGTAAGGCGGTCCAGCGCGGACGCGGCAGGGGCCATGGTGGGGGAACAGAGGTGATGATATGGACGACCGCAACATGATACATAAATCAAATGTGATACAGAAATACGTTTGACAGACAAAATTCTGTATTAAATAATCGAGCCACGTCATGTCGCCGTCGAGCGCATGCAGGAGACAAAACATCATGGATGCGCACGCGCCAGAACCCGGCATTATCAAAACGGCCGGCGACCAGGATCCGGCGGAGCAGGCATTCCAGCGGCGCATCGACGCCGGCGTGCGCATCGAGCCGCGCGACGCCATGCCGGATGCTTATCGCAGGACGCTGGTCCGCCAGATTTCGCAGCACGCCCATTCCGAAATCGTGGGCATGTTGCCGGAAGGCAATTGGATATCCCGCGCGCCCACGCTCAAGCGCAAGGCCATTTTGCTGGCCAAGGTGCAGGATGAGTGTGGACATGGCCTGTATCTGTACAGCGCGGCGGAAACGCTGGGCACGTCGCGCGACGAAATGATCGCCGACCTGCACAGCGGCAAGGCCAAGTATTCAAGCATCTTCAATTACCCCACGCTTTCCTGGGCTGATATCGGCATGATCGGCTGGCTGGTGGACGGCTCCGCCATCATCAACCAGATACCGCTGTGCCGGTGTTCATACGGGCCGTATGCGCGCGCCATGGTGCGCATCTGCAAGGAAGAGTCTTTTCATCAGCGCCAGGGTTACGACCTGCTGATCCAGATGTGCCGTAACGGCACCGCCGAACAGAAAGCCATGTGCCAGGACTCGTTGGACCGCTGGTGGTGGCCAGCCCTGATGATGTTCGGGCCACCCGATGCGGAATCGCCCAACAGCGCCCGATCGGCGCGCTGGCGCATCAAGCTTTTTTCCAACGACGAGCTGCGCCAGAAAATGGTCGACCAGTCGGTTCCGCAGGCTGAATACCTGGGATTGCGGATTCCGGATCCTGCACTGCGCTGGAACGCGGAACGTGGGCATTACGACTTTGGCGAAATCGACTGGACCGAATTCCGCGCCGTGTTGAACGGCCATGGTCCGTGCAACCGCGAGCGTTTGCAGGCCAGGGTGCGCGCGCACGAAGAGGGCGCATGGGTGCGTCAAGCAATGGCGGCCCATGCTGAAAAACAGGGCCTGCGCAAGGCCGCCTGAGCCGGCGCCGAAGCACCGCGATCCGTTGGGAGATTCCGCATGGACGACAAGGACTGGCCTCTCTGGGAGGTGTTCATCCGCGGCCAGCATGGCCTGGCCCACAAGCACGTCGGCAGCCTGCACGCGCCCGATGCCGAAATGGCGCTCATGAATGCCCGCGACGTCTACACCCGCCGCAACGAAGGCCTGAGTATCTGGGTGGTGCGCGCCGCCGACATCGTCGCCAGCGATCCGGCGGACAAGGAAACCTTGTTCGATCCCGCGCGCGGCAAGGTCTATCGCCATCCGACGTTTTTTCCGATGCCCGACGAAATCAAGCACATGTAGGAAGCTCCGATGGATCGCTGCCTGTTCGACTTCGCGCTACGCATGGGGGACACGACGCTGATACTGTCCCAGCAACTGTCCGCCTGGTGCGGCCACGGGCCTATCCTGGAAGAGGACCTGGCGCTGGCCAACACGGCGCTGGACCTGCTGGGCCAGGCGCGCCTGTGGCTGACGCTGGCCGCCGAGGCCGAAGGCGCCGGCCGCGATGAAGACCAGCTGGCCTATCTGCGCGATGCGCACGAGTTCCGCAACGCGCTGCTGGTGGAACGGCCCAACGGCAGTTATGCCGACACAATGACCCGGCAGTTTTTCTTCGATGCCTGGCACTATTTCCTGCTGGAGCGGCTGGCGGCCTCGTCCGAGCCGCGCGTCGCGGCCATCGCGGAAAAGGCCGTCAAGGAAGCTGCATACCACGCCCGCCGCTCGGCTGATATCGTCGTGCGGCTGGGTGACGGCACGGCGGAAAGCCATGCGCGCATGCAAGCGGCCGTCGATGATCTCTGGCCCTATACGGGAGAGCTGTTCGCCGACGACGCCAACGATATACAGGCAGCCCAGCGCGGCATCGCCTGTCCCCTGGCGGAATTGCGGGGCCCCTGGATCGCCCAGGTAGGCGCCGTGCTGGACGAAGCCACGCTGGCGTGTCCGGCCGAAGACCTGGCCCGCCACGCCGCTTATCGCGGCGGCCGGCAGGGGCGCCATACGGAAGCACTGGGACCTCTGCTGGCCGAGATGCAGTTCCTGCAGCGCGCCTATCCGGGGGCCATATGGTAGAGACTGTAGAGACTGTGGCGCCGGCAGCGCCGGGCCATGCCCAGCCAGTGCACGCCGCGCCGGAACGCATCGCACGCTGGCTGGACGTTGTGCGCGATCCCGAAATGCCCGCTCTGTCGGTCATGGACCTGGGTATCGTGCGCGACATCGCCTGGGAAGGGTCTGTTTGCGTGGTCACGATCACACCTACCTATTCGGGCTGCCCCGCCATGCGCGAAATCGCGCAGGATATCGAATACGCGTTGCGCGGCCATGGTATCGCCGCCGTGTCGGTGCGCACGCGCCTGGCACCGGCGTGGACGACCGACTGGCTGACGGAAAGAGGGCGGCAGGCCCTGCTGCGGGAAGGCATCGCGCCGCCCGTGGAGCGCGCCATCGACGTGTCCGGCATCGCGCGGCGAGCCGCGCCCGTCGTGCCGTGCCCGCAGTGCGGGTCTTCGGACACGCGCATGCTCAGCGGCTTCGGCGCCACCTCCTGCCGCGCCCTGTATCGCTGCAATGCCTGCCGGGAGCCTTTCGACTATTTCAAGTCCCATTGAAGACACAGCGCGCCATGCCCAGTCCCTTTCATCCGCTTAAGGTCGTCGACGTAGCGCGCGAAACGCGTGACGCGGTGGTGCTGACTTTCGATCTGCCGCCTGCGCTGGCGCGGGACTTCGCGTTCCGGCCCGGCCAGTATTTGACTTTACGCACGCGGGTGGCTGGCGAGGAATTGCGGCGCTCCTATTCGATCTGTTCGTCGCCCGGCGACGGCGCGCTGCGGGTGGCGATCAAGCGCGTGGACGACGGCACGTTTTCGAGCTGGGCCAATCGCGAACTGAAACCGGGCATAGTGCTGGACGTCATGCCGCCGGACGGCGAGTTCACGGTCGAATTCGCACCCGGCCAGGCGCGCCACTACGTCGCGTTCGCGGTCGGCAGCGGCATTACTCCGGTGTATTCGCTGATCAAGACTGCGCTGGCCACCGAGCCCGCCAGCCGCTTTACCCTGTTCTACGGCAATCGCGCGTCGTCCTCCGTCCTGTTCCGCGAAGCACTGGAAGACCTGAAGAATCGCTACATGGCGCGTTTTTCGCTGTGCCATGTCATGAGCCGCGAGGCCCAGGACGTCGAATTGTTCAATGGCCGCCTGGACGGCGCCAAGGTGGAAAGCCTGCTGACGCGATGGTTGCGGGCGCGGGATATCGACTACGTCTTTCTATGCGGGCCGCAGACCATGATCGAGGACGTCGTCCCCACGTTGGAACGTCTGGGCATTCCCCGCGCGCGCATCAAGTTCGAATTGTTCGGCGCACCGCGCGGCGCGCGCGTGGCGCGGCAAGGCGTGGCTGTGCCTGGGCAGGCCCAATGCCGTGTCACCGTGGTGCAGGATGGACATCGCCGCAGCTTCACCATCGACAAGAACCGCGACAGCGTGCTGGATTCGGCGCTGGCACAGGGCGTCGAGCTGCCGTATTCCTGCAAGGGCGGTGTCTGTTCCACCTGCCGCTGCAAGGTGGTGGAAGGCGAAGTGGATATGGATGCGAATTTCGCACTGGAAGACTACGAGGTCGCCCGGGGCTTTGTCCTGAGCTGCCAGAGCTATCCGGTCAGCGATACGCTGGTGCTGGATTTCGATCAAGAAACATAGAGGAGACTACCGTGACCGCAGAATTTTTCGACCGCCACCGCGCCGTGTTGGACCAGGCCGTGCAGGCCGCCGCGACCCGTGAATACTGGAGTCCTTTTCCGGAATCTCCCAGCCCGCGCAACTACGGCGAGACGGCGGCCGAAGAAGGACGGCTGGCCTTCGAAGCCCTGCGCGGCGGTGATTTTCCGTTGCGTATCGCCGGAGCGGGCCGCCTGGCGGGCGGCGAGCGGTCGCCGTTCGGCTTCGATCTGCATATCAGCTATCCCCGGCTGTCGCCCGAACAGCTGGTGGCCGCGTCCGCGCGCGCGCTGGCCGGGTGGCGGCGCGCCGGCCCGCGGGCCTGGGTTGGCGTAGCGCTGGAAGTCCTGCATCGCCTGAATCGTGCCAGCTTCGAGATCGCCCACGCGGTGCAGCATACGACCGGCCAGGGATATCTGATGGCTTTCCAGGCGGGCGGACCGCATGCGCAGGATCGCGGCCTGGAAGCCGTCGCCTATGCGTGGCAGGAAATGGCGCGCATCCCGGAACAGGTCGTATGGGAAAAGCCGCAGGGCAAGCAGGATCCGCTGCGCATGGAAAAGCAGTTCACCGTCGTCCCGCGCGGCATCGCCCTGGTCATCGGCTGCTCGACTTTTCCGACCTGGAATAGCTACCCCGGCCTGTTCGCCAGCCTGGCAACCGGCAATACGGTGATCGTCAAACCACATCCGACCGCCATCCTGCCGCTGGCGATCACCGTGCGTATCGCACGGGACGTACTGGCCGAAGCGGGTTTCGATCCCGACGTGCTGCAGCTGGCGCCGCATGCCGCGGGCGACGACACGGCGCAGGTCCTGGCCACGCATCCCCAGGTGAAAATCGTCGATTTCACTGGCAGCAAGGCGAATGGCGAGTGGCTGGAACAGCACGCCCGGCAGGCCCAGGTCTATACCGAAAAATCGGGCGTCAATACGGTCATCGTCGACTCCGTCGATGACCTGAAGGCCGCCGCGCGCAATCTGGCGTTTTCGCTTGCGCTATACAGCGGGCAGATGTGCACGGCGCCGCAGAATATCCATGTGCCGCGCGACGGTATCCGTACGGCGCAGGGCCGCGCCAGTTTCGACGAAGTCGCTGGCGCCATCGCGACGGCGCTGCAAGCCTTGACCGCCGATGATGCCAAGGCGGCTGATCTGCTGGGCGGTATCCAGAGTGGCGCCACGCTCGCGCGTATCGACGAAGCGCGCGATCTCGGCCTGCCGATACTGGCGCAGAGCCGGTCCGTCACCCATCCGCAGTTCGACGGTGCGCGCATTCGCACGCCGTTGCTGCTACGTGCCGATGCGCGCCATCCGGCGATCCAGCGCGAGTGGTTCGGTCCGATCGCGTTCATCGTGGAAACGGATGGCACCGCGCAGAGCATCGCGCTGGCGCGCGACAATGCACGCGAACACGGTGCCCTGACGCTGTCGGCCTACACAACGGATGCGGATGTGGCGCGATCGATACGGGATGCGGCG
>DATJHN010000483.1:0-15838 GCA_035493915.1 Bordetella sp.
CGGGCGCGGCGGTCAAACCCAGGCACAGGGCAGACGCGGACAAAAACGCAGCAATACGGGAGCGATTGGTCATTTAAAAACTCCAGATTAAGTAAGGCCACGTGGCCTCATCCCACGGGCACGGCGTATGCCGTGATTCCCGTACAGCCTTGGAGCAGAGCCTATCGCGAAGGTTTCATCATGCGTAAAAAAAATTGCATGATCTGCGATTTGGAAATACTCGGTGCTCCCGCATGCGGTATTTCCTTCAATAGCCTTTCAGAAAGCCGGCAACTTGCTTTAAGCGTCTGCATGCCGTGCACCAAAGTCAGGCGTTCTTCAATCTGTCCAACGCATTTTCCAAACGGTCGACTGCCCACACCTCCAGGCCCTCGATGGGTTGGCGCGGCGCGTTGGCCTTTGGAATCAGCGCGATGCTGAAACCCAGTTTTGCGGCTTCGCGCAGGCGCTCCTGGCCGCGCGGCGCGGGACGTATCTCGCCCGCCAGGCCGACTTCGCCGAAGGCGACGAGACCGCGCGGCAAAGGACGGTCGCGCAAGGACGACATAATGGAAAGCAGTACCGGCAGATCGGCCGCCGGCTCGGTAATGCGCACACCACCGACAGCATTGACGAATACGTCCTGATCCGACGTGACGATACCCGCATGCCGGTGCAGCACCGCCAGCAGCATGGCCAGGCGATTGCTTTCCAGTCCCACGGTCAGGCGGCGCGGATTGGCGCCCTGCACGCCATCGACCAGGGCCTGGATTTCCACCAGCAGCGGCCGCGTGCCTTCCTGCGTGGCCATCACACAGGATCCGGCGACCTGGCGATCATGCTGCGACAGGAACAGCGCGGAAGGATTGGCCACGCCGCGCAAGCCGCGATCGGTCATGGCGAACACGCCCAGTTCGTTGACCGCGCCAAAACGGTTCTTGAAGGCGCGCACCAGACGAAAGGACGAATGGGTATCACCTTCGAAATACAGCACGGTATCGACGATGTGTTCCAGCACGCGCGGCCCGGCGAGGGCGCCGTCCTTGGTGACATGGCCGATCATGACGATGGCGATGCCCGTCTGCTTGGCCAGCCGGGTCAATTGCGCAGCGCATTCGCGCACCTGCGAAACGGAACCGGGCGCGGCGGTGAGCTCACCGCTATATAGCGTCTGGATGGAGTCGATGACGGCCACGGCGGGCTTTTGCTCGGTCACCGCTGACTGGATGGCTTCCAGGCGGATTTCCGCAAGCAGATTGACGTTGCCGGTGTTCAAGTCCAGGCGCCGCGCACGCAGCGCCACCTGTTCCGCCGATTCTTCGCCGGTCACGTACAGGACACTGGTGGTTTCCGACAGCGATGCCAAGGCCTGCAGCAGCAGGGTCGACTTGCCGATGCCGGGGTCGCCCCCGATCAGCACCACCGCCCCCGCCACCAGGCCGCCACCCAGGACGCGGTCGAACTCGTCCAGTCCGGTGGGCTGGCGCGGCACCTCCCGCGCCTCGATTTCGGCCAGGCTGCGCACGGGACTGGATGCCGCCAGCGGCGCATAGCGATGGGATGCGGCGGCCGCCGGCGCGGCGGCTTCCACGGTTTCTTCCAGGGTGTTCCAGGCCGAGCAATGGGGGCACTTGCCCTGCCATTTCAGGCTGGTGCCGCCGCATTCGGCGCAGACATAGACGGTTCGCGATTTGGCCATGCCGGCAGTGTACCGGCTAGGCGAATTTAGCGGCCGGCGACGCTGCCGCCACCGTCCACCGCCAGGACCTGGCCGGTGATGTAGCCGGCATCGTCGGATAGCAGAAAGGTGATGGCCGCGGCGACATCGGCGGGCGAGCCGACGCGCTTCATGGGGATGGACGACAGAATGCGTTTTTCCGCATCGCTGCCAACCGGCCGGCTGGCGCGGAACAACTCGGTTTCGATGGGACCGGGCGATACCGCATTGACGGTGATGCCGTATTCGGCCAATTCCAGCGCCCAACTGCGGGTACACCCCACCAGCGCATTCTTCGCGGCCGAATAGCTGGTGCGTTCATAGCCGCCATGGATGGCGCGGCTGACGACGTTGACGATGCGTCCGGAGCGGCGCACTTTCATCGATTCGACGAAGGCCTGCGCGACCTGCACGGCCACGCGCACGTTCAGGTCCAGCACGTTGTACAGCGCGGCCAGTTCGATGGCGCCCAGAGGCTGGGGCAGCACCAGGCCGACGTTGTTGACGACCGCATCCACCGGAAACTTGTCGCGGATTTCGCGCAGCGTTTCCTCGGTCTTGCCGGCGTCCGACAGGTCGCAGGCATACAGATAGCCGGGAAAATCGACATCGCCGGTGTTACGCGCGATGCCGACCACGTGGCATCCCATATCAGCCAGGCGGCGTGTCAGTGCCCAGCCTATTCCCTTGGTGGCGCCCGTTACGAGCACGCATTTATCTTTCATGATCTACCTCGACATCGTCCTGCTTACCGCAAACTTCCGAGTAGACCACCAACCGGACAGCCTGTCTTGGTTTTTCGTGACACATTACGGTACAGCTTCGCGCCCGCGGGTCCGTAAACGCCCGTGTCGCGCAAGCAGTATCCCACTGCATACCTGATTTGCCAGCGCCGGCATAGCTCGCGTTTACGGTGCCACATAC
Organism: Bordetella sp.; assembly: GCA_035493915.1. Lineage (GTDB taxonomy): Bacteria > Pseudomonadota > Gammaproteobacteria > Burkholderiales > Burkholderiaceae_B > Bordetella_C. The sequence goes on from DATJHN010000483.1 coordinate 2,621, forward strand.
CATGCTCTCCACCAAGACAACACTAAAAACACTGGAGGCAACTTGCGAATAGCCCTTGCGATGGCGTCGCTGGCCATGATCGCGACGACCGCTGCGTGGCCGCCGCCCGTCCAGGCGGCCAGCCCGGCGGACGCTTATCCCGAACATGCCATTACCATGGTCAACCCTTACGCCGCGGGCGGACCGGCCGACGTAGTCGCGCGCAGCCTGGCGCGGGCGCTGGAGAAACAGCTGGGGCAGCGCGTGGTCGTCGAGAACAAACCCGGGGGTGGCGCATCGATCGGCACGGGCTTCGTGGCGCGCGCCAAACCTGATGGTTATACGCTGCTGCTGGGTACCTCGGCCGGCCATGTGGTCACGCCGCTGATGCAGAAGACCCCTTATGACGGCGTGCGGGACTTCGCCTTCAGTTCGGTGGTAGCTGTGCAGCCGATCATGCTGGCCGTGAACCCGACCCGCGGTATCAAGACAGTGGCGGAATTGATCGCCCGCGCCCAGGCCGAGCCCGGCAAGCTGAGCTACGGCTCGGCCGGCACCGGCGGCGCCACGCATCTGGGCGCCGAGCTATTCCAGCAAGCGGCGCACATCAAGCTGAACCACATTCCCTACCCGGGCGCATCGCCCGCTGTCACTGACGCGGTGGGCGGCCAGTTGGACTTGGTGATGCTGAATCTTTCGGCCAGCCTCCCCTTCATACGCCAAGGCCGCCTGTTGCCGCTGGCTTATGCCTCCGACAAACGCTCGCCGCTATTGCCGCAGGTTCCGACCCTGGACGAGGCCGGCGTGCATGGAGCGCAATCGGCTACCTGGTACAGCCTGGCCGCGCCCGCGGGCACGCCGCCCGCCATCGTGCAGCGCCTGAGCGACGCCGTCCGCGAAGCGAACAACGATCCGGACTACCGTCGCGTCGTGCAGGAACAGGCAATAGAGCTGATGGCGCTCGCGCCGGGACAGGCGCAGGCCTACGTCGAGAAAGACCGCGCGGACATGCAGGTCCTGCTGGACAAGCTGGGGCTGCTGGCAAAATGACATCGATGCAAGGCCTGCCGCCTTGCCGCCTTGAAGCGGCCACACGCCCATGAATTTCGATTTCAGCCAGTTGGCACCCACCGACGCCTTCAAGCTGCTCTCCAGCGTGGTCGTGCCGCGGCCGATCGCGTGGGTCGTCAGCCAATCGCCACAGGGACGGCTGAACGCCGCGCCATTTTCCTTCTTCAACATCGTGAGCAGCGACCCGCCCATCGTGGCATTGGGTATCGGGCCGCGCGGCGGGCAATTGAAGGACACATCGCGCAATATCCTGGCCACCGGCGAATTCGTCATCAATGTCGCATCGGCGGAATTGGCGGAGCAGATGAACCGGACCAGCCTGGACTATATCGCCGATGTCAATGAATTGACGCGCGCGGGCCTGACCACCGCGCCTTCGCTGCTGGTGGGTCCGCCCCGCATCGCCCAGAGCCCTGCGGCGCTGGAATGCCGGGTATGGCAGCACCTGGAGGCCGCGCCACAACGCGTCATCGTATTGGCGCACGTCGTGGCGATGTATCTGAGTGACGAAGCCATCCTGAACCAGCAGAAATTCTATGTGGACACGCCAGGCCTGCAACTGTTGGGCCGTATGCATGGCGCGGGCTGGTACGCCCACACCAACAACCTGTTCCAGATGCTGGCGCCCGATGCCGCCGATGACCCGGCCGTACGGTCGGGCCAGGGGCCCTATTGATCGGCACTGGCCATAACCCGATTTCCCGGAGGTCTGAATGAAACTGCATTGGTCGCCGCGCTCACCGTTCGTGCGCAAGGTGATGATCGTGCTGTACGAGGCTGGCATCGAAGATCAGGTCAGCTGCGTGCGCACGCCGGTGGCGATGGACAAGCCCAACCTGGACCTGCTGCCCGACAACCCGCTCCTGAAGCTGCCCACGCTGGTACTGGGCGACGGCACCGCGATTTACGATTCGCGCGTCATTTGCGGCTACCTGAACGATCTGTCGGGCGCCGGCCTGCTGCCGGCCGAACCTCGCGCGAGGCTGACCGCCGAACGCCGCCAGGCGCTGGGCGATGGCTTGCTGGACGTGCTGCTGCTCTATCGCCAGGAACGCAACAAGCCGCCGGCACGGCAAACGCCTGAATGGCTGGACGCATTCGAGTTGAAGGTGAACGCGGTGCTGGCCACCCTGGAAAAGGAAGCGCCCGCGCTGCAGGCAACCCCGTTCGACCTGGGCCTGATTACCATCGGCTGCGCCCTGTCGTACCTGGACTATCGGTTCGCCGACCAGCCCTGGCGCGACGGCCATCCCGCGCTGGCGGCATGGCACCGAGGCTTTTGCGAGCGCCCATCGGTGGCGCGCAGCCAGCCCGACGACAGCGCGGGTTGAATCGAAAAAAGGACAACACATGAGCCGTATTCCGTTTCCCACCCCCGAGACGATGAGCGACGCGCAAAGGCAGGTCTATGAGCGCATCGTCTCGGGCCCGCGCGGCCGGCTGGTCGGTCCGCTGCGCGCCGCCCTGCACAACCCCGAGCTGGCCGAGCGCTGGCAGGCCTTCGGGGCCCTGCTGCGGTATGGCACCAGCCTGCCGCCGCGTGTGAGCGAATTGGCCATCGTGGTCACCGCTCGGCGCTGGAACAGCCAGATCGAGTGGCACATCCACGCGCAGGCAGCTGCGGATGCCGGCATCGCGCCCGCGGTGCTGGAGGCGATCCTGGCGCGTCGCGTGCCGGCCTTCGAAACCGACGCCGATGAAATCGTCTACGAATACGCCCGCCAGTTGCAGGAAACGGGTCAGGTCGCGCCAACCCTATACGCCCGCGCCGTGGAGCACTGGGGCGTGGCGGGCGTGGTCGAGCTGACGGCGGTCATCGGCTACTACACGATGGTGTCGATGACGCTGAACGCGCATGAAATTCCGATGCCGGACGATGCCCCCGCCCCGTTGGACATACCGGGCGAACCAGGCCAGCCGGCCTTGAGCCACCTGGCGCCGCTGCCGCGCAAGGAGGACCGATGACAGCCGATCGGAACGCCGTTCCCTATATTCCCGAAACGACGGAAACACCGCGCATGCCGGGATGGCCTCGCCATACGCTTCCGGCGCAGGCCTGCGACGCGCATTGCCATATGTTCGGGCCGTATGACCGCTTCCCGCTGCAGCATCCGTCCTCGTACGCCGCGCCCGATGCCCCGGTCGCCCGCTACCTGTCCATGCTGGAGACCCTGGGCGCGCAGCGCGGCGTGCTGGTGCAGCCCGCGCCTTACGGCACCGAGCCGGCGGCCTTGCTGGATGCGCTGGAACAAGGGCAAGGACGGTTGCGCGGCGTGGCGGTCGCCGATGCGAGTGTGAGCGACGCCCACTTGCGGGCTCTATACGACGGCGGCGTGCGCGGGCTGCGCTTCGTTGAGGCGCGGGACCCCGCGGGCAGGCTATTTCCAGGCAGTGTGGGCTTCGACCAGGTCGCGGCATTGGCTCCGCGCATGAAGCAACATGGCCTGCATGCGCAGTTGTGGGCGCCGTGCGATGTATACGCGCGGCATTTGCCGGCGCTGGCCCGCCTGGGCCTGCCCCTGGTCATCGACCACCTGGGCAGCCTGGTGCCGGCACGCGGGCCGCAGGACCCTGTGTTCCAGCTATTGCGCGGGCTATTGGCCGACGGCGACATCTGGATGAAGCTGACCTTGTGCCGGGTGGGCACGGCGCCCGATTATTCCGACGCCCGCTACCTGCACGACGCCTTCACCGCCGCGAATCCCGACCAGGTTCTGTGGGGTTCGGACTGGCCCTTTGTGCGCATGGGCGACAATGCGCCCGCGGCCGATGCGCTGGTGGATCTGGCCTGGGACTGGCTGGCCAGCGACACGCTGCGCCAGAAGGTTTGGGTGGAAAACCCGGCCCGCCTGTACGGGTTCTAGCCGCTGACGCAATCGAACCGTGCCCCCAATCAGGGTAACGCGGATCCCTGCCCGCGCCGCTATCGGCAAGGTCTTCACTCGCTGACGCGCCAGACGCCCTCGCCGCCGATTTCACGCGCCAGGGCTTCGATCTGCCCCGCCACTTCCAAAACGGTGCGCCCGGGCCCCTTGCTGCGCGAGTACGCCATCGAAATTATGCGTCCCAGCGTGGGGTCACGCAGCGCGGCGACGCTCAGGCGTCCTTCCTGCACTTCTTGCAACACCGCATGCATCGGCAACACCGTGTACATCTTCTCGTACTGGACGATGGACTTCATCAAGGGCAAAGAGTCGGCCTCGATCAGCGGCGCGATGGAGATCTTGCGGGCGCGCGCCAGACCGTCCAGTGTGTTGCGCAGGCCATTGGGCGCTCCGGGCAGGATAAAGGGCAGTCCGTCGAGTTCATCGAAACGGATTTCGCCCGCCTGCGTGCGCGCATCGCCCGCCGCGCCGACCAGATAAGACTCCACGAAACCCAATGGCGTCTCGCCGGGCGGACATGTCTCGGCATAGCGGTACAGGATGGCGATGTCCACGCGGCTGTCGGTCAACCATTCCTCGATCTGGCCGCTCGAACCTTCGAATATCTTCAGGTGCACCTTGGGATAGTGTGTGCGCAGCCGGGAAAATAACCGGCGGATCAGGGGATGCGCCGTGGACGGCAACAGCCCCAGCCTGACTTCGCCGGCCGGTTCGCGCGCCTGGCCGTTGACCTCGAGCTCCAGACGTTCCGCGTCTTCCAGCAAGGCTTGCACCAAAGGGAAGAGCCGTTCTCCCACTTCGGACAGATGCACCCCGCGGCCGGTGCGGTTGAACAATCGCGCATTGCACTCACGTTCGAGTGCGTTGATGCGGCGGCTGAGAACGGATTGGTCCTGATCCAGGTGCAGGGCGGCGCGTGTAATGCTGCCCAGTTCGGCGATCGCGACAAAGGCGCGCCATTTGTGGAGATCGGCGGTCAGGTCCAGCCCCGGGCCCAGGGCTTTGGCAGAAGGCATAGTGGCTGTGCGAAGGAATAGGCGCACACACTATACGGCAGCCGCCCGCCAATTGCTGCCCGGCGGACCGGGCGCCGGGCAGTGCGGGTCCTTGCCATTCCTATTGCAGTTCCAGGTGGCCGCGGCGTATGACCTCGCCCCACTTGCGCGATTCCGATTCCATCAGATCGCGATACTCGTCCGGCGTGGTGGCTTGCGGCACCGCACCCTGGTCGATTATCTTGCCGCGCAGCACGGGGTCCCGCAGGGATTGCGCGATGGCCTCGGCCATCTTGTGCACGATGTCTGCCGGCGTTCCGGCAGGAGCGATCACACCGTAATCGGATTCAACCTGTACGGCGGGCAGGCCCAACTCCTTGGTGGTGGGCACGTCGGGCAAGCCCACGAAGCGCTCGTCGCCGCCCACGGCCAGGGCGCGCAGTTTGCCGGCCTTGACAAGGCCCATCACAACCGAGGCGTCGCCCGGAAACATCTGCACCTGATGGGACAGAAGCGCGGCAAGCGCGGGTGCCGCGCCCTTGTAGGGGACGTGCATGATGTCGATGCCGGCTTGCTGCTTGAGCAGCTCCCCCGCCAGGTGTGGGGTGGTCAGATTGCCCGCCGAGCCGTAGTTGTATTTGCCGGGGGTTTTCTTCACGGCGGCAATAAAAGCGGGCAATGTCGTTTCGGGGATGACCGGGTCGGCCACGAACACCATCGGGATGCGCGCGACCAGGGAAACGTACTGAATCCTGGCAACATCGTAGGGCACCTTCATGATGTGCGGCAATCCCGCAATGGCGCCCGGGACGCCGAAGCCAAAGGTGCTGCCGTCCGGCGCGGCGCGCACGGTCGCCTCCACGCCTATGGTGCCGGAGGCGCCCGCCTTGTTCTCCACGACTATGGTTTGTCCGAGTTTTTGGCCCAGCGTCGGCGCCAGCAGCCGCGCCAGATTGTCGACCGATCCGCCGGGCGGATAAGGCACGATCAGACGTATGGGCTGGCTGGGCCAGGGCTGGGCGGCCTGCGCGGCGGTGGCCGACAGGGTGCCCAGAACCAACGCGGCACCCAGGAAGGCGCGGTATTTCCTCATGATCGCTCCCTTCGCGGCGTATCGGCTAGCGTCCCGTGAACACGGGCGAACGCTTTTCCAGGAAGGCGCGCCGCGCCTCCTGCGCGTCTTCGGTCTTGGCGATGGCGGCGGTCATGTCCTGCTCGTAGCGATAGCCGTCGCGCAAACTCATGTCCTCGATGGCGTTCAGGGTCTGCTTGGCCAGCACCGAGGCAAGCGGGCTCTTGGACGCCAGTTCGCGCGCCAGCACCATCGCGGCATCCATCAGGGCCTCTGGCGGCAGCGCGGCCTCGACGATACCCAGCCGATAGAGTTCGCTTCCGTCGACGCGCAGTCCGGTCAGCATCATGCGGCGCAGGCGCGAATGACTGAACAGCCGCATGCCGTGCCGGCCGCCGCCCAGCAAGCCGACGTTGATCTCCGGCAGGCCGACGGTGGCGTTCGAGGCCGCGATCAGGATGTCGCACGATGCCACGATCGCCAGGCCCGCGCCCAATGCCGCGCCGTTGATGGCGCACACCACCGGCTTGGCGCATTCGCGAATCGCGTGGAAGCACTCGCGGGTGCGGCGCGAATGCTGCGGCAGATCACCTGGACCCTTGATCGTGGCGGCACGGTTCTTCAGATCGGCGCCCGCGCAGAAGTTCTTGCCTTGGCCCGAGAGCACCACCGCGCGCACCTCTGGCGTTTCCGATATGCGGTCCAGCAACCAGGTCAGTTCGACCATCATTTCGGTGGAAAGCGCGTTGACGGGCGGATTGGCCAGCAGGACGATGGCCACACCATCCTCCAGCGTCACGTCCAGGGCGGTATACGGGCCGGTCAAAGACTCGGGCATGTTCACGGTGATCTCCTTTTTTATATTTAGATGACCTTGCTTTCGCGTAGCGCCTGAATCCGCTCCGCACTCAGGCCCAGTTCGCCCAGCACCTCGTCCGTGTGCTCGCCCAAGAGCGGCGGGCCGCGGTCCACGCGCAGGGTGGCGCTGCCGAAGCGCAAGGGGTTCATGACCTGCGGCACGGAGCCCGCCACCGGATGCGGCAAATGGCGCAGCATGGCGCGGTGAACAACCTGCGGGTCGTCGAATACCTCCGGCACGGAGTTGATGGAACCGGCCGGCACGCCGGCCTTTTTCAGTTTGTCCAGCCAGTGCTCACGCGTCTGGCTGGCGAATATGGCGTCCAATATCGGATCCAGGCTTTCCTGGTTCTTCACGCGTCGGCCGTTGGTGGCGAAGCGCTCGTCCTGGGACAGCGCCGCCTGGCCGATCACCTCGCAAAGCGTGACGAACTGCGCGTCGTTGCCCACCACGACGACGATGTCGCCATCGGCGCAGCTGAAGGTACGCTGGGGCTGGATGTTGGGGTGGGCGGTGCCGGTACGGCGCGGCACGCGCTTGCCCAGCAGGAAATTCATCGCCTGGTTGGCCAGCAAGCCCACCTGCACGTCCAGCATGGCGACGTCGATATATTCGCCCTGCCCGGTTTGAGTGCGGCGCAGCAACGCGGCCACGATGCCGAGGGCCGCATAGACGCCGGTGCTTAGATCGACGATGGGCACGCCCACTTTCTGCGGGCCGCCACCTGGTTTGTCGTCGCGCTCGCCGGTGACGCTCATCAGGCCTCCCATGGCCTGGATCAGGAAGTCATAGGCCGGTTCCGACGCGCGCGGGCCGGTTTGGCCGAAGCCGGTCACGGAGCAATACACCAGGCGCGGATTTATCTTCGACAGTGCCGCATAATCGAGTCCCATGCGCGCCAGCGTTCCGACCTTATAGTTCTCGAGCACCACGTCGACATCGCGGCACATGGCCTTGACCAGATCCTGGCCTTCCGGCGTCTGCAGGTCCAGGGTGATGGAGCGCTTGCCTCGGTTGGTGGCGACGAAGTAGGCGCCATCCGCCGTATCCTGGCCGTCTTCGTTCTTCAGGAAGGGCGGTCCCCACGAACGCGTATCGTCGCCGCGGCCGGGGCGCTCGACCTTGATCACATCGGCGCCCAGGTCCGCCAGGATCTGGCTCGCCCATGGCCCGGCCAGTACGCGGCTCAGGTCCAGTACCTTGATATTCGATAACAGCGGCTGCAAGGCCTACCCCTTGATTCCTGAATGTGCGGCCAGTCTAGGAATCCTGGGCAGCCCCTGGTACTGGCCCGGAGCACAAAGCTGTTATGTGCCTGGCGCTACGGCGCAAGGCAGCGCAAACAGGTTATCTTGGGACGCCTCGACGAGGCGCGCATGTGATGGCGCCCGCCGAACGCGCCGCGGCAAGCGGCGATGCAACGCATAACGACAATGGAGACAACAATGACAATGCGGAAATTCCCACTGGCTGCCGCCATGTGGGCGCTCTTCGCCGTGGCCGGAACGGCCGTGGCGGCCACGGATTTTCCCAGCCATCCGCTACGGATGATCGTACCCTTCACTCCGGGTGGCGGAGCCGACCTTACCGCGCGCATGATCGCGGAGCCCTTGGGCAAGCGGCTCGGACAGCCCATCGTCGTGGAAAACCGGCCTGGCGCCGGCGGCACGCTCGGCGCGACGCAGGTCGCGCGCGCCACACCGGACGGCTATACCCTGCTCTACACCACGCCCGGGCCGCAGATTACCAACCCGTATTTGATGAAAAGCCTGCCCTATGACCCGCGCAAGAGCCTGGTTCCCGTATCCGAACTCGCGGTGGTGCCCAGCGTGCTCGTGGTGGGAAACCGCCTGCCTGTCTCCACCGTGCGCGAGCTGATTGGATATGCGGCCGCCCATCCTCATGAAGTCCGCTTCGCCAGCGCGGGCATCGGCGCCAGCAGCCATCTCGCCGGCGAATTGTTCAAGTCGATGGCAAACGTGCAGATCGATCACGTGCCGTATGCAGGCACAAGCGCCGCCTTGCGCGACGTGCTGAGTGGAACGGTGGAAATCGCCATCGATAGCGTCGCGTTCTATTTGCCTTACATACAGTCCGGCGCGGTCAAGGCCCTGGGCGTGACGACACCCGCCGAACTGCCCATGCTGCCGGGGGTCCCGCCCATCGGCAAGGAGCTGCCCGGGTTCGATGCATCGCCCGTCAATTACCTGACGGTGCCCGCGGGCACGCCGCCCGGAGTCATCGCGACACTCAACGCCGCCGTGGTGGACGTGTTGAAATCGCCGGACTTGCGCAAACGCATGATGGAAATAGGCGTGCTGCCGGAAAGCAGTACGCCCCAGGCCATGACCACGCTGATCGACGCCGAATCGGCAAAATGGAAGAAGGTCATAGAAACGTCCGGCGCGCGCCTGGACTGACGCCGCCGCGAGCTCAAGCCGTCGTGCGTACCGGCACGCGCGTTGCCAGGGCGCACAGTAGCTCGTAACCGATCGTGCCGGCCGCCTGCGCGACTTCGTCCACCGTGGGGCCGTCGGTGCCCCAGAGTGAAACCGGGGCGCCGACGCCCGCGTCGGGCACCGGGGTCAGGTCCACGGCAAGCATATCCATGGACACGCGCCCCAGCACACGGGTGCGCTGGCCGGCCACGACGATGGGCGTGCCCGTACCAGCGTGGCGCGGGTAGCCGTCGGCGTAACCGCAGGCGACCACGCCTATTCGCATGGGGGCGTCCGCCGTATACATGCTGCCGTAGCCGACGGTATCGCCGGCTTGCAGCTCCTGCGTGGCGATGATGCGCGACCGCAGGGACATCGCGGGTTTCAAGCCGAAAGAGGCCGCGTCGGCGTCCGCGAACGGCGAAGCGCCATACAGGCAGATGCCGGGACGGACCCAGCTTTCCGCGCCGGCGCGCGCCAGGGCGATTTGCGGATAGCGCAGGGTGGCTGCGGAATTCGACACGCTGACCGGGCCGGGCAGGCTGCCGGTGACGCGCTGGAAGACTTCCATCTGGCCCGCTACACCAGCCGGGCCGTCGGCATTGGCGAAATGGGTCATGCGCCCGACCTTGCCCAGGATGCCCTGCCGCTGCAGTTCGAGGGCTCGCGCGTGGGCCGCCAGATAGGCGTCCGGCGCGAATCCAAGACGGTTCATGCCGCTGTTCAACTTGACGAAGACGTCCAGCGGGTGTGCCGGCCGGGCGCGGGCGAGCATGTCCAGCTGGTCGGCGCTGTGGACGACGGAAGTCAGGTGGTAGCGCTCGGCCAGATCCACATCCGCCGGTTCGAAACAGCCTTCCAGCAGCAGGATGGGCTTGGTCCAACCCATTTCGCGGCATTCGAGGGCTTCGGCAAGGTCGAGCATGGCCAGGCCGTCGGCCTGCGCGAAACCCTGCATGCCCTGCGGAGTGCCATGGCCGTAGCTGTGCGCCTTGATCACCGCCCAGATGGACGGCGCCGCCCATTGCGTTCTATCTGTTGCGGACGCGGACGCCGCGGCCTGGTCGAGATGATGGCGCACGGCGGCCAGGTTGTCGGCCAGCGCGGAGACGGAAATGGTGACGGAAATCGGTCGTGGCATTGCGGCTATCCTGAGGCCCGCTAAGTCTACCTGATCGCTCCCTGGCTTCGAGCAGCGCGCGCCTTTTCCGCACTCACACGATTTCATTCGCGCTCAACGCCTGCGCTTTCGCCTGGATCAATCCCGAACTGGGAGACCGCATCCCTTCACCATACTGACGGCATAAAATGCGGCATTGCATGGACCGGGTTTCCATCCGCCGCTATGGCCGTCGATCATTACGAAAATTTTCCAGTCGCCTCGATCCTGTTGCCGCGCCGGCTGCGCGCGGCGGTCGGCGATATCTATCGCTTCGCGCGCAGCGCCGACGATATCGCCGATGAAGGCGCCGCGGACGACGCGCGCCGCCTGGCCGACCTGGCTGCCTATCGCGAAGAACTGCACCGCATCGCCCAGGGCAAGCCGGGCGGCCGCCCCGTGGCCGATCCGGCCCTGGCCGCGGTCTTCGACCCGCTGGCCGCCACTATCGCCAATCACCAGTTGCCCATCACGCCGTTCTACGACCTTCTGTCGGCCTTCGAACAGGACGTGGTCGTCAAGCGCTACGCCGATGAAGCCACCCTGTTGGACTACTGCTCCCGTTCGGCCAACCCCGTCGGGCGGCTGATGCTGCACCTGTACGGCGCCGCCGACGCGGCCAACCTGCGCGACGCCGACGCCATCTGTACCGGGCTGCAGCTGGTCAATTTCTGGCAGGACGTTCATATCGACTGGCGCAAGGAGCGCGTCTACCTGCCGCAGGACGCGCTGCGCCGGCATGGCGTGACGGAAGAAGACGTGGCCACCTGCCGCCTGACGCCGGCCTGGGAAGCGCTGATGCGCGATATGACCGACCGCACGCGGGCGCTGTTACACTCCGGCGCGCCCCTGGCCCGCCGGCTGCCCGGCCGTATCGGCCTGGAGCTGCGCCTGGTGGTCCAGGGAGGGCTGCGTATACTGGAACGCATCGAGCGGGTACGCTACGACGTGTTCATGAATCGCCCGCGACTGGGCGCGAAGGATTGGGGCGTCATGATGTGGCGCTCTTTGGGATGAAACCCATTCCCGAAGCGCTTCACGCTTCCCCCTCAACGGGCGACGCTGGCGGACCGGGGGGTGTGGCCCACCCCCGAAGCGCTTCGCGCTCCCCCTCAAGGGGGCGACGCTGGCGGACCGGCAAAGCCGGCTCCGGCGGCGTCCCCGATCGGGGGCGCACCTGTTTCTTGCGTGATCAGTGATGTGTAGTAGCACCATGAATAGCTGAGATGACTCCGGACGAATATTGCCAGGACAAGGCCGCCAAGAGCGGATCGAGCTTCTACTATGCCTTTCTGTTCCTGCCGCCGGAACGGCGGCGCGCGATCACCGCGCTGTACGCCTTCGGGCGTGAAGTGGACGACGTGGTGGACGAAGTCAGCGATGTGTCCGTGGCGCGCATCAAGCTGGCATGGTGGCGCACCGAAATCGATCGCCTGTACGGCGGCGCGCCCGAACACCCCGTGACCCGCGCGCTGGAGCCGCACCTGCAGGCCTACGGCATTCCGCGCGACCGCATGCTTGCGGTGGTCGACGGCATGGAAATGGACCTGGATCAGACGCGCTACCTGGACTGGCCCGGCCTGCGCAAATATTGCTGGCATGTGGCGGGCGTGATCGGCGAAATGTCGGCATCCATCTTCGGCTACACCGACCCGTCCACCTTGGTCTATGCCGAAAAGCTGGGCTTGGCGTTCCAGATGACCAACATCATCCGCGACGTCGGCGACGACGCCCGCCGCGGCCGGATCTACCTGCCTGTCAACGAGCTGCAGCAGTTCGAGGTCAAGGCCGCCGATATCCTGAACGGCAAGTATTCGCCCGGCTTCAGTGCGCTGATGGCCTTTCAGGCGGCGCGCGCGCGCGAGCTGTACAAGGAAGCAATGTCGGCGCTGCCGGACGCCGACCGGCGCACGCAGCGACCCGGCCTGATGATGGCCGCGATCTACCATGCCCTGCTGGACGAGATCGAACGCGACGACTGGCAGGTCCTGCATCAGCGCATTTCGTTGACGCCCGTGCGCAAGCTGTGGCTGGCCTGGCGCACCTGGGTAGGCGGCGGACGCGGGTTGGTGCGCCGGCTGTCGAAATGAAAACCGCGGTCGTCGGCGCCGGCTGGGCGGGCCTGGCCGCGGCGATGGCCTTGCGCGAGGCCGGCTGCGACGTCACTGTGTATGAAAGCGGGCATACGCCCGGTGGCCGCGCGCGGCGCGTGCCGCATCCGCCGCATGGCGGTGCGCACGCCGTTCCGAATCTCGGCTCATACAGCGTTTTCGATGCACCGCTGGACAACGGCCAGCACATTCTTCTGGGCGCATATACCGAAACGCTGGCGCTGATGCGACGCCTGGGGCGTGACCTGGACACCTTGTTTTGCCGTCAGCCGCTGTGCCTGGCCAGCCTGGACGGGAGCTTCCGTTTGGCTGCTCCGCGCCTGCCGGCACCGTTGCATGCCGCCGTGGCGTTGTTGTCGGCGCGCGGCCTGGGCTGGAAAGACCGGATGGCCTGCCTACGCCTGATGCGCGGCCTGCGCGGCGCCCACTGGCACACGGCCGATGGCGAAACCGTCGCGGCGCTGCTGCGGCGTCACGGCCAGCCGCCGGCCGCCGTGCGCCTGCTGTGGGAACCGCTTTGCCTGGCCGCCCTGAACACGCCGATCGAACAGGCCTGCGCGCAGCTCTATGCCAATGTATTGCGCGACAGCCTGGGCGGTTCGCGCGCGGCGACGGACGTCCTGATTCCGCGCATCGATTTGTCGGCGCT
>DATJHN010000484.1:0-3622 GCA_035493915.1 Bordetella sp.
ATTGGCGATCAAGCCCAAGCTGATGCTGTTCGACGAGCCGACCTCGGCGCTCGATCCTGAACTGCGCCACGAAGTGCTGAAAGTAATGCGCGACCTGGCGGAAGAGGGCATGACCATGGTCGTCGTCACGCACGAAATGGAGTTCGCTCGCGGCGTCGGCAGCCGTCTGATTTTTATCGATGGCGGAAAAGTCGCGCACGACGGGCCGCCCGGTGAGCTGCTGTCGAATCCGCCCAGTCAACGGCTGAAGGATTTTTTGCAGCACGTTGCTTGATCGAAAGTGCAGGATGTACCGCGGGCAGGGTATGGCTTACGCACAGAACCGCCTATACATTCTCACCAGAATATTCATATTCTTCAAAGTTGAGGGATCCCGCACTATAGGTGCCTGCCTTTTAATTGGGATCTCTTAACCATGCCTGGTAGTTATTTATTCAAGCCGCGTCTCTCCAGTTTGATATCGCCGCCCCCTCAGCGGATGTTGCCGTCCAGGCCTCCCTCTTACGGGGCTCCCAGGATTACTACTTTCCCGGCAAAACCCTTGCCCGAAGGGAAATATGTGTCCAGCAATCACTACGCCAGATATGTTCTATGGCAGGGAAGGCGGAACAGCGAGCTTGTTATTTCGTCGCATGGCAGCCGCACATTGGAGAGGGCAAGGAATATCGTGCCTTGGGGGACGTCCCTGCAATTCTATGGGCCGGATTGCGCGCCGATCGTCACGCACCTGGTCGATCGGGCTTTCATAAAGGATAGGGTCGCTGCCCGTCCATTCGAAATACGGTCCGGCGGGGAAGCATTCGTGGATTACGAACTAAGCAAGATTCAAGTTCAGCGCGGCAAGGGCGAGACCTATGCCCAGGTCGTGGATTGCCTGACTCGCTATGACCTGGTGACCATAGAACAGTTAAATGATCGCGGTCCGTACGAGCATATGCTGCTCTCCGAACTTATAGCGGACCTGCGTTCCAAGGGTCACCGGTATTCCAAAATACACTGCTTTTTCTGCCGTTCGCTTCGAGACAGCGACGTCAGGCGCCATCCCTCATTGCAGCAGTTTGTCAGGCCGGCATACACCGTTCGTTGACGACCGCCGTCAACCCTTCACACGTACGATCTTCTGTACCTGCGGTACATGGCGGATGGCACGTATGACTTGAGCCAGATGCTTGCGGCTGTCCACCTGCACGGTGACGTGCAAGGACACCGTGGCCACCGCGTCGTCGTGCATGGTGACATGCACGATATTGGCGTCGGTGGCCGTGATTTCCGCTGCAAGCCGCCCAAGCACGCCACGTTCGTTGCGCGTGACAATGTCCAGCCGCGTGGACAAATGCTTGGCGGTTTGCGTATCCCACGCCACATTGATCCAGCGTTCCGGCTCGCGCGCGCGTTGGCGCGCGGCGACGGGGCAGTCCACGGTATGTACGACCAGCCCATGGCCCAGCCGCATGCCGGCAATGATGGGATCGCCGGGCAGGGGGCCGCAGCAGGGCGCCAATTGCACCGCCTGGCCTTCATTGCCTTGAATCAGAATCGGCGCGCTGCGCGCCGCCGTGATCTCGTCCACCGCCGCCGCCGTGGTGGCGATGAGTTCGTGTTCCGGCGCGAAACGGCGCGCGACCACGGCAGCCAGGCGCTTGCCCAGGCCGATATCGGCCAGGATTTCGTCACGCGAACTGGCGCCGGTGCTGCGTGCCAGTTTTTCCCATTCAGGATCCTCGGCGGCCGGCAGCGCAAGATGCAATTCCTGCAGGGCCTGGGCCAGCAGGCGTTCGCCGAAGGCAACGGATTCCGCGTACTTTACCGTGCGCAGGTAATGGCGGATTTCCGAGCGCGCGCGGCCGGTGCGCACGTAGTTGAGCCACTGGGCATTGGGCCGGGAGGCAGGCGATGTAATGATTTCCACTGTGTCGCCGCTGGACAGTTCCGTACGCAGGGGAATGAATTCGTTGTTGACCTTGGCCGCCACCGCCTGATTGCCGATGTCGGTATGGATGGCGTAGGCGAAATCGACCGGCGTGGCGCCGCGCGGCAGTGAAATGATCTTGCCGTGCGGCGTGAACACATAGACCGCGTCGGGGAACAGGTCCACCTTGACGTGTTCCAGGAACTCGCTGGAATCGCCGGTCTGGCTTTGAATGTCCAGCAGCGATTGCAGCCATTGGTGAGTGCGCTTTTGCAGATCGTTCAGCGATACGTCGGCACCCTTGTACAGCCAATGCGATGCCACGCCTTCTTCGGCCACGTGGTGCATGTCGCGCGTGCGGAACTGGAATTCGACCGGCGTGCCGTAGGGGCCGACCAGCGTCGTATGCAGCGACTGATAGCCGTTCACCTTGGGAATGGCGATGTAGTCCTTGAACTTGCCCGGCACCGGGCGATACAACTGATGCAGGGTACCCAGAGCCAGATAGCATTCCGGCAGCGTGTGCACGATGACGCGGAAACCGTAGATGTCCAGGACTTCCGAAAAAGTCTTTTTCTGGTCGACCATCTTGCGGTAAATGCCGTACAGCGTTTTTTCACGGCCGCTGACTTCGGCTTCGATGCCGGCCGCGGGCAGGGCGGCGCGCACGGCGTCTTCGATCTTGCCGATGACTTCGCGGCGGTTGCCGCGCGCCGATAGCACGGCTTTGTACAGGACCTGGTAGCGGTTGGGATACATGGCCGCGAAACACAGATCTTGCAACTCGCGGAACAGCAGATTCAGACCCAGCCGGTGGGCAATGGGCGCGTAGATTTCCAGGGTTTCACGCGCAATGCGGCGTCGCTTTTCCGGCGCCACCGCATCCAGCGTGCGCATGTTGTGCACGCGGTCGGCCAGCTTGATCAGGATGACGCGCACGTCGCGCGCCATGGCCAGCAGCATTTTGCGGAAGCTTTCCGCCTGTTGTTCGGCCTTGGTGGCGAAATCCAGCCGGTCCAGTTTGGACAGGCCATCTACCAGTTCAGCGACTTCGGGACTGAAGCGGTCGGCCAGTTCGTGCTTGGTGACGCCCTGGTCTTCCATGACGTCGTGCAACAGGGCGGCGGACAGCGCGTTGGCGTCGAGCTTCCAGCCCGCGCAGATTTCCGTGACGGCGATCGGATGAGAGATGTATGGCGCGCCGCTGGCGCGGAACTGGCCCAGATGCGCCTGGTCGGCGAAGCGGTAGGCTTCGCGGACGCGTTCGACGTCCTTGGGATCCAGGTACTGACTGATGACTTCGGTCAGCGGCGCCAGCGAGGCGATGGGCGCCGATGCCGGGTTTTCGGCGGCCTGCTGGACCGCCGCGGCGATGGGAGACTGCGCGGTTTTACCGGAATTGCGGCGTGGCCGGCGGCCCAGCCGTGAACCCGCGCGCAGCGCGGCGAGCAAACCGGTGGAAGCGTACTTCAGTGCGGGGAAGGCCATGCGCCACCTCCCGACCGCGCTCAGGTCGGTACTTTACGCAGCATTTCAGCGCCGGTCAGGCCCTTGGCGATCTCCTGCAATGCGGTCACCGTGGGTTTGTCCTTGCTATCGAGCCGCGGGGCGTGGCCCTGCGCCAGTTCGCGGGCGCGATAGGTGGCGGCCAAGGTCAGCGTGAAACGATTCGGAATGTGGGTCAGACAATCTTCAACGGTAATGCGGGCCATA